>NZ_MLCO01000005.1 GCF_001982615.1 Teichococcus deserti | reverse complement strand
AGAAAAAAGAAGGGGTCGAGGGGAATTCATTCCCCTCGCCTACCCCTACCTTCTCTTACCGCTGCCGCCAGGCCAGCCCCTCAGCCTTCCACCCCGCGACTTGTCCGCGATGCCCTTCCGCATCCGGCGGCCCTTCGAAGCCGTCCGAGATGTTGAAGGAATGCGCGAAGCCGGCGGCCTGGGCGGCCTGCGCCGCGGCCAGGCTGCGCGCGCCGGAGCGGCACAGGAAATACAGCTTGTTCAGCGGCGTCAGCCCGGCCTTGCGCAGGTGGTCGACGAAGGCGGCGTTCACCTGCATCGAGGGGAAGACCTGCCAGGAGATCATCAGCGGCTCCTTGCCGGCCTCGGACAGGTCGGGAAAGCCGACGAAGTTCCATTCGGCATTGGTGCGCACGTCGATCAGCGCGGCGTCGGGATCGGCGCGCAGCGCGTCCCAGGTGGCGCGGGGGGTGATGTCGTCGACGGCCATGGCGTGTCTCCTCAGACGGTCGCCCCTAGTGTGGGGTGGCGGGGCGCCGACGTCCATGCTGGCCGGATGCGCGGGCAGCGGGCAGGATGGGCCTCGGGTCCAGCCGGGGGGCATCGGGATGGCGTTCGTGGTGGCGGTGGCGCAGCGCAAGGGCGGCGCGGGGAAGTCCACGGTGGCGGCGACGCTGGCCACCACCCTGGCGCGGACGGGCAGCCGCGTCGCCCTGCTGGACAGCGATCCGCAGCAGAGCCTGGCGCGCTGGCAGCAGCAGCGGCTGGGCCAGGACCTGGCGGCGCCGCTGCATTTCGAGGCGGTCTCGGGCTGGCGCATGCCGGCGGCGCTGGACCGGCTGCGCGGCGCGCATGACATGCTGGTGATCGACACGCCGCCGCATGCCGACAGCGACGCGCGCATCGCCATCCGGAGCGCCGACCTGGTGCTGGTGCCGCTGCAGCCCTCTTCGGCCGATCTCTGGGCGATGGATGCGACGCTGGAGATGGCGGCGGCCGAGAAGCGCGCGGTGCGGCTGCTGCTGAACCGGGTGCCGGCGACGGGGAAGCTGCGCGACGAGATCACCGCCGAGCTCGGCCGCCGCGAGCTGCCGCTGCTGGGGGTGGCGCTCGGCAACCGCACCGCCTTCGCCACCGCCTTCGCGCAAGGCTTGGGGGTGGCAGAGGCGGCGCCGCGTGGTACGGCCGCCACCGAAGCCCGCGCGCTGGCGCAGGCCGTGCTCGACGCTGCCAGGGGATAGACTGCGATGCCGCCACGCCTTGCCGCCATGCCGCCCATCCCGCCCGAGGACATGGCCGAGGTCGCCGGCGCCGTCCGCGCCGGGCTGCTGGCGCATCGCCGGACCATGATGCCGGAGCGGCGCGACGGCGGCCTTGGCCGCCCGCTGGCCTTCGCCCGCCGCGATGCCGAGGGGCGCGTCGTCGCCGGCCTGGTGGGCGAGGTGGCGCTGGACTGGCTCTATATCGACAAGTTCTGGGTGGATGAGGGTCTGCGCGGCCAGGGCCTGGGTAAGCGGCTGCTGGCAGCGGCGGAGCTGGAGGCGCAGCGCCTCGGCGCGGTGGGGGCGCATCTGAACACCAGCAGCTTCCAGGCGCCGGATTTCTACCTGGCGCAAGGCTATGTCGAGATCGGCCGGCTGAAGGGCCGCCCCGCCGGCCATGACCGCATCTGGTTTTCCAAGTCGTTTTGACAGCGGCCCCGGGACGCGGTCCCGGGGCGGCCGGTCTCAAGCTCAGCGCGCCCGGCGCCGCTGCGTCTTCAGGCAGAACAACAGGCAAGAACGGCCGGTGACGGTGTAGCTCTCGCCGATCGGGAAGACGGGCTCCTCCTCCTCCTCGTCGGGCAGGTTGGTGTCGAGCAGGCGGATCCAGCCGGCGCCGTCCTGCACCGCTGGCAGGGTGAAGTCGACCGCATCGTGATGCGCGTTCATGATCAGCAGCAGCGTCGCGTCATGCGCGGCGACGCGGATGTTGCTCTCCTGCGCCCGGCCGTCGAGCAGCTTGGCCAGGCACCGCGTGTTGGGGTCCTCCCAGTCGGCGCCTTCCATCTCCTCGCCCGAGGGCTTGATCCAGGACAGCGCCTTGGCGCCGCTGGCCTCGTGGTATTCGCCCGAGAGGAAGCGGCCGCGGCGCAGCACCGGGAAGCGCTGGCGCAGGGCGGCCAGACGCTGGGTGAAGGCCACCAGCCGCTCGCCGCGCTCGCCATAGTCCCAGTCGAACCAGGAGATCTCGTTGTCCTGGCAATAGGCGTTGTTGTTGCCCTGCTGGCTGCGGCCGAACTCGTCGCCGGCCAGCAGCATCGGCGTGCCCTGGCTCAGATAGAGGGTGGCCAGCATGTTGCGGATCTGCCGCTCGCGGACGGCGTTGATCTCCTCGTCGTCGGTCGGGCCTTCGACACCGTAATTGTGCGACAGGTTGTGCGAATGGCCGTCGCGGTTCTCCTCGCCATTCGCCTCGTTGTGCTTCTCGTCATAGGTGACGAGGTCGTTCAGCGTGAAGCCGTCATGCGCGGCCAGGAAGTTGATGCTGGCCCAGGGCTTGCGGCCATGGTGGTCGAACAGGTCGGCCGAGCCGGAGAGGCGGTTGCCGAGATCGGCCGCCTTGCCTTCCTCGCCCACCCAGAAGCCGCGCACGGTGTCGCGGTACTTGTCGTTCCACTCGGCCCAGCCGGGGGCGAAGTTGCCGACCTGGTAGCCGCCGGGGCCGATGTCCCAGGGCTCGGCGATCAGCTTGACGTCGGCGAGCACCGGATCCTGCATGCAGGCCTTGAGGAAGGCGGATTGCGTGTCGAAGCCGTCGGGCTCGCGCGCCAGGATGGTGCCCAGGTCGAAGCGGAAGCCGTCGACATGCATCTCGTTGACCCAGTAGCGCAGGCTGTCGTTGACCATCTGCAGCACCCGGGGGTGCGAGAGGTTCACCGTGTTCCCGGTGCCGGTGTCGTTGATGTAGTAGCGCTTCTGGTCGGGCAGCAGCCGGTAGTAGCTGGCATTGTCGATGCCCTTGAAGGAGAGCGTCGCCCCCTTCTCGTTGCCCTCCGCGGTGTGGTTGTAGACCACGTCCATGATGACCTCGAGCCCGGCATCGTGCAGGCGGGCCACCATCTCCTTGAACTCGGCGAAGGCGAAGTCCTGGTTGCGGGCATAGCGCCGCGCCGGGGCGAAGAAGCCGAGGCTGTTGTAGCCCCAGTAGTTCACCAGGTCCTTCTGCAGCAGGTAGTCGTCGTTCAGGAAGAAGTGGATCGGCAGCAGCTCGACCGCGGTGACGCCCAGCGACTTGATGTGCCGGATCATCTCGCGGCTGGACAGGCCCGAATAGGTGCCCTGGCGGTCCGGCGGGATCAGCGGGTGCCGCTTGGTGATGCCCTTGACGTGGGTCTCGTAGATGATGGTGCGCTCCCAGGGGATGCGCGGCCGGCGGTCGTCGCCCCAGGTGAAGGCGGGGTCGACCACGCGGCATTTCGGCATGAAGCGGGCGCTGTCGCGCTCGTCGAAGGACAGGTCCTCGTCCTTGTGGCCGATCGTGTAGCCGAACAGCGCATGGTCCCATTGCAGGTCGCCGACATGGCTGAGTGCGTAGGGGTCGAGCAGCAGCTTGTTGGCGTTGAAGCGGTGGCCCTCGGTCGGCTCATAGGGGCCATGGACGCGATAGGCGTAGATGGTGCCGGGGCGCGCGTCGGGCAGGAAGCCGTGGAACACCTGGTTGGTGTATTCCGGCAGCTCGATCCGCTCGAGCTCGGTCTCGCCGGCATCGTCGAAGAGGCAGAGCTCCACCTTGGTGGCATGGGCCGAGAACAGCGCGAAATTGACGCCGAGGCCGGTCCAGGTGGCGCCGAGCGGGTTCGGCCGCCCCTCGGTGACGCGGGACTTGTTGATCGCAGGCGGCACGGGGGTTTCCTTGACCAGAAGGACGGAGAGCGCAGCGCGATAGCGCCGCAGCCACGCCGCGGGTTGCCCTTTGCCCCCCGCTTTTCACACAAGCCCGTGCGCGGCCTGCGCATTTGCAGGGGGATCGGCCCGGCCGCGTCCAGGCTGGCGCGGCTGTGAAGCCTGCGCCGGCGCCGCTTCGCTAAAGCAGCCCGAGCCACAACGACGGGAGAGCGAAGGCGGATGTCAGCGACGACGGGAGCGGCGGCCGGGGTGAGGCATGCACAGGCCAGCGCGGGGGTCAGCGCGCATGACCGGGCGCAGCTGGTGCAGGCGGTGGACCGCCATCCGGAGCTGCGCGGCGCGGCGGTGGTCTTCTGCCAGGCCGGCGGCTGCGAGCAGCTGCGCGCCGCCGCGGTCTATGGCCCGAAGCGCATCGTCGTCTTCGAGCTCAACCCGGCGCCACCCAGCCCGGTGCCCACCGCCGTCCCCCCGGCCCGCAAGAGCAAGCTGGGCTGGGAGCTTTTTCAGATGGGCCTAAATTGCGGGGGCACCGCGCTGGCCGCGGTCGGCACCATCTTCTTCAGCGCCGCCGCCGCGCCCACGGGCGGCGTCGCCGGCGTCGCGGCGGTGGCCAGCGGGGCGGCGACGGTCGCGGGCGCCGCGCAATGCGCGGCCTCCGGCTATCGTGTCTACAACGAGGTCACCGACCAGGGCGCCACCAACGACAACCTGGACGCCTCGCCGGCCTATCAGAACACCATGCTGGCGCTGGACGTGGTCGGGCTGGCGGGTGCGGGGGCGGCCACCCGCGGCGCCTCGCGCTTCGCGGGGACGCTGGCCAAGGCGGGCGCCTCGCGCGGCGGCGTCATCGCCGGCCAGACCCTGTCGCGGCCGATGCGCAAGGCGATCACCGCGGGGCTGGGCGGCAGCGGCCGCTACACCTCGATCGCGCTCTCCGCCCGCGCCCGGCAGGAGCTGCTGGCGGTGATCGGCGCCGGGCTCAGCCTGACCGGCAGCGCCACCGGCGGCGCCTCGCGCGAGCTGGTGGTCTATGTCGCGGAGGCGCTGTGACCGCTGCCCTGCCCCGCCCGGCCGAGGCCGGCGCGGCGCTGGCGGTCTTCCTGGGTCAGGCGGTGCTGCCGACGCTTGCGCTCGCCCTCGCCTGGCTGGCGCTGGCAGGCGCCCCGGCGCCCTTCCCGGCCATCCTGGCGGCGGCGGCGGCGAGCATCGGGGCGTCGCTGCCGCTGCTCTTCGGACAGAATTTTGTCTGGTTCTGGTGGCTGCTGCCGGCGCTGGCCGGCGCCGCCGCCGCGCTGCGCCTGGCCTCCGGCGGGGTCTCGCCGGCCGAGGCCGCCTTCCTGGCGGCGCTGGCGCTGCTCGCCGCTGGCGTGGCGCTGGCCGCCCGCTCGGCGGCGTTGAAAAACTATCTGGAAAGGCGGCGGCCCGGCTGAGGCCGCCGCCCTCCTGTCTTCACTTCGGCAGGCCGTCCAGCGCAGCCTCGAGATCGGCGATCAGGTCGGCCGGCTCCTCCAGCCCGACATGGAAGCGCACCGTCGGCCCCTCCAGCACGTCGAGGCTGGTGGCCGTCCGCGTGATGCCGTTGGTGGTCGGCAGCACCAGGCTCTCATAGCCGCCCCAGGAGGCGCCGATGCCGAAGAGCTTCAGCCCGTCGACCGCCGCCTCGATCTGCGCGGGCGTGTAGCGCGGCTGGAAGACGACGCCGAACAGGCTGCAGGCGCCGGAGAAGTCGCGCTTGAACAGCGCGTGCTGCGGGTGGCTGGGCAGCGCCGGGTGCAGCACCCGGGCAACCTCGGGGCGGCTTTCGAACCACCGGGCGACGGCCAGCCCCGCCTGCTGCTGGTGCTTGAGCCGCAGCGCCATGGTGCGCAGGCCGCGCAGCGCCAGCCAGCAATCGTCGGGGCTGGCGTAATGGCCGATCTGCCGGGCGGCAGCGACCACGGTCAGCCAGTCTTCCTCGCTGTTGACGGTGACGCTGCCCAGCAGCACGTCGGAATGCCCGCCGACATACTTGGTCAGCGCCTGGATCGAGACGTCGACGCCCTTGGTGAAGGGCTGGAAGTGGTGCACGCCCCAGGTGTTGTCCATGATCACCTTGGCGCCATGCGCATGGGCGACCTCGGCCAGCGCCGGGATATCCTGCAGCTCGAAGGTGTGGCTGCCGGGGCTCTCGACGAAGAGGACCTTGGTGTTCGGCCGCATCAGCCGCTCCAGCCCGGCGGCGTCGGCCAGCGGGTCGTAATACTCGACCTCGATGCCGAAGCGGACCAGCATGCCGTTGGCCACGCGCCGGGTCGGGCCATAGGTGCTGTCGGGGATCAGGCAGTGGTCGCCGGCCGAGAGATAGGCCATCAGCGGCAGCGAGCAGGCCGCGAGCCCGGTGCCGACGATCAGCGCGCGGCTGCCGCCCTCGATCTCGGCGACCATATTTTCCAGTGCGAAATGCGTGGGACCGCCGGCGGTGCCGTAAGTCATCACCTGCTCGAAGGAGCGCTTGTTGATGGCGACCCCGTCCGAGCAGGACGGATACAGGACGGTGGAACCCCGGTAGACCGGGGTATTAACAAAACCATGCTCGCGAATGCCGGGGCGGCCGCCATGGGTGACGCGGGTGGCGAAGTCCTGGCCGGAATTCGAATGGCGCGTCGTCGGGGGCAGGTCGTCGGGCATCAGGGCGTGCTCTGCTTCGGGGTTTCGGGCCGCGCGGCCCATTCGGTCCAGGAGCCGTCGTAGATCGCCGGCTCGGGCAGGCCGGCGCGCACCAGGCCGAGGGCGATGATGCAGGCGGTGACGCCGGTGCCGCAGGAGGCGACCAGCGGCCGGCTGCCATCGACGCCGACGGCGGCGAAGCGGGCGCGCAGCTCTTCCGGCGGCAGCATGGTCTGGTCGGCGGCCAGCAGGCTGGTCGCCGGCACATTGGCCGCGCCCGGCATATGGCCGGAGGGCAGGCCCGGCCGCGGCTCCGGCGCGGTGCCGTCGAAGCGGCCCTTGGCACGGGCGTCGAGGATCAGCGCCGAGCGGTCGTGGACGATGCGCTTGACGTCGCCGATGCCGGCCATGCGGCGGGCGATGAAATCGGCCCAGAAATCCTGGCGTGCCGGCGCGACGACCGGGCCCGTGGCGGTCGCCCGCCCCTCGGCCAGCCATTTCGGCAAGCCGCCATCGAGCACCGCCGCACGCTCATGCCCGAACAGCCGCATCAGCCACCAGCCACGCGCCGCCGAGAACAGCCCCTTCTGATCGTAGAAGACAACGCGGTGCCGGTTGCCGATGCCGAGCTTGCCCAGCTCCCGCGCGGCACGGCCGGGGGTCGGCGCCATATGCGGCAGGTCGGTCTCCGGATCGGCCACCTGGTCGATGTCGAAGAAGCCGGCGCCGGGGATATGCGCCGCGGCATATTCGGCCAGCGCGTCCTTCGGCTCGTTCGGCAGGTATTTGGTGGTGTCGAAGACCAGCAGATCGGGCGCGCCGAGCTCGCCGGCAAGCCATTCCGTGGTGACCAGGTCCTGCATCGTGTCCCTACCCTTCCAGCACCAGATAGACGCGCCGGTTCTGCTTGCCCTTGTTCTCGAGCTTGGTGACGGTGACCGGGCCGATCTCGCCGGTGCGGCGCACATGCGTGCCGCCGCAGGGCTGCAGATCGACGGGGTTTTCTTCGGCGCCGATGCGGACCAGCCGCACCTGGCCGGAGCCGCGCGGCGGCTTCACCGACAGCGTGCGCACGAGAGAAGGATTCTCGTCGAGTTCGGCATCGGTGATCCAGCGATCGGTCACCGCATGGTCGGCGGCGGCCAGCGCGGTCAGCTGCTCGGACAGCCATTCCTTGGCGGGCGGCTCGGCCAGGTCGAAATCCAGGCGCGAGCGCTCCAGCCCGATCTGCCCGCCGGTCACCCCGGCGCCGGGGATCAGGCTGCAGAGCAGGTGCATCGCCGTGTGCATCCGCATCAGCCGGTGCCGGCGGTCCCAGTCCAGCACGATGGTGACGCTGGCGCCGACCGGCGGCAGCGAGGCGCCCTCGGCGGGGACGTGCAGCGGGCCGGCCTCGCCCTTGACGGTATTGGCCACCACCATCTCGCCGCCGTCCCAGCGCAGGATGCCGGTGTCGCCCGGCTGGCCGCCGGCCTGGACGTAGAAATTCGAACGGTCGAGCACGACGCCTTCGGGGCCGGCGGCGAGAACCTTCGCTTCGGTTTCGCGCAGATAGGCATCGCTGCGGTAGAGAAGTTCCGTCATTCGGCGGTCCATTCGCGGTTCAGGCGCTCGCGGTTCAGCTGCAGCCACATCAGGCACAGCGCCGCGGTGACGTTGCGGATTTCGCCGCGCGCCAATTGCGCAAGCGCGTCGTCGGCGGTGACCACGAGCACGCGGGTCTCCTCGCCCTCGTCTTCCAATCCGCGGGTGCCGACCAGGCCGGGCGCGGGCAGCCGGGCGCGGCCGGCATAGAAATGCATCAGCTCGTCGCTGCCGCCCTGCATCAGCATGTACTGCCCGATCTTCTCGACCCGGTCGGGGGTGAAGCCGGTCTCCTCCTCGGTCTCGCGCAGCACGGCGTCGGCCGGGTCCTCGCCGGGCTCCAGCAGGCCTGCCGGGCATTCGCGCATGATGGGATCCTCGCCGGCGGCCAGCGCCGGCAGGCGGAACTGCTCGACCAGCGCGATGCGGCCGGTCCAGGGGTCGTAGGGCAGCATCACCACGCCCTGGCCGCGCCGCCACAGCTCCCAGGTCAGCAGCGCCGAGGGCGTGCCGTCGCTGCGCCGATAGCGGAAGCGGACCCGCTGCAGCGGGAAGCGGCCGGACCAGGCGATCTCGTCGCTTTCGGGCTGGAACAGGGGATGCGCCGGGATCTCCGGCGCCTTGCTGGGTCTGGCCTTCATGCGGGGGCGCGCCTAACCTCTCTCGAACGAACGCCAGATCATGAGCCGGTCCATTCCCATCGTCCATGCCCCCCCTTCCGGGGCGACGCAGGCTGCCCAGCGCAGCCGCGCCATCCTCTGCGTGCTGGGCGCCGCGGCGACCTTCGCCCTGGCCGCGGTCGCGGTGAAGCTGCTCGACGACCGCATCCCCATCATGCAGGTGGTGCTGTTCCGCAACCTCTTCGCCATCCCGCCGCTGCTGGCCCTCGCCCTGTGGGGGGCGCCGCGCGGGTCGCGGCTGGCGGTGCTGGCCACCCGCAACCCGTGGTCGCATGCCCAGCGCATCCTCTACGGGCTGACCGGCATGGTCGGCAGCTTCTACGGCTATGTGCACCTGCCGCTGGCCACCGTGACCGCGCTGGGCTTCACCATGCCGCTGTTCCTGACCGCGCTGTCGATCCCGCTGCTGGGCGAGAAGGTCGGCTGGCGGCGGCTCTCGGCGGTGCTGGTGGGCTTCGGCGGCGTGCTGCTGCTGCTGCGGCCGGGCTTCGGCGGCACCGACCACCTGGACGGGCTGGCGGTCGGGCTGGTGCTGCTGGGCGCGGTCGCCTGGGCCATGGCGATGATCACCATCCGCAAGATGGGCGAGGCCGGGGAATCGGGCGCCGCCATCGTGCTGTGGTTCGCCATCGGCGGCACGCTGGTCGGCGGGCTGGCCGCCATTCCCGGCTGGGTCTGGCCGAGCCCCGAGCAATGGGCGCTGCTGGCCGCGGTCGGGCTGGTCTCGGCGCTGGCGCAGCTGTTCATGACGGCCGCCTATCGCAGCGGCGAGACCACGCTGATCGCGCCCTTCGAATATTCCGGCATCCTCTGGACCATGAGCTTCGGCGCGCTGTTCTGGGGCGAGCTGCCGAAGCCCTTCGACTTCGTCGGCATCTTCGTGCTGGTGGCCTCCGGCCTGTACATCTGGCACCGCGAGGTACGGGTCGGGCGGCGGCGCTGACCTGTCGCGCCCGCCGGCTTGCGCCTATGCTGGCCGGCACGGACGTCCCGAACGCCAGCAAGTCATGGAGCGACAATGAGCAAGAAGCCCGCCATCGGCATGATCGGCATCGGCCTGATGGGCCACGGCATCGCCTGGAACATCGCCCATGCGGGCTATGCGCTGACCCTGCTGGACCATCCCGGCAACCAGCCGGTCGACGACCTGAAGGCGATGGGCGCCGTCTCCGCCGGCAGCATCGCCGAGGTGGCCAAGGCGGCCGAGGTCATCCTGCTCTGCGTCACCGGCTCGCCCCAGGTCGAGGCCATCCTGGCCGGCTCCGGCGGCGTCATCGAGAATCTCCGCCCCGGCACGGTGGTGGTCGACTGCTCGACCGCGCTGCCGGAGTCCAGCGCCCGCATGGCCGCCGCCATCCAGGCCGCGGGGGGCGAGTTCCTCGACGCCGCCATGACCCGGCTGCCGCAGCATGCCCGCGCCGGCACGCTGAACCTGCTGATCGGCGGCGAGGCTGTTCTGCTGGAGCGGCTGCGCCCGCTGCTGGAGACCTTCTCCGAGAACATCACCCATATCGGCGCGGTGGGTTCCGGCCATCTGATGAAGCTGATGCACAACTACGTCTCGCTCGGCTTCATCGCGCTGCTGGCCGAGGTGGCCGCGCATGGCGAGAAGGCCGGCCTGTCGATGCAGACCCTGGTCGATGTGCTGAACCAGGGCGGCGGCGGCGGCGCGGCGCTGCAGCGGATTTCCCCCTTCCTGCTGAACGGCGACCCGTCCAGCGTGCCCTTCTACATCAGCAACGCCGCCAAGGACCTGGGCTACTACAACCAGGCGGCGACGGCGTCCGGCGTCGAGCGCGGCATCGCCGGCGCGGTCAGCACCATCCTGGACCGCATCGTCGCCGAGGGGCATGGCCAGGACTACGTGCCGCAGCTCGCCGCCCTGCTGAAGACGTGATTTCTGTCAGGGGGGGAGCGCGTTGCGCTCCCCCGCGTCACGCCGCGGGCACCAGCCCGTAGCGCAGCATGATCTCGCGCGCCTTCGCCGGATCCGGCTTGCCGCCGCCGGTCAGCAGCGCGGCGAGCTCGCGGAAATACTCCGGCCCGAGCACGCCCGGCGTCAGCACGCAGAGGCAGCGCGCCTCCGCCCCGCTCGGATTGCTGAAGCCATGCACTGTTCCACGCGGGATGAACAGGCTGTCGCCTGGGCCGATGTCGTGGTCGACGCCTGCCACCGTGTAGCGCAGGGTGCCGGACAGGCCATAGACCGTCTCCTCCCAGCTTTCATGGTGGTGCGGCACCGGCATGCGGCCCTCGGGCTGCAGGATCAGCTCGAACATGTCGAGGCTGCCGCCCGTCGCATGCCTGTCGCGCAGGAAGCGCAGCGCGAAGGACCCGAAGTCGATGATCTCCGGCACGGCGGCGCTCCCTGGCGGTTCTGCACCGTCTCGATAGCGCAGGAACAGCTCCGGCGGCAGCCCCTCAGCCGGGGGAGGCCGCCACGGCGGCGCCTGCGCCGGCAGCCAGGCAGGCGGCGCAGAGCCCCTCGGCCTCGACCGTGGTCTTGCGCAGCTGGAAGCCGACCCGCCGCGCCGCATCCGCCAGGGCATGCGCCACCGCATGGTCGCTGAGCTCGATGGTGGCGCCGCAGCTGCCGCAGATCAGGAACTGGTGGTCATGCGCATGGTCGTGGTCATGGCCATGGTCGTGCCCGGCCTCGACGCAGCCGATGAAGGCGTTCAGCCGCTCGACCTTGTGGATCAGCCCCTGCTCCAGCAGGAAGTCGAGCGCGCGATAGACGGTGGGCGGCGCCGCGCCCGGCCGCTGCGCCTTCAGCCGGTCCAGCAGCGCATAGGCGCCGAGCGGCTGGTCGGCCTCCAGCACCAGGGCCAGCACCTGGCGGCGCAGCTCGGTCAGCTGGGCGCCGGACCGGACGCAGCGGGCCTCCGCCGCATCCAGCGCGCGCGCCATCTCCGAAGCACTGCCCTGACCTGCCGCCATGCCCTCTCTCCTCTGCCGCACCCGCGTTATATAGTAACCGAATTCGCTTTGAGGAGCCGCCCCCATGCCGGTTGCCGATCCCGCCGCCCGCGCCCGCTTCCTGGCCGCCACCCGCTTCAACCAGGACGGGCTGGTGCCCGCCATCGCCCAGGACCATGCCACCGGCGAGGTGCTGATGATGGCCTGGATGAACGCGGCCTCGCTGGAGGAGACGCTCGCCACCGGACGTGTGGTCTATTTCAGCCGCAGCCGCAACGCGCTGTGGCGCAAGGGCGAGACCTCCGGCCAGATGCAGCAGCTGGTCGACCTGCGGCTGGACTGCGACGGCGACACCATCCTGGCGGTGGTCGAGCAGAAGGGGGTGGCCTGCCATACGGGGCGGCGGTCCTGCTTCTACCAGGCGCTGCGCGAGGGCGAGCTGGTCCCCATCGCGGCGCCCGAGGTCGATCCGGCGGTGCTCTATGGCCGGTAAGCAGGGGGCCGCTGAGCGCCTGATCCCGGTCACCCTGCTGACCGGCTTCCTCGGCGCCGGCAAGACGACGCTGCTGAACCGGCTGCTGCGGCAGCCCGCGCTCGCCGGCACCGCGGTGCTGATCAACGAGTTCGGCGAGATCGGCCTGGACCACCTGCTGGTCGAGACGCTGGACGGGGACGCCGTGCTGCTGCAGGCCGGGTGCCTGTGCTGCACCATCCGCGGCGACCTGGCCGGCGCCCTGGCCGGCCTGGTGCAGCGCGCCCGCGACGGCCAGCCGATCCGCCGCGTCATCATCGAGACCACGGGGCTGGCCGACCCGCTGCCGATCCTGCAGACGCTGATCGCCGACCCGGCAACGCAGCGCCACTTCGTCCTCGACGGCGTGGTCACCCTGGTCGATGCGGTGGCCGGCCTGGCGACGCTGGACGCCCAGATCGAGGCGCAGCGCCAGGTGGCCGTCGCCGACCGGCTGCTGCTGACCAAGTCCGACCTGGCCGCGCCCGAGGCCCTGGCCGCCCTGACCGGGCGGCTGCGCGCGCTGAACCCGGGCGTGACGCCGATCACCGCCACCGCCGGCGCCGTGGACCCGGCGGCCATCCTGGATTGCGGCCCCTTCGACCCTTCCGGGCGCCATCCGGACCTGGCCGCCTGGCTGGATCCCGCCGCGTGGGACGCGCCGCATGGCCACGATCACCACCATGGGCATGGCCATGGCCACCACCACCATCACGACCCGAACCGGCACGATGCCCGCATCCAGGCCTTCTGCCTGCGCTTCGAACGCCCGCTGCCCTGGGCTGGCCTCGCCACCTGGCTGGAGATGCTGACCGCCACCCGCGGCGATTCGGTGCTGCGGGTGAAGGGCATCCTCGACCTGGCCGGCCAGGAGGCACCCGTGGTGATCCATGGCGTGCAGGGCACCTGGCACCGCCCCACCCCGCTGCCCGCCTGGCCTGCCGGCGCGCCCCGCGAATCCCGTCTGGTCTTCATCCTGCGCGACCTGCCGCGCAGCGTGGTGGAGGAAGGCCTGGCCGCCTTCTGCCAGGCCGCCGAGGGCGAGGCCGCCATCGCCCGGCGCTGAGGCCGGAGGCGCGGCGCAGGGCCCTCAACCCCGCGCCGCGTCTCATTATTTTCGCGCAAGCCCGGCTGGCCGGCGCGCGGCGATTGACGCGCCGGGTTCCGCGCGCTTCCCTTCGCTCGAACGACCACAACCCAGAGCGGAGTGCGCCCCGATGTCGCTGACCATGCCGGAGGAAATCCTCCTGCTCATGCTCGATGACGAGACCGGCCGGCTGATCGATCGCGCCGCCCCGTCCGGCGACTATGCGCTGGCCGGCGCCATCCTGGCGGAGCTGGCCCTGGCCAACCGCATCGACACCGATCCGAAGCGCCTCTTCGTCGGCGACACCCGCCCCACCGGCGACAAGGTGCTGGACGGCGTGGTGCAGCAGATCATGGCCGAATCCGAGCCGCATGACAGCCGCTGGTGGATCGAGACCCTCGCCAAGGATGCCGACCGCTACCGCGACCTGTATTTCGACCGCCTGGTGCAGCGCGGCGTGCTGAAGCTGGAGGAAGGCCGCTTCCTGTGGTTCTTCGCCGAGCGCCGCTACCCGGTGATCTCGGACAAGGAGGAGCGCGAGGTGAAGGCCCGCCTGATGGCGGTGATCTTCAACGACGAGATCCCCGACCCGCGCGATTCGCTGCTGATCGGCCTGACCCGCGCCGCCGGCCTGTTCCCGCTGCTGCTGGCCCCCGCCGAGCTGGACCGCGCCCAGGCCCGCATCGACCAGGTCGCCAACCTGGAGGAGCTGAACCGCACCCTGTCGGATGCGGTGCGCGACATCTTCACCGAGGTCGCGCGCTACGCGCCGATGATGTGACGACGGCCGGGGGGCGGGCGACACCCCTCCCCCCAGACCTGTTGCGGGCGCAACGCGCCGCCGCGGCCCGTGTTAAGCCCGGCATCATGAGCAGCATCCAAGCAGAGCAGAAGGTGGCGCTGGTGACCGGCGCCGCGCATGGCATCGGCGCCGGCATCGCCGCCAGGCTGAAGCGCGACGGCTGGCAGGTCGTCACGGCCGATCTCAAGCCGGGCGAGGCCGGCAGCCGCCACGTCATCGCCGACATGGGCGACGAGGCGGCGGTAAACGCCCTGGTCGCCGGAATCGAGGCGACCGAGGGCAGGCTGGACGCGCTGGTCTGCAATGCCGGCATCATGATCCGCAAGCCGATCGCCGAGCTCAGCCTCGCGGAATGGCGACGCGTGCTGGACATCAACCTGACCAGCGCCTTCCTGCTGGCCAAGGCCGCCGAAAGAATGCTGGCGGCGGCGAAGGGCAGCATCGTCACCATCGCCTCCAGCCGGGCGCACCAGTCGGAGCCGGACACCGAATCCTATTCGGCGAGCAAGGGCGGGCTGCTGGCGCTGACCCATGCGCTGGCGGTCAGCCTGGGCCCGGCGATCCGCGTCAACTGCGTCAGTCCCGGCTGGATCGACGTGCAGGGGGAAGCGCTCCGCCCCGAGGACCATGCCCAGCACCCCGCCGGCCGCGTCGGCAAGGTCGACGACATTTCTTCCCTTGTCGCCTTCCTGACCAGTCCCGAGGCCGGCTTCGTCACCGGCGCCGAATTTCTGTCCGACGGCGGCATGACCCGGAAGATGATCTACGCCGATTGATTTCTCGCACGCGGAGGTGATGGCCGCTGGCCTTGCCCGGACGGCCCCGCGGGCCTGGACTGCGCGCCCGATCCACCAACCGAGCCCGCGGCCCATGATCCGTTGTTCTGTCCTCGCCCTGCCCCTGATGCTGGCGCCCCTGATGCTGGCCGCCCTGCCCGCCGCCGCCGCGACGCCGCCGGCGCCCGATGTCTCCCTGTCGCGCTGCCTGCGCGCGGCCCAGGGCGGCATCGAAGCCGCCCAGTGCTACGGCGAGGCCGAAGACCAGGCCCGCGCGCAGCAGGCCCGGCTGCTGACCACGATGCGGGCGAAGCTGGCGCGCCCCGGCCCCTCCGGCACCGACTACCCCGCCGCCGCCCGGCTGCTCGAGGAAGGCCAGGCCGCCTGGGAGAAATACGTCGCCGCCGATTGCCGCCTGCTGGAGACGGTCTTCGGCGATGGCAATGCCCAGTCCCTGGCCTCGGCCGAATGCGAGGTGAAGCACTATGTCGCCCGCAACCGCGGGCTCGAGCAGATCCGCAAGGACTTCCTCGACTAGCGCACCGCGACGCCGCGGTCGCCGGCGGCCTGGCGCTGGGCGATCAGCGCCTGCTCCTGGCGGGCGCCCTCGGCATCGGTCAGGAAGGTGAAGATGGCGAAGCGCTCGCCCTCGGTCACCGGCAGCGCCTCATGCATCAGGTCGCAGCAGAACAGCACGGCGCCGCCGGCCTCGGGCTCGTAGAGCTCGGGGCCGAATTCGGCGAAGCGCAGCGCGCCGCCGCGATAGGCGCCGGTGTTCAGGTTCAGGCTCATGGCGAAGCGGCGATGCGCGGTGAAGGGGGTACGGTT
The DNA here is from genome assembly GCF_001982615.1 of Teichococcus deserti. GTDB lineage: Bacteria > Pseudomonadota > Alphaproteobacteria > Acetobacterales > Acetobacteraceae > Pseudoroseomonas > Pseudoroseomonas deserti. The sequence continues at coordinate 88,487 of NZ_MLCO01000005.1, read as the reverse complement.
GTCGCGATGCGCGCCGAAGCCGCCCTGGTCCTCGGCCGCATAGCAGCCGATGCGCGGCGCCTCGAAGCTGGCGGCGCGGAAGCGATAGGCCCGCCACAGCTCGGGCAGCACGCGCCGCTCCAGCCGCTGGCGATAGGTGGCATAGAGCGCGCGGTCGTCCAGCCAGACATCGGTGCGGCGCTTGATCTGCTGCGCCGCCCCCGCCGCGCCCTCGGCGGAGGCGACGCGGTCCCGCGTCTTCTCGCCCTTCTTCCAGTGCGCGATCAGCGTGGCGCAGAAGTCCGGCTCCAGCACCCCCGGGATCAGCAGGGCCGGAGCGCCGGTGCGGCGGATCTCCGGGGCGGGCTGCGCCGTGGGCAGCAGGTCCAGCGCCATCTCCAGCGCCGCCTCGCCGGCGCGCAGGAACGCGAGCCGGCCGCGCGGCGACAGGACGGCAACCGCGTTGTCGGCCACGCCCAGGGCGTTGAAGAAGCGCCGCTCGGGGTCGAAGAGCCGCGCCGGGCCGTGGCTGCGCCGGGCGCCGTCGGGCCTGGCGGCGGCGATGATCACCAGCCGGGCCTGGCGCGCGGTGGCGGCGGCCTCGGCGGCGGCAAGGCGCTCGCCTGACGGCGCACGGCCCAGGATCATCACGACATGCAGACCCGCCAGGCTCTGGTGGAACAGGTCGAAGGCCTGGCCTTCGGCATCCGGCAGGGTGATCGGCGGCAGCAGGTCGCCGGCGATCAGGGGAACCATCTGAGGCTGGGGCGCGGTGGTGCTGGACATGCCGCCTTTGTGCACCGCGCTCCTGCAACTGACTAGCCTCGGGGGTTCAGGCGGACAGCTTGCCCTGTTCGCGCAGGAAAACCGCCAGGGCGCGGCCGACATGCTCGACATGCGCCTTCAGCAGCAGCCCGGCCTCGCGCAGCTGGCCGGCGCGGCACAGCCGCACCAGCTCGCGATGCTCGGTGTCGGCGCGCTGCAGGCTGGCCGGCTCGGTCGACAGCTGCAGCCGGGTGTAGCGGTCGCATTCCTGCAGCAGGCTGGCGACCAGCGCCGCGGTGCGCGGCTTGCCGGCCCGGGCATAGAGCGCCAGGTGCAGCACCGTGTTCAGCTCGCCCCAGCGGGCGGTGTCGCGGGCGTCGAGGGCGCGGGAATAATCCGCCAGCACCGCCTCGATCCGGGCATAGTCGGCCTCCGTCAGATGAGGGGCGGAATGGCGCAGCAGCCGCGGCTCCAGCAGGGCGCGCAGCTCGAAGGCCTCTTCCAGCTCGGCGATGGACAGCGCCGCCACCGTCGCCCCCTTGTGCGGCGAGATGCGGACGAAGCCCTCGGCCTCCAGCTGGAACAGCGCCTCGCGGACGGGGATGCGGCTGACCCCGAACTCCTCGGCCAGCATGTCCTGGCGCAGCTGGCTGCCGGCCGGATAGCTGCCGTCCAGCACGCGGCGTCGGATCTCCTCCAGCAGCGCCGCCGAGACGGTGCGGTGCTTCAGGGTGGTCATGCGCTCTCCTGTCGGGGCCGGCGCGGCGCGCCGTGCCGCGGGGCGGTGTATCGACCCCGCGGGGCGCTGTCAGCCCCGCCGACATTGTTGACGAATAGATTGTATAAATTCTACCGTTCTCAGAACACCGCCGCGCGAAACCCGCGTGATCGCCTCCTGCCCGGCCTGCCTTCACCGAGCCTGCCTTCCCCTGAACCCGCCTCCTGCTGAACCCGCCTCCTGCTGAACCCGAACCAGCCCTGGCCCCTGCGCCGGCCGCCGCCGAGGAGTTCCTGATGACGCTGAACCGTCGCCATCTGCTTGCCGGGGCCGCGGGCCTGGCCGCCGCGGGGGGCATGGCCACCCCGCATTTCGCCCGCGCCCAGGGGGCGTCGGCCAGCCGCGCCGCGACGCTGCGCTTCATCCCCTCGACGCCGCTGCCCTCGCTCGATCCGATCGTGGCCACCAGCTATGTCATCCGCAACCACGGCTATCTGATCTACGACACGCTCTTCGCCACCGACGCCAATTTCCAGATCCGGCCGCAGATGGTGCAGGACTGGGAGACGGCGGCGGACCAGCTGTCCTGGACCTTCCACCTGCGCGCCGGGCTGTCCTTCCACGATGGCCAGAAGGTTGGGGCGGCGGATTGCATCACCTCGATCCAGCGTTGGTCGAAGCGCGACGCCTTCGGCCAGACTTTCGCGACCTTCGTGGAAAGCTATGCGGCGGTCGACGCCCGCACCTTCCGCATCAACCTGAAGAAGCCCTTCCCGCTGCTGCCGGATGCGCTGGGCAAGCTTTCGTCCAACGTGCCCTTCATCATGCCGGAGCGGATCGCCTCGGCCGATGCCTCCAAGCCGATTTCGGAAGCCATCGGCTCCGGCCCCTGGATGTTCCAGAGCCGCGAATGGGTGCCCGGGCAGAACGCCATCTACACCCGCTTCGACAAGTACGTCCCGCGCGAGGAGCCGCCCTCCTGGGCCGCCGGCGGCAAGGTCGCCAAGATCGACCGCATCGAATGGCTGGCGCTGACCGAGCCGGCGGCGGCGGTCGGCGCCCTGGTCCAGGGCGAGGTCGACTGGTACGAGCAGCCGCCGGTCGACCTGCTGCCGGTGCTGAAGCGCGACCGCAACATCACCATCCAGAACGTGCCGCTCGGCCTGTTCCTGCTGATGCGCTTCAACCACCTGCAGCCGCCCTTCAACAACCCGGCCATCCGCCGCGCGGTGATGATGGCGGTGCGCCAGGAAGACTATATGCAGGCCGTGGTCGGCAGCCCCGACTACTACAAACCGGCCAAGACCTTCTTCACCCCGGGCTCGCCGATGTCGACCGGCGCCGGGGGCGCGGAGGCGATGAAGGGCGACCTGGAAGCGGCGAAGGCCATGCTGAAGGCCGCCGGCTATGCCAACGAGAAGGTGGTGCTGCTGGCCCCGGCCGACCAGCCGATCGCCTACAACCAGTCCCTCGTCACCCAGTCGCTGCTGCAGAAGCTGGGCATGAATGTCGAGCTGATCTCGACCGACTGGGCCAGCTTCATCGGCAAGCGCGCCAATCGCGGCGGGCCGGACCAGGGCGGCTGGTCGGTCTTCCACACGCTGTGGTCCTGCGCCGACACGCTGAACCCGGCGCTGCACCCGCTGGTCCGCGCCAATGGCGCCACCGCCTGGTTCGGCTGGCCGGAGGATCCGACGCTGGAGGGCCTGCGCGACCAGTGGCTGGCCACCGCCGACACCACCCGGCAGAAAGCCATCGCCGCCGAGATGGAGAAGCGCGCCTTCGAGACGGTGCCCTATGTCCCCGGCGGCCTGGTCGAGCAGCCCATGGCCTATCGCAACAGCCTGAAGGGGATGGTGCTGTCGCCGGTGCAATTCTTCTGGAACATGGAGAAGGCCTGAGACGAAGCGGGCGGCCGGGCTGCCTCGCGCCGCCCGGCATTCTGCGCTATCCGGGGGCCATGGCCCCCTCCCCCCTCCGTTTCGAGACGCTGCGCGGCGATGGGCTGCAGCCCTGGCTGGCGCAGCTGGCGCGGCTGCGCATCGCCGTCTTCCGCGACTGGCCCTATCTCTACGAGGGCGACGAGGCCTATGAGCGGCGCTACATGGCCAGCTATGCGGCCGGCCAGGGCGCCGCGGTGATCGCCTGCTTCGACGGCGACACCGCGGTCGGCGCCGCCACCTGCGAGCCGATGGCCGAGACCCATGCCTCGGTGCGGGACAGCTTCACCGCCGCCGGCCTCGACCCTGCTGAATATTGCTACTTCGGCGAAAGCGTCCTGCTTGCGCCCTATCGCGGCCGCGGCGCCGGCGTCGAATTCTTCCGCCGGCGCGAGGCGCATGCCGCCAGCCTGGGCCTGGCCCGCACCACCTTCTGCGCCGTCGCCCGCGACCCGGCCGATCCGCGCAAGCCGGCCGACTACACCCCGCTCGACGGCTTCTGGCGCAAGCGCGGCTACGAACCGTTGGACGGCGTCTCCTGCCGCTTCTCCTGGAAGGGACCCGGCGAGGCGGCGGAGCAGGAGCACCGGCTGGACTTCTGGCACAAGGCCCTCGCATGACCCGCCCGCTGCGCCTCGGCCTGCTGCAATATCCCGTCGAGCGTCCCGCCAGCGTCGAAGACTGGGGGCGGAAGCTAAATCGCTGGCTGGCCGAGGCGCGCGCCCAGGGGGTGGAGCTGGCGGTGTTGCCGGAATATGCCTCGGTCGAGCTCGGCGCCGCCCTGGTGGGCAAGGCGCCCGCCGGGGAGGCGGAAGAGCTCGCCGCCATGGTCGCCGCCGCCGAGGCCATCCTGGCCGAGATGCGCGCCGCCGCCCGCCGCCATGGGCTGTGGCTGCAGCCCGGCACGCTGGCGATGCGCGTCGGTGAAAAAATCATCAACCGGGCGCCGCTGATCGACCCGGAGGGCCGCCTGGCCTTCCAGGACAAGCACGCCATGACCCGCTTCGAGGGGGAGCGCTGGGGCGTCTCCCCCGGCGCGCCGCCGGCGGTCTTCGACACGCCCTGGGGCCGGATCGGGATCTCCGTCTGCTACGACAGCGAATTCCCCGAGCATGTCCGCCGCCAGGTCGAGGCCGGCGCCTGGCTGGTGCTGGTGCCCAGCTGCACCGACACGCTGCATGGCTTCAACCGCATCCGTCTCGCGGCCCGGGCGCGGGCGCTGGAGAACCAGTGCTTCGTCGCCATCTGCGCGACCGTCGGCGAAGCGCCCTGGTCGGCGGCGCTGGACGTCAACCGCGGCCTGGCCGGCGTCTATGGCCCGGTGGACCGCGGCTTCGCCGCCGATGGCGTGGTGACCGAAGGACAGCTCGACGCCGCCCAATGGGTCTATGCCGAGCTCGACCCGGCGCGGATCGACACCGTCCGCCGCGAAGGCGCCGTCTTCAACCACCGCGACTGGCCGCGGCAGCGCTTCGGCGACGCGGCCCCGGCGCGCTTCGCATGACGCTGGTCTATCTGGTGGCCGGCGAGGCCTCGGGCGATGCGCTGGGCGCCCGGCTGATGTCTGCCCTGCGCGAGATGCGGCCCGGGCTGGACTTCGCCGGCATCGGCGGCGAGCGCATGGCCGAGCAGGGTTTCTCCAGCCTGTTCCCGATGCGCGAGCTGGCGCTGATGGGGCTGCTCGAGGTGCTGCCCAATATCCGCAGCCTGGCGCGGCGGCTGGACCAGACCATCGCCGACATCGCGGCGCGCCGCCCGGCGCTGATCGTCACCATCGACAGCCCCGGCTTCACGCTGCGGGTCGCCGCGCGCGCCAGGCCGCTCGGCATCCCCGTGCTGCATTACGTCGCGCCGCAGGTCTGGGCCTGGCGCCAGGGCCGGGTGAAGAAGATCGCCCGCCAGGTCGACCGCATCCTGACCCTGCTGCCCTTCGAGGCGCCGTTCTTCGAGGGCGCCGGCATCCCGGTGCGCTTCGTCGGCCATTCCATCCTGGAATCGGGCGCCGACCAAGGCGATGCCGCGCGCTTCCGCGCCTGCCACGGCCTGGCGCCGGAGGAGCGCGTCGTGCTGGTCATGCCCGGCAGCCGCCGCAGCGAGGTCGGCCGCCTGCTGCCGGTCTTCGGCGAGGCGCTGCGCCGCACCGAGGCCGCCGTGCCCGGCCTGCGCCCGGTGGTCCCGATCGCCGGTCCCGTCGCCGAGGCCGTCCGCGCCGCGGCGGCGAACTGGCACCCGGCGCCGATCCTGATCGACGACATCGCGGAGAAATTCGACGCCTATGCCGCCGCGCGCCAGGGCGGCGCCGGGCTGATCAAGTCGGGCACCTCCTCGCTGGAGGTGGCGCTGGCGGGCGTGCCGATGGCCGTCGGCTACCGCGTCAACCCGGTCACCGCCGCCATCGCCCGGCGGCTGATCAAGGTGAAATACGTCTCCCTGGTGAACCTGCTGGCCGATGCGCCGGTCATCCCGGAATTCCTGCAGGAACGCTGCACGCCGGAGCTGCTCTCCGCCTGCCTGACGCAGCTGCTGACCGAGCCTGGTGCGGCCGCGGCGCAGCGCGAGGGCTTTGCCCGGGTGCTCGGTCAGCTGCGCCCGGCCGAAGGCAGGCCCAGCGCGGCCGCCGCCGCCGCCGTGCTGGAGATGCTCGATGCGAGACAAACTGCCTGAGGATTGAGACGGGGCCGCGGGGACATCCGCCGCCCCTCTGGCTAGGCTGCGGCCCCATGACACGCCGCCCTCCGCATGGCCTGCTGACGCGCCTGCCGCCCGGTGAGACCCCGGCCGCGTCGGCGCCCGCCGAATCGCTCGCCGCCCTGCAGGGCGCGGGCTATGCGGTGGATGACGACAGCGCCCGCGCCTTCCTGGAGGCCAGCCGCGCCCGACCCGCCCCCAGCCCCCGGAACGCCATCATGACCGAGCTGCAACGCCTGCTGCAGGAGCTGCCGCAGAACCCCTCGCTGCAGGCGAGCCTCGCCGCGCCCGGGCTGACGCTGGAGCAGGGCATCGCCCTGGCCCATGCCGCCGGCTATGCCGTCGAACCGGCGGAGGCCCAGCGCTTCCTGGCGGCGCGCGAGGGCGAGCTCTCGGCCGAGGAGCTCGACCGCCTGTCCGGCGGCGACCTGCTGGACCAGCCGCTGTTCAACAAGTGACGTCGAAAGTGGGGAGCCTCCGATGAGCCATGCCGAGATCGACCGCCTGCTGGCCGAGCTGGAGGGCCAGCTGGCGCTGCGCGCCGCGATGACCCGCCCCGGCGTGACGCTGGACGAGGCGATCATGCATGCCAATGCCGCCGGCTATGGCATCGACCGCCGCTCGGTGCAGAGCTGGATCCTGTCGCGCCAGGGCGAGATGTCCGAGGATCAGCTCGACGGGCTGGCGGGCGGCGCCAGCGCGGCCTCGACCATGCCGATCCCGGTCTTCTCCGACTACGCGCACGGCCTCTGAAACGAAGCGGGCCGGGGATCGCTCCCCGGCCCGGCCGATGTCTGCGCATGTGATCCCGGCGACGCGCCTCATGCGCGCACGCGCCGGTCAGGCCGCCTTGCGCCGCGCCGCGTCGTAGAGCGCGAGCCGCCGCGCCGCCGCATCGGTCAGCCCGCCGCTATAGTCGAGCCCGGCATCCGGCAGCGTCTCGGAGAAGTGGCAGGCCACCTGCTGGCCGTCGCCGACGTCGCGCAGCTGGGGAACCTCCAGCTTGCAGCGCTCCTGCGCGAAGGGGCAGCGGGTGTGGAAGCGGCATCCCGGCGGCACCGCCAGCGGGCTGGGCACGTCGCCGCCCAGCGGCGTCACCCGGCCGCGCCGCGCCGGGTCCGGATGCGGGATCGCCGCCAGCAGCGCCCGCGTATAGGGATGGCGTGGCTTGGCGAAGAGCGCCTGCTTGCCGCCGATCTCCATCACCGCGCCGAGATACATGACGGCGATGCGGTCAGCCATGTGCTTCACGACCGCCAGGTCATGCGCGATGAAAAGATAAGACAGGCCGAGCCGGGCCTGCAGGTCCTTCATCAGGTTGACGACCTGCGCCTGGATCGAGACGTCCAGCGCCGAGACCGGCTCGTCGCAGACCACCAGCTCGGGCTCCACCGAGAGGGCGCGGGCGATGCCGATGCGCTGGCGCTGGCCGCCGGAGAATTCATGCGGATAGCGCTCGGCATGGAAGGGCTGCAGCCCGACCAGCCGCAGCAGCTCCTGCACCTTGGCCTGGCGCGAGGCGGCGTTGCCGATGCCATGCACCGCCATCGGCTCGGCGATGGCGTCGCCGACCGTCAGCCGCGGGTTGAGCGAGGCATAGGGGTCCTGGAAGACGATCTGCATGCGCCGGCGCAGCGCCCGCATGGCGCCGCCGCCGACCTTGGTGACGTCCTGGCCGTCGAAGCGGATGGTGCCGGCGGAAGGCTCGATCAGCCGCAGCACCAGCCGCGCCGTGGTCGACTTGCCGCAGCCGGATTCCCCCACCAGCGCCAGGGTCTCGCCGCGGTTGACGGTGAAGGAGACGCCGTCCACCGCCTTGACCGCGCCGACCTGCTTCTGCAGCACGATGCCCTTCTTGACGGGGTAGTGCTTCTGCAGGCCCTCGACCTCGAGCAGCGGCGTGGTCATTGCGGCATCTCCATCGCCAGGGCGTTCTCGACGGGCGCGCGCAGGCAGGCCGCCTCATGGCCGGGCACGATCTCGCGCAGCGCGGGCATGTCGACCCGGCAGGGGCCGATCGAGAAGGGGCAGCGCGGGTTGAAGCGGCAGCCGGGCGGGAAGGCGAAGGGCGGCGGCACCGCGCCGTCGATCGCCAGCAGCCGGTCGCGCTCCTCGTCGAGCCGGGGCACCGAGCCCAGCAGCCCGAGGGTATAGGGGTGCTGCGGGTCCTCGAACAATTCGCGCGCCGTGGTGCGCTCGACCACGCGGCCGCCATACATGACGGCGACCTCGTCGGCCATCTCGGCGATGACGCCCAGGTCATGGGTGATCAGGATGATCGACATGCCCGTCTCCTGCTGCAGCTCGCGCAGCAGGTCGAGGATCTGCGCCTGCACGGTGACGTCGAGCGCGGTCGTCGGCTCGTCGGCGATCAGCAGCCGCGGCTCGCAGGCCAGCGCCATGGCGATCATGACGCGCTGGCGCATGCCGCCCGAGAGCTGGTGCGGGTATTCGTCGAAGCGCCGCTCCGGCGAGGGGATGCGGACGCGCTTCAGGGCGGCGATGCCCTTGTCGCGCAGGTCCTTGGCCGAGAGATGGCCGGAATGCACCTTCATCGCCTCGACCAGCTGGCGGCCGATGCTGTGCACCGGGTTCAGCGAGGTCATCGGCTCCTGGAAGATCATGGCGATCTGGCCGCCGCGCACCTGGCGCATCTCGCTGGTGGAGAGCTGCAGCAGGTCGCGGCCCTCCAGCAGCACGCGGCCTTCGGTGGTCCTGCCCGGCGGCGGCACCAGCCGCATGATGGAGAGCGACAGCATCGACTTGCCGCAACCGCTCTCGCCGACAATGCCCAGGGTCCGGCCGCGGGGGACCGACAGGTCGACGCCGTCGACCGCACGCACCAGGCCGGAGGAGGTTTTGAAGACCGTGCGAAGGCCTTCGATACGCAGAAGATCCGGCTGCATCACGCCCATCGAAAAGTGGGAGGAGAAATCTTGTCGACCGGGCGATGCGCCCAGTCCTGCTGCGGCGCCCGCGCGATGATTCTCTTTTGCGCTTCATCGAGGTGCGCCGCCGCACCTTCATAGTCCATGGTCAGCACCTTGCCGTCGCGCACAACGGCCTGGCCGTCGATATGGACCGAGCGGATCGCCCGGTCGCCGGCCGCGTAGATCAGGCTGCGCATCGGGTCGCGGGCGGGGCGCATCTGCGGATGCGTGACATCCACCATGACGAAATCCGCGCGGCAGCCCGGGGCCAGCCGGCCGATATCGTCGCGGTTCAGCGCCTGGGCGCCGCCGATGGTGGCGGCGTCGAACAGGTCGGTGGAGCTCAGGCTGCGCGGGTCCTCGGACTGGGTGCGCGCCAGGTAGGAGACGAGCCGCAGCTCATCCAGCATGTTGTGCGGATAGGTGTCGGTGCCGACGCCCATGTTGACGCCGCGCTTGCGGTAGCGGCCGAAGGACCGCATCGCGATGCCGCGCCGGGCGAAGACCGTCGGGCAATGCGCCACCGTCGTTCCCGTCGCCGCCAGGCGATCCAGGTCGTTCTCCGTGTGCCACTTGGTGCGCGGGTGGTCGTCGAGGAAAATCCCGTGGCCGATGATCGAGCGCTCGGACAGCAGGTCCATGCTGTCGAGCCAGCCGATCGGCGTGAAGCCGCTGCGGCGGGTGATCTCGTGGAACTCGTGCACGCTCTGCGCCGCGTGGATCTGCCAGGACAGGTTCTTTTTCGCAGCTTCCTGGAAGCTTTCGCGCAGCAGCGTTTCGGAGCAGGTGTCGATCTGGGCGGGCACCACCATGCCGAAGAGGCGCCCCGAGGGGTGCTGCTCGGCGCGCTCGATCAGGCTGAAGGCCTCGGCCATCGACTTCTCGCCGGCGGCCTCGTCCCAGGCATATTCGACCGTGTGGCCGTTCTTGGTGGCCCAGCGCGCCGAGCGGAACATCGGCGCGATGCAGACCCGCATGCCGCTCTCGCCCAGCAGGTCGAGCCAGCCGGGATGCGCCATGGACAGGTCGGCGACCGTGGTCACGCCGGAGAGCAGCAGCTCCGACAGGGCCACGCGGACGCAGGACGGGACCGCCTCGGCGTCCGCGCGGAAGATCGGCATGTATTCGTAGAGCGAGGAATTATAGAGCCCGGGGGAGCCGATCTCGTCGATCAGCCCCTTGTTCATCGGCTCCGAGGAAGGATGGCAGTGGATGTTCACCAGGCCGGGCATGACCATCATGCCCTTGCCGTCGATCACCTCATCGGCCGGGCCGTCATAGCCGCGGCCAACGAAGGTGATCTGGCCGTCGCGATAGGCCACCTCCGCATCCGTGAGATAGATGTGCTGCTTCTCGGTCGCGTCCCAGGCGATGACCAGGTCGGCGTTGCGGATGACGGTGGTGGCCATGTCCCTGCCCTTTCCTTCTTCTTGCTTCTAGATCAGCGCGTCAGCCGCAGGTCGAGGCCCTTGTAGAGGCCCGCGCCATAGATGCCGTGCGCCCGCGCGCCCTCGACCCGCTGGGAGGAGGCCACGTAGAGATTCTCCCGCGCGATCGGGAACCAGACGTTGTTCTGCGCGATGATGCGCTGCGCCTCGCCGATGGCGGCGGCGCGGGCTTCCGGCGTCAGCCCGGTCTTGGCGGCGGCAAGAAGCTGGTTGGTGCGCTCGTCGTTCCAGTTCATCCGGTTCGGCGTCGGCCGGTTGGCGCCGTCGAAGTAGAGCGCGAAGCCGTCGGTCGCCGAGATATAGGGATAGGACATGACGAAGCTGTCGAATTCCTGCGTCGCCAGCTTGCCCCAGGCCACCGTCGCATCCCACAGCTGGATGCGCATCTCGATGCCGACGCGGCGCAGGTCGGCCTGCATCGCCTCGGTCATGCGGCGCCATTCGGCGTTCTGGATGCCATAGACGTTGAAGGAGGCGCGCTCGCCATCCTTGAAGCGGATGCCGTCGGGGCCCGGCACCCAGCCGGCCTCGTCCAGCAGCTTCTTCGCCGCCTCGAGGTCATAGGCGGGCACCAGCTTGGCCGCCTCGGCGTCGTAGCCCAGGGTGTTCGGGTTGACATAGGCGTCGGCCGGCTGCGCCGCGCCGAAGAACACCGCCTTGACCATGGCCTCGCGGTTGATCGCCATGTTGATGGCGCGGCGGACCACCGGGTCGTTGACGACCGGCTTGTCGACCTTGAAACCCAGGAAGAAGTCCCAGAAGTAGTTGGGCTGGGTCGCGACCTTGACCGTCGGCACCCGCTGCAGCTGCGCCACCGCGAAGGGCGGGACGTACTGGGTGATGTCGCCCTGGCCGGTCTGCAGCGCGGCGAGGCGCGTGTTGGCCTCGGGGATGATGCGCCAGATCACGCGGCCGATCTGCGGCGTGCGGTTCTGGTAGATCGGCGGGCCCCAGGTGTAGTTGGGGTGGCGCGTCAGCACCATGTCCTGCCGCGGCGTCCAGGACTGCCAGCAATAGGGGCCGGTGCCATTGAAGCCCTGCACGCCGAAATTGGCGCCCAGCTTCTCGACATTGTCCTTGTCGACGATGGACGCGAAGAACAGCGTCAGCTGGTAGAGCAGCTCGCCGAAGGGCTCGGTCAGCTCATACTCGACGGTGTAAGGGTCGGTGGCGCGCACCTCCTTCACCGGGCCCGCGCGCCAGCGCACCGGGCTGCGGGTCTCGGGCGCGATCCAGCGGTTGATGGTGTAGACCACGTCGGCCGCCGTCATCTTCTTGCCGTCGCAGAAGGTGACGTCCTGGCGCAGCTTGAAGGTGTAGAGCTTGCCGTCGGGGCTGACCGTCCAGCTCTCGGCCAGGCCCGGGCGCACCGTCTTCTGGTCGAAGTCGAGCGAGACCAGCGTGTCGGACATCATGTAGATGACCTCGCCGGCGCTGCGCGCGGTGGAGCGCGCCGGGTCGTAGCGGTCGGCATCGTATTCGCGCAGCACGACCAGCGTGTCGCGCGGGGCGGCCTGGGCCAGGGCATCGGCGACGGGCGCCACCGCGGCCAGCGACAGCATGGCTGCCGCCAGGGTCTTCTTCATCACGCCTCTCCTGCGGATCCCGCTTTCGGGGCTCCGTTCTCGCTGAAAGGATCGGGCCCACCCGCGCGGGCCGCGCAAAACCGTCCTGGGGCCTTATTGACCCTGGTGCCGGCGGCGCTCGGGGAAGCACCGCCGGAAAGCTCAGAGGGTCCGGTCCGCGGGCAGGCGGACCGGTCCCGCAAAAGAATCAGCTGCGCAGCCGGGGGTCCAGCGCGTCGCGCAGCGCGTCGCCCAGCACGTTGAAGGCCAGCACCACCACGAAGATCAGCACGCAGGGGATGACCGCGATATGCGGGGCGAAGAACAGGAAGTTGCGTCCCTCGGAGGCCATGGCGCCGAGCTCGGCCAGCGGCGGCTGCGCGCCAAGGCCGAGGAAGGACAGCGCCGAGCCCAGCAGGATCACCTGGCCGAAGCGCAAGGTCGCGAAGACGAAGATCGGCGACAGGCAGTTGGGCGCCAGATGCCGCAGGATCAGCCGGGCGTCGCCCATGCCGGTCGAGCGCGCCGCCTCGATATAGTCCATGCGCATGACGACCAGCGCCGCGCCGCGGACGATGCGCGCCATCAGCGGCACGGTCGCGACCGAGAGCGCCAGCACGACCGCCGGGATGCCCGGGCCGAAGATGGCGGCGATGGCCAGGCCGAACAGGATCGCCGGGAAGGACAGCAGCACGTCCATCAGCCGCATCAGCACGCCGTCGATGCGGCTGTAGAAGGCGGCCGAGAAGCCGACGAGCGCGCCGACCACACCGCCCAGCAGCACCGAGGCCAGGCCCATCGTCATGGTCACCCGCAGCCCGTAGAGCAGGCGGGTGATCATGTTGCGGCCCTGGCTGTCGGCGCCGAGCAGCAGCCCCTCGGTCCCCGGCACCGCCATGGCATTGGCCAGGTCATTGTCGAAGGGGTCGGTCGGCGCCAGCCAGGGGGCGAAGACGGCGGCACCGATCAGCGCCACCACGAGAGCGAAGGCGATGGCCGCCACCGGCTCCTTCAGCAGGCGCTTCATCATCCCCGGGCGCTTCGGCATCGAGGCCGGCACCGGCGTCGCCGCGGCGGCCGCCGTGGAGTTCACGCTGGCCATGGCTCAGTGCCCCCGCATGCGCGGATCGAGCGCGACATAGAGCACATCGACCACCAGATTGACGATGATGAAGCCGAGCGACAGCACGATGATCGTGCCCTGGGCCATCGGGAAGTCGGAGGACAGGATGGCGCCGACGGCCAGCCGGCCGACACCCGGCCAGGAGAAGACGGTCTCGGTCACGACCGCGCCACCGAGCAGAAAGCCGATCTGCAGGCCGATCAGGGTGACGACGGGGATCAGCGCGTTGCGCAGCGCATGGTGCAGCACCACGGCGCCCTCGCCCAGGCCCTTGGCGCGGGCGGTGCGGACATGCTCGGCGCTCAGCACCTCCAGCACCGCGGTGCGGGTCATGCGGGCGACCGGCGCGATGAAGGTGCCGCCGAGCGTCAGCGCCGGCAGGGCGATGGCCTGCCAGCCCTCCAGCGTCCAGAGCGGGCCGCCGCGGCCGGTGAAGGGCAGCAGCTGCCACTGGAAGCCGACATACCAGATCAGCATCAGGCCGAGGAAGAAGACCGGCACCGAGCCGCCGGCGACGGAAAACGCCGTGACCGCACGGTCCAGCACCGAGCCGCGCCAATAGCCGGCGACCGTGCCCAGCGCGATGCCGATCGGGATCGACCAGAACAGCGAGGCGAACATCAGCTCGAGGGTCGGGCCGATGGTGCCGGCGAGTTCCTGGGTGACGGCGACGTTGTTGATGATGGAGACGCCCAGGTCACCCTGCAGCAGCTTCCACAGGTAGATGCCGAACTGGACATAGAGCGGCTGGTCGAGGCCCAGCTCGCGACGGATCTCGTTGACCAGCTCCACCGTGGCGGTGGGGCCGGCGCGGACGATGGCAGGGTCCGTCGGCACCACCTGCATCAGCAGGAAGCCGATCAACAGCACGCCCAGCATGACCGGAACGGTCAGCAGCAGGCGTTGAAGCACATGACGCAACATGGATTTAGTCCGCAGCCCCCGCGAGGGCCGCAGCCTCGCCATGCCGATCGAAGATCGCGCGGCCGCCCCGGAAGGTAAGGTCGGCCTTGGTGGTCAGGATGTCTTCCGGCGCGCAGGCAAAAAGGTCGCGCGAGAAGACGGCGATATCGGCCTGCATGCCCGGCTCCAGCGTGCCCCTGTCCGCTTCCGCGAATTGCGCATGGGCGCCGCACCAGGTGTAGCAATGCATCGCCTGCTCCGGCGTCAGCGTCTCCTCGGCGCCGAGCACGGTGCCGCGGCTGCTCTTGCGGGTCACCATGGCATAGAGGTTGATGAAGGGGTCGACCGTGCAGACCGGGCTGTCCGAGGAGGCGACCGGGTGGTGCCCTTCCTCCAGCCAGGTGCGCATCGGATAGGCGACCTCGGTCCGGGCGAGGCCGAGGTTCTTCACGTAGAGATCGCCGAACTCATACATGAAGACCGGCTGCGGCACGGGGATGATGCCGTGCTTGAGCATCCGCTTGCGCTGGTCGCGGTTGAGGAAGCCGCAATGCTCGATGCGGTGGCGGCGGCCGTCGATCGGCATCTCGGCCGAGCTCGCCTGCTCCATGCCGACCAGCACCTGCTCGATCGCCGCATCGCCGATGGCGTGGATGTCGAGCTGCCAGCCCTGGCGGTGGAACTTGGCCAGCAGGGCATGCATCTTGTCGTCGGGGAAGCAGAAGATGCCCGTGCCGCCCCCGGCGCTTTCCAAATAGGGATCGAAGAAAGCGGCCGTGAGCCCGCCCGCGGAACCATCGCCAAAAACCTTGACGGCGCCCCAGGCCAGCAGCTCGTCGGCATCCTCGCCGCGGGCGAAGTTGGGGCGGAGCCCGGCGGCATAGGCCTCGTCGGCGATGCCTTCCGGATTGCCGGCCAGCACCTGCCACATGCGCTGCAGCAGGCGCCCGTCGGCGGCCGCGCGGCGGAAGGCGTCGATCTCGGCCATGCCGGCGGTCATGCCGACATTCATGTCGGAGGCCGAGGCGAAGCCCAGCGCCGCCAGGTTGCGGCCGGCGGCCTCGATGGCGTCGACCATCGCGGCTTCCGAGGGCGGGGCCATCTTGTCGCGCACCAGGCGCATGGCGCGCTCGGCGAAGAGGCCGGTGAGCTTGCCGTTCTTGCGCTCGATGGCGCCACCCTCGGGATCGGGGGTGTTGTGGGTGACGCCGGCGATCTTCAGCGCCGCGGTGTTGGCGACGGCGACATGGCCGCAGGTGCGGGTGATGAAGACCGGATGGTCGGGCGCCGCGCGGTCCAGCTCCTCGGCCAGCGGGTGGCGGCCGATGTCGAGCTCGCCATGGTCATAGCCGCGGCCGAGGATCCACTGGCCCTTCGGCGTGGCCTTCGCGGCCTTGGCAATGCGCGACAGCACCTCGTCGAGGGTGCGGACCTCCTCGGCGCGGAGGTTCACCTGGCTCAGGCCGAGGCCGTAGGAGAGCAGGTGCATATGCGCTTCGTTGAAGGCCGGCGCCGCGACGCGGCCGCCGAGGTCGATGCGCTTGGTCGCGGCACCCGCGGCATCGGAGACGCTCGCGGCATCGCCCACGGCCAGCACGCGGCCGTCCTTGATGGCGATGGCTTCGGCATAGCCGTGAGCCAGGCCGCGGAAGATGCGGCCGCCGGTGATCAGAAGGTCGGCGGTCATGCGCGCCAGTCCAGCTTGCTGCCTTCGATCAGGCGCAGCGCCGAGGCCCAGGCCCATTCGCTATGCGCCAGCGACTTCTCGGGATTGCCGTTGAACTGCGCGGCGGTGCGCTGGCGCACCTCCTCGGGCGGCAGCACCAGCTGGTCGACGCCGCCGCCGGCCAGGGCCTGGACCTGCGCCTGGCAGGCGCGCTCCAGGTAGTAGATCAGGTTGAAGGCCTCGGGGATGCTGCGCCCGGCCACCAGCAGGCCGTGATTCTGCAGGATCATCGCCTTGTGCGAGCCGAGATCGTGCACCAGCCGGTCGCGCTCGTCGAGGTCGAGCGCGATGCCCTCATAGCCATGATAGGCGAGGTGGCCGTAGAACTTCAGCGCATGCTGGCTGATCGGCAGCAGCCCGTGCTTCTGCGCCGAGACCGCGATGCCGGCCGCGGTGTGCGTGTGGACGACGCAGAAGGCGTCCTCCTTCGCCATGTGCAGCGCGGAATGGATGGTGAAGCCGGCGGCGTTGACCGGCTTGGACTCGCCATCCTCCTCGACGACATTGCCGTGCAGGTCGATCTTGACGAGGTCGCTGGCGCGCATCTCGTCGAAGAGCACGCCATACTTGTTGATCAGGAAGTGGTGCTCGGGGCCCGGCACGCGCGCGCTGATATGGGTGTAGATGAAATCCGTCATCCGGAAATGCGCGACCAGGCGATACAGCGCCGCGAGGTCGCAGCGGACGCGCCACTCATCCTCGGAGCAGGCAAGCCGTGCCGGCGGCGTTGCGATGTTCATGAGCCCCAACTCCCTTTGAGGGAGGGACTGTCCAACGCCGCGCTCGGCCCCGTCAACCGGTCGTGAGAGTTGTGCAACGCAGCACTAAACGGACTTGCCTGTGCTCGAGGCAAATCCGTGCTTTACGCGCCCAAGGCAGGGGCATTTCGCTGCACTGCGGCGAAACCCGCTGCGCGCCCTGCGATACCTGGCCAGGATGGACCCGCCAGCGAAATCCTGCAACCGGCAGCGCAACACTTTTGTCGCCGCGGAAGTTGCTGCCACCCTGCTGCAAACTTCGCGACCCTGATAGGGTGAAACGACGCGGAATCGCCGCCCATCCCATCAGCCTCTCGCAAGGATGCCCTCGCCGTGCTCCAGCGCCTCCAATCCGCGTCGCGCCGCGCGCTTCTTCTCGCGGGCCTTGCCGCCCTGCCGCTCGCCCCCGCCCTCGCCCAGACGGCGCCCGCGCCGACCGGCACTTCCACGGGCACGCTGCGCGTCGTGCTCAGCAACGAGCTGACCAGCATCGACCCGGTGGTCTCCACCGCCGCCTTCGTGCGCAACCACGGCTTCATGGTCTACGACCAGCTCTTCGCCCTCGACGGCAAGGGCCTGCCGCAGCCGCAGATGGTCGGCGCCCACACCGTCTCGGCGGACGCCATGACGCACCGCTTCACGCTGCGCGACGGCCTGGCCTTCCATGACGGCCAGCCGGTGCGCGCCGCGGACGCCGTGGCCTCGATCCGCCGCTGGGGCGCGCGCGACGTGGTGGGCAAGGCATTGCTCGCCGCCACCGCCTCGCTCGACGTGATCGACGACAAGACCTTCGAGCTGAAGCTGGCCCGCCCCTTCGGCCCGGTCACCGAATCCCTGGCCCGCGCCACCGGCAGCGCGCTGTTCGTCATGCCGGAGCGCATCGCCCAGACGCCGGCGACGACGGCCATCACCGACCCCACCGGCTCCGGCCCCTTCATCCTCGACCCCGGCGCCTGGCGCATCGGCGACCGCACGGTCTATCGCCGCAACCCGAACTACCGCCCCCGCCCCGAGCCCGCCGACGGCCTGGCCGGCGGCAAGGTGGTGAAGATCGAGCGGCTGGAATGGGTCGCCATGCCCGACGCCGCCGTCGCCGGCAGCGCGCTGACCAACGGCGAGATCGACTTCATCGAGCACCCCGCCCCCGACCTGCTGCCCCTGCTGCAGCGGTCGCGCGGCGTCACCGTCGGCCTGATCAACCCGATCGGCAGCATGGTCTGGCTGCGCCTCAACCACAGCCAGCCGCCCTTCAACGACCCGCGCGCGCGCCAGGCCCTGCTGCACGCCATCGACCAGAAGGAAGTGCTGCAGGGCATGGGCATCCCCACCGAGGACCAGGTGCCCTACTGCCCCGCCTACTTCATGTGCGGCACGCCCATCGAAAGCGCCGCCGGCGCCGTCGGCCTGCGCAACGCCGAGCCGGAGAAGGCCCGCGCCCTGCTGCGCGAGGCCGGCTACGCCAACCAGCCCGTCGTTTTCC
The DNA here is from genome assembly GCF_001982615.1 of Teichococcus deserti. Lineage (GTDB taxonomy): Bacteria > Pseudomonadota > Alphaproteobacteria > Acetobacterales > Acetobacteraceae > Pseudoroseomonas > Pseudoroseomonas deserti. The sequence goes on along the minus strand of NZ_MLCO01000005.1, from coordinate 70,464 downwards.
TGAATGGCGCCGACAACCCGCTGAACAACGGCGCGACCCTGGTGCTGGCCGAGCAGTTCAAGCGCGCCGGCCTGACCATGGACGTGCAGACGATGGACTGGGCCACCGTCACCGTCCGCCGCAACCGGCGCGAGGCGCCGAGCCAGGGCGGCTGGAACGCCTTCGTCACCATCGCCAACGCGCTGGACGCCGGCAACCCGCTGTCCAACTTCTACATGGCCAGCCCCTGCGAAGGCGGCCTGACCGGCTGGCCCTGCGACACGAAGTTGGACGAGCTGCGCCGCGCCTGGTGGGAAGAAGCCGACGCCACCAAGCGCGCGGCCCTGCTGGAGGCCGTCCACGCCCGCGCCTACGAAGTGCTGCCCTATATCAACGCCGGCCAGTTCCGCACCAAGTCGGCCTGGCGCAGCAACCTGTCGGGGATCCTCGCGGCCACCGTTCCGGTCTTCTGGAACGTCGAGCGGAAGTAAAGTCAGGTTTAGGAAGACAGGGTTGAAGGCTGGGGGAATGAATTCCCCCAGACCCCCATCTTTTTTCTGATGACCGGCCGTTGCCGGACCTGCGCCTCAACGGCACCCTCGCCCAGGCATCACGGCGGGACGCCCCTATACAAAAACAGCGCGACCTCAAAGGTCGCGCTGCGATTCAGTGATGTGTCCCATGTGGCCAAGGCCGCGCGGCAGCACTGACAGAAAAAAAGAAGGGGTCCAGGGGAATTCATTCCCCTGGCCTGCCGCGAACCTTAATCCCGATATCCCGGCTGTTCCCGATCCATCTTCCGCTTCAGGGCCTGCCACGGCAGCCAGCCCTTCACCGGCGAGTCCTTCGCCTGGGCGCGGACGCGGGCGACCATCTCGGCCGGCGGCATGGACAGCGCGACGCCAGTGGACTGGGCGGCGACCTGGATGCGGCAGGACTGCTCCAGGTAGTACATCCAGTAGAAGGCCTCGGCGACCGTGCGGCCGATGGTCAGCAGGCCGTGGTTGCGCAGGATCAGGCAGGGCTTGTCGCCCAGGTCGGCCACGATGCGCTCGCGCTCGTCCAGGTTGTCGTCGGCGGCGATGCCTTCGTATTCATGGATCGCCACGCGGTCGTGCAGCTCCATGTTCATCTGGTTCAGCGGCAGCAGCCCGCCGGCCTGGGCGGCCACCGTCATGCCGGCCAGCGTGTGGGTGTGCATCACGCATTGGGCGCGCTCGACGGCGCGGTGGACCGCCGAGTGGATGACGAAGCCGGCCGGGTTCACCGGCCAGCTGGTGCTCTGCAGCGGCTCGCCCTCGGCGTCGACGGCGACCAGGCTCGAGGCGGTGATCTCGTCGAACATCAACCCGTAGGGATTGACCAGGAAGCGGTGGCCTTCGCCCGGGATGCGCACCGACAGGTGGGTGTAGACCAGGTCGCTCATGCCGAAATGCGCGATCAGGCGATAGGCGCAGGCGAGGTCCTCGCGCAGCTCCTGCTCGGTGTATTCGCGGCCGGGATCGGGGCGGACGGGCGGCGGGGGCAGTGCCATCAGTAGCCTCGCTCGGGGTCGAAGAGGTTGGGCAGCGGCCGGCCGGCCTCGAAATCGGCGATGGCGGCGGCGACGTAGCGGGCGCGGTCCAGGCGGCTGGGCAGCGAGGCGGCGTGCGGCGTCACGATGATCTTGGGATGCGACCACAGCACGCTGTCGGCCGGCAGGGGCTCGACCTCGAAGACGTCGAGCACGGCGCCGGAGAGGTGGCTGGAGTCCAGCGCCGCCAGCAGGTCGGGCACCACCAGGTGGCTGCCGCGGCCGGCATTGACCACGGCCGTGCCCTTGGGCAGCTGGGCCAGCAGGTCGGCGTTGATCAGCCCAGCGGTCTCGGGGGTCGAGGGCAGCAGGCAGACCAGGATGTCGGTGCTGGCCAGGAAGGCGGGCAGCTCGGCGGCGCCGGCGAAGCTGACCACCCCCGGCAGCTCCTTGCGCGAGCGGGCCCAGCCCTGCACCTGGAAGCCGACGCCCTGCAGCATGCGCGCGGCCTGGCTGCCCAGGTTGCCCATGCCCATGATCCCGACGCGGCGCTGGGTGGCGGTGAAGCAGCCCTCGCGCACCGACCAGGTCTTCGTCGCCTGGCCGATGGCGTAGTGGCGGGTGTCGCGCAGCAGCGACAGGCAGGACCAGACGATGAACTCGCCCATGCGCTGGGCGACGGCGTCGCCGCCCATGCGGACCAGCGGCAGGTGGCGCGGCCATTCGGGGTCGCAGGTGATGTGGTCGACGCCGGCGGCGGAGGAGAAGACGACCTTGAGGTTCGGCAGGGTCTTCAGCCAGCCGGGCTTGGGTTCCCAGACGACGACATAGTCGACCGCTTCCGGCGCCACGCTGGCATCTTCCCACCAATGCGCGCTGACCCGCGGGTCATAGGCCTGGAAGCCTTCGCGCCATTCCGGCACGGCCGCCTCGCCGCCCGACTTCACCAGTACCTTCACCACGTCCCGCATACCTCTTCTCAAGCGGCCGGAGCCTGCCTCCGGCGCGGCGCCGCGTCCAGGGGCCGGCGGGTGCCGCGGCAGGGCTTTTTGCGGCGCAGCAGACACCATACGCCGGATGATTGATCAGGATGGCCAAGCGATGGGCAATCCTGCATCGCCGCTTAGTTCCGCCGCCGCCCACGCAGCTGCTGCTCGCGCAGAAAGATGAAAAGCCCGGCGCCGACGATGATGGCGGCGCCGGCCAGGGTCGGCGGCGACAGCACCTCGCCGAAGAACAGATAGCCGAAGAGCATGCCCCAGAGGATCAGCGTGTACTGGTAGGGCACCACGACCGAGGCGGGCGCGACGCGCAGCGACTGGTTGACACAGAGATTGCCGATCAGCGAGCCGACGCCGAGGAAGAGCATCAGCACCAGGTCCACCAGGCTGGGCGTGGTCCAGCCTTCGATGGCGACGAAGACGGCGCCGAAGATCAGGGCGGCGGTCAGCTGATAGGTCATCAGCACCTCGCCGCGGGTGCCGGCCAGCTTGCGGGTGGCGACCATGAAGCAGGCGTAGCTGAAGCTGCCGACAAGGGCGCAGACCGCGCCGAAATTGAGGCTGTCCGGCGAGGGGTGCAGGGCCAGGACCACGCCGCCGAAGCCGATGGCGACGGCGCTCCAGCGGCGCCAGCCGACCTGCTCGCCGAGCAGGAAGGGCGAGAGCGCGGTCACGTAGATCGGGCCGGCCATGTAGTAGGTCATGACCTCGGCCAGCGGCAGCTCGGTCAAGGCCCAGAAGAAGAGCGAGGTCTCCAGCGTCGAGAAGGCGATGCGCAGGAACTGGATGCCGGGGCGCGCGGGGCGCAGGAAGGCGGCGGGGGCCAGGCGGCGGTTGAAGGGCGCCATGACGCAGAGGCCGGAGATGCTGCGCACCAGCAGCAGCTGGCCGACGGAATAGGCGCCGACGAGCCATTTCCCGAGGGTGTCGTTCACAGCGAAGAACAGCACCCCCAGCAGCATCAGGGCGATGCCGCCGGAGGCGCCTGATGGCAGGCGCAGGCGCAGAGACACAGCGATCATCCCGTGCGGCTCTTCTCGCCCGGAGTTGGGGGGAGCCGACGAGGTGGTGCTTAGCGTGGTTTGTTGGCGCGCGGCAGCACAGACAGAAAAAAGATGGGGTCCAGGGGAATTCCTTCCCCTGGCCTTGCTTTTGTTAGCGGCGTCCGACTTCCGGGTCGAAGCGCACATCCGCCCGGGCCAGCCCGCCCGAGATGCCGACCGGCGTCCCGTCCGCGCGCCAGCAGGCCGCCCCTTCGATCATGCCGTCCGCATGGAAGCGCACCGCGCCCATGCCGCCGCCGATATGCTTCATGCGCTGGACCTTGTGGCCCAGGGCCGAGAGCCCGGCGTCCAGGCTGGGGTCGATGGTGGGCTCGAGCTCCAGGGTATGGCCGTTGGTCCAGATCCGGGGGGCCTCGACGGCGTCCTGCAGCTCCATGCCGTGGTCGATCAGGTTGATCACCGCCTGCATGGCGGAGCCGAAGATGCGCAGGCCGCCCGGCAGGCCGAGGGCGAAGACCGGCTTGCCGTCGCGGCGGACGATGGTCGGCGCCATGGAGGTGAAGACGCGCTTGCCGGGCGCCACGGACAGCGCCTTGCCCGGATGCGGGTCGAAGTTGAACATGTAGTTGTTGGCGATCAGCCCGGTGCCGGGGATGGAGAAGCGCGCCCCGAACAGGCTGTTGATGGTCTGGGTGCTGGCCACGATGTTGCCGGCCGCATCCGCCACCGTCACGTGGGTGGTGTTGGCCGATTCCGCCTGGGGCACGCCCGGGGTCCAGTCCTGGGCGGCGTCGAGCTTCATCAGGGCGCGGCGCTCGGCCGCGTAGTCCTTGGAGGTCAGGCGCTCGACGGGGACCTTGACGAAGGCGGGGTCGGCGGTGGCCACGCCGCGGTCGGCGAAGGCCATCTTCAGGGCCTCGGCCAGCAGGTGGACCGTCGCGGTGCTGCCGGAGCCGAGGGCGCCGAGGTCATAGCCCTCCAGCAGGTTCAGCATCTGCGTCATGTGGACGCCGGAGGAGGAGGGCGGCGGCGGGGCCAGCACCTCGAAGCCGCGGTATTTTCCGACAATTGGGGCGCGCTCGACCACGCTGTAGGCTTCGAGATCAGCGAGGGTGATCAACCCGCCGCTGGCCGCCATGTGCTCGGCCAGGGCCCGGCCGATCTGGCCGCCATAGAGGACAGCGGGCCCCTGCCCGGCCATCATCCGCAGGCTGTCGGCCAGCTGCGGCTGGCGCAGCAGGGTGCCGGGCTGCGGGGGGGCGCCGTCGGGCAGGAAGGTGGCGGCCAGGCCAGGGTCGCGGGCCAGGTCGGTCGCGGCGTCGGTGATGGCGCCCGTCAGATAGGCGGTGACGCGAAAGCCCTCGGACGCCGCGCGGATGGCGGGGCGCAGGATTTCTGCCAATGGCAGGGTGCCGTGGTCGGCCAGGGCCTGGCACCAGCCGGCGAGCGCGCCGGGGACGCCCATGGCGAGGACGCCGACCGCGTTCTTGCGCCCTTCCGTCTCCTGGTAGTCGGGCAGGGTGTCGGAGACCGGGCGGTACATGTCGGCCGTCGCCGCCGCCGGCGCGGTGGACAGGCCGTCCAGCACCACATGCCGGCCATCGGTCAGGCGGATATGGGCGACGCCGCCGCCGAGGGTGCCGACCATCATCGGCTCGACCACGGTCAGCGTGAAGAGCGCGGCGATGGCCGCATCGATGGCGTTGCCGCCGGAGAGCAGCATCTCGGCGCCGGCGGCGGAGGCCACCGGGTGGTTGGTTACCACCATGCCCCTGCTGGCCAGGGCCGGCTGCTTCTCGCGGGTGAAGCGGCTGCCGGCGCGGTCGCGCCAGGAGGAATTCGGAGCAGAGGTCATGGGGCGATCCCGGTGCAGGCGGCGCCGAAGGCGCGGAAAAGGGCGGTGCTGGGCGCGTCCTGGTCGAAGCGCCATTCGGGGTGCCATTGCACCGCGAGCTGGAAGCCGGTGGCGGAGCTGGGCCGCAGCGCCTCCACCGTGCCGTCGGGGGCCAGGGCCTCGATGGCGAGGCCCTCGGCCACGCGGTCGACGCCCTGCAGATGGGAGGAGTTCACCAGCATCCGCGGCCGGCCGACGACGGCGCGCAGCAGGCCCTGCATCTCGACCGGATGGCTCAGGCGGTTGCGCTCGGCCGGGCTCTGGCCGTCGGTGCGATGGTCCATCCGGCCCGGCACCTCATGCAGCGCCGCATGCAGGCTGCCGCCGAAGGCGACGTTCATCTCCTGCAGCCCGCGGCAGATCGCCAGCACCGGCATGCCGCGGGCAATGGCGGCGCGGATCAGCGGCATGACGGTGGCGTCGCGCGCCGGGTCGAGCAGAAATTCCGCGCCCAGCGGGGGAGCGCCGTAGAGGGCGGCATCGACATGGCTGGGCGCGCCCGGCACCAGCAGCCCGTCCAGCCGGTCGAGGTAATCGTCCACGGCGACATACCGGCCCGTCGGCGGCAGCTGGACCGGCACCGCCCCGGCGCCGCCGACCAGGGCGGCGGCGTAGCGCGAAGGCGACATGTGCTGCCATCGTCCCCTGACTTCCCGACGGCAGGCCACGATCCCCACCCATGGCTTGCGCCGCTGCGACACGTCCGAGCTCCAGATCCGGCCGACAAGCTCGCGCCGCGGTGCTGCCTTGTCCAGGGGGGTCGCCTCGCTACATCTGGGGCGCACATTCCCTGCAGGAGCCGCGGCCATGAACCAGGACGACCCTGAAGCCCTCCGGGCACTGGCCGCGAAGATCTTCGACGCGGCGCGGGCCGGCGACACGGCGCTGCTGGAGGATGCGCTGGCGCATGGCCTGCCGCTGGAGATCCGCAACGAGCGCGGCGACGGGCTGCTGATGCTGGCCGCCTATCACGGCCGCGAGGCGGCGGTGCGGCTGCTGCTGGACCGCGGCGCCGATCCGGACCGGGCCAACGACCATGGCCAGGTGCCGCTGGCCGGCGCCGTCTTCAAGGAGGCGACGGCGGTGGTGGAAGCGCTGCTGGAGGGCGGCGCGCAGCCCGACGCGGCGGGGCCGGACGGGCGCACCCCGCTGATGCTGGCGGCCATGCTGAACCGCGACATGATGGTGCAGCGGCTGCTCGATGCCGGCGCCGACAGGACGCGGCGGGATGCGACCGGCAAGACGGCCGCCGAGATGGCGCGGTCGATGGGGGCGAGGAACGCCCTCGCCCTCCTGGAATAGCCCTTACCGGCCCGCCCAGCGCAGCGCGGCCAGCGCCAGGGCATCGATGGTGTCGATCAGCGGCAGGCCGATCTCGGCATGCGGGCCGGCCAGGATGCCGAGCGGGATCTCGGTGCAGCCCAGCACCACCGCCGCGGCGCCCCGCGCCTTCAGGGCCGAGGCCGCCTCGGCCAGCGGGGCGTAGGCCTTCTGGACGTCATTCGCCTTCACCAAGGCGATGCCGGGCGAAACCCGCGCCGCCATTTCTTCGTCGGTCGGCAACAGGCAGGAATAGCCACGCGCCTCCAGCCGGTCCTGGTAGAGGCGCATCGCCAGGGTGCCGGCGGTGCCCATGACACCGATCGGCCCCGCATGAATGCCCTGCCGCGCCAGCTCCTCGGCGGCGGCGTCGACGATGTGCAGGATCGGCAGGCCAGAGGCCGCGCGCATCCCCTCGATCCAGCCATGCGCGGTGTTGCAGGGGATGGCGATGGCGCCGCAGCCGGCCGCCTCCAGCCCGCGGAGGCCCCGCACCAGCCAGGGCAGCGGGTCCTCGCCGCCGGCGAGGCGGGCCGCGGTGCGGTCGGGGATGCGCGGGTCGGACCAGAGCAGCGCCGGCAGGTGGTCCTGGTCGCGCGCCGCCGGCGTCAGCAGGGTCAGCCGCAGCATGAACTGCGCGCTGGCCAGCGGCCCCATGCCGCCGAGCACGCCGAGAAAGGGAGTCTCAGGAAAAACGCTCACAGCCCCACCCCATCCGCCACCAGCTTGATGCCGGTGACCGCCAGAAGAACATGGATCAACCGATAGAAGACCTTGTCGCTGATGCGACCCTGCAGCCAGACGCCGAGCCGCACGCCGACCGGCGCCAGCGGCAGCAGCACCAGGCTGGTCAGCAGGTTGGTGGCGCTCCATTGCCCGAGCGCCGCATAGGGCACAAGCTTCACGTAGTTCACCACGCCGAAGAAGACGACGGTGGTGGCCGCCAGCTGCGCCCGCTCCAGCCGCAGCGGGTAGAGATAGACGGCCAGCGGCGGCCCGCCGGCATGGGCGATGGTGCTGGTGAAGCCGGAGACGGTGGACCAGAAGCCGCCGCGCCAGCGGCTGGGGACTGCCGGCGGCGGCAGGGTCCCGCGCCGCGCCAGCCACAGGCTGCGCGCCAGGAAGGCCAGGGCGATGACGCCCACCATCAGCCGGGTCATGCGGTCGCTCATGGCGCCGAAGGCCAGGCTGCCGAGCAGGATGCCGAGCAGCCCGCCGGGGATGATGGCCAGCATCTCGCGCCGGCTCCAGCGGCCCCACCAGGCGCGCAGCCCCGCGATATCCATGGCGCAGAGCACGGGGAGCGAGATGGCGGCCGCCTGCGGCGCCGGCAGCAGCAGCGCCATGGCGGGAACCGACAGATTGCCGCCGCCTGAGGCGAAGCCGCCCTTGCTGATGCCGGTGATGAGCAGCGCCGGGACGGCCAGCGCATAGAACCAGGGATCGGTGATCAGAGGGGGCATCAGGGGGGCACGGGCTGACGGAACCGGATGGGGGGTGTAAGCAGGTCAGGCGGCGCCGCCCGCGAAACACGAAACTGCAACGTCCAGACCCCGCCGCCAAGGTATCCCCTGCATGGAACATATGTCCGACCCGCTCTGGCTTGCGGGCCTCGCCTTCGCCATGGCGCTGACCGGCCTGCTGTCGGGGACCCTTGCCGGGCTGCTCGGCGTCGGCGGCGGCATCGTCATCGTGCCGGTGCTGTTCAACGTCTTCCCGATCCTCGGCATCCCCGAGGCGGTGCAGATGAAGCTGGCGGTGGGCACGAGCCTTGCCACCATCATCCCGACCTCGATCGTCTCGGCGCGGAAGCATTATGCCAAGGGCGCCATCGACACGGCGCTGCTGAAGGCGATCTGGCCGTCGATGATCCTCGGCGTGGTGCTGGGCACCGTGCTCGCCATCTGGCTGAAGGGCGACGCGCTGTCGGCGGTCTTCGCCACCATCGCGCTGCTGGTCGCGGTCAACATGGGCTTCACCGGCGTCGACTTCAAAATCCGCGAGACGACGCCGCGCGGCCCCGGGCTCTGGGGCATCGGCGGCTTCATCGGCACCGTCTCGGCGATGATGGGCATCGGCGGCGGCACGGTCGGCGTGCCGATCCTGTCGATGTTCGGCACGCCGATCCGCTCGGCGGTCGCGACGGCCTCGGTCTTCGGGCTGATCATCTCGATCCCGGCGACGCTGGGCTTCCTGTACGGCGGGTGGGGCGCGCATGACCTGCCGCCCTATTCGGTGGGCTACGTCAACCTGATCGGCTTCGCGCTGATCGTGCCCAGCTCGATCCTGGCGACGCCCTGGGGCGTGCACCTGGCGCACACCATCCCGCCGCTGATGCTGAAGCGCGCCTTCGCCATCTTCCTGGCGATCACCGCGATCCGGATGTTCTACGCGCTGTTCTCCTGAGGCGCGACGCCCGGGCGGTGGGCGGCGAGCTTGATCATCGCCCCCGCCGCCTGCTGCAGCGCGGCGCGCTCGGGCGGCGCCAGCGCCTCGTCCATGGCGCGCTCCAGCCAGGCGCGGCAGGCCTGCAGGTCCTCGTCCAGGGCGGCGCGGCCATGCTCGGTCAGCGCGATGACGATCTCCCGCCGGTCGGCCTGGCTGCGTCGGCGGGCGATGCAGCCGGACCGCTCCAGCCCGGCGATCAGCCGGGTCAGCGACTGCGCCTGCAGCCCCTCCGCCTCGGCGAGGCGGGCCGCGGGCATCGGCCCCTGCCGGCTCAGCGTGCCGAGCATCGCCATGCCGGAGAGCGAGACGCCGCCCGCCGGCCGCTCCGTCCGCAGCCGCCGCCCCAGCGACAGCACCGCGCGCAGGATCTCCGCGGCATCCTGGACCTCGACCGTCACGCAAGCCTCCGCTGGCCTGATGCGTCACCCCGACGGCATCGAGACTAGACCCTGATCAGCGCCGATAGAAGCGCTGACCATGGTCCAGGTGCTTTGTCGGTCCGCGTGATCCGCGCCTTCGACGAAGCCGTCGCAGGCGATCACGCTGGGCATGGTCCTCAGGCCTTCGGGGGCGCCTTCTCCTTCTCGCCCCAGCTTTCCCAGAATTTCCGGAACCCCTCGCGCAGCTCGTCGCCGGCCGGCATGTGGCCCTTGGCCGCGTGGAAGCGGCACAGGTATTCGGTGAAGCCGTAGCCCAGGCCATAGGTCGCGCTGCCGGCGACGGCGGCGGTGATGGCGCCGCCGGCCAGGCTGCCGATGCCCGGCACCAGCTTCAGCACCTGCCCGGCGATCATCCGCCCGCCGGCCGAGGTGGCGAGCGCGCCGGCCAGGCTCGCCGCCATGGCGATCATGCTGTCGCGGTCCATGGACACCCCCATGGCCACCGCGATGCCGGCCACCATGCCGACATTGATGGCGAAGATGCCGGCGGCATCCGCCAGCGGAATCGGCACCGCAGCGGCCCCGGCCGCCGAGGCCGCGGCACCTGCCGCGATCTTCATGGCGCGCTTGCGCTTGCGCTCGACATCGACCCGCTGCGCCGCGATGAAGGCGGCCTGCCGCGCCTCCGGCAGCAATCTTTCGGTGGCCTGGATCAGGGCGTCGAGGCCGAAGGGGGCGCGGTCGTCCCAGTTCTCGGCGAGGACCCGGACAAAGGCGCGGGCTGCGGGCAGCTCGCGCCGCGCCACCTCCTCGAAGGCGCGCGGGCCGATCGCCTTGGTCAGGATGACCAGCGCCGGGATGCCGTGGCGGGCGCAGAGCTCGACCACGGCGCGCTCCCCGGCCTCGACCCGGGCGCCGGGCTCGGCGATGCAGAGCCAGAGGATATGCAGCCGCCGGTCGAAATCGCCCGAGGCATTGCCTTTTTCTATCTCCGCTTCCAATGCGCCGAGAGTCGCGGAAAAGTCCGCCATCTCCAGCCCCTTGGTGTCGCAGAGGCGCAGCGGCAGCTGCGGCGGCTCGTACCAGGAAATATCCTGGGTGACGGGGCGGCCCATGCCGGTCAGCGCCACCTGCTCGCCGAAGACGGCATTGACCAGCGTGCTCTTGCCCACGCCCGTCTTGCCGGCGATCAGGATGTTCACCCGTCCCATGCGGCGTCGTTCCTCCTCGGCCTTCTGCTGGAAATCCGCAAAGAGCGGGTTGTTGCCGACCAGGCCGCGCAGCGCCTCGAAGACCGCGGTCGCCGAGGCCAGGCGCCGGGTCGCGCCGGCCTTGCGCGTCAGCACCGGCGCCGGCGGCGCGATGCCCAGGCGCCGCGCCCGCCGCAGCCGTTCCTGCCGCAGCCGCGCCACCGCCAGCGCCAGGGCCTGCAGCGGCGCTGCCTCGGCGCCCGACAGCCGCGTCAGCACTTCGGCCTCGAGCTCGGCCAGGGTGGCGCTGCCCGGCACCGGCTGGTCGCCGGCGACCAGGGCCACGGCGGCGAGATCCGCCTGCGGCTCGCCGAAGCCGCCGGCCCCGGCCAGGCCGCGGCCCAGATGCTCCAGCGCCTCGGCCAGCAGATGCGGCGCGCCGGGCGGCGGCGGCGGATGCGCGGGGTCGGGGCCGAGGCGGCGCAGCGCCTCCTCCACCGGGACCAGGGCGGCGGCGGGAACGGCCAGGAACAGGCCGGGCAGGTCGAGCAGCAGCGAAGCAGGGTGATCCATCGGCCAGCCGGTTGCGTTCAGCCCCCAGGCTAGCAAACTGGGTCGAAAGGTCGAGGAGCCGGCATGGCGGATGGCGCGTTGACGGGGGCCGCAGCGGCGGCGACGGGGCGGCAGCTGGGCGACTGGCTGGCCGCCCGCTGGGGCGGGCAGCTGAAAGAGGCCTTCGAGAACGGCAAGGGGCTGACCGGCCCGCTGGCCCGCGCCCTGCTGGACACGGCGGTGGTCGACCAGATCGTCGGCGCGCTCTGGCCCTCCTTCGCGCTGCTGGCGGCGCTGCTGCTGCTGCATGGCGGCACGGTGGCGCTGGGCCTGCCGGAGGTGGAGCGGATCTGCACCGGGCTGGTGGTCTTCGCGGCGCTGGCCTGGACCGCCTACGGGCTGGTCGCCGCCGCCCGCCTGGCCTGGCCGCAGCTTCGATTCTGGCTGGTCACCCGGCTGCCGCCGCTGGCGCAGACGCGGCTGCTGCTGTTCCAGCTGATCCGCGCCCAGCATCGCGAGCTGCGCGACGAGCTGCCGCGGGAGGGCTTCGGCGCCCAGGTGCTGCAGGAGACGCTGCTGGTGCTGGAGCGCCGGCTGGGCCTGACGCCGGACCGGGCCGCCTATGCCCTGGCCGACCACCTGGCGCCGATCCTGCTGGGCCACCTGCTGGGCCGGATCTTCCTGCTCGCTGCCCCGGTGGCGGGGGCGCTGCTGTATTACCGGTTGGCGATCTATCCGGGGCTGCTGGCCTTCACCGGGGCGGGGCCCTGGTCGATCGCTGTCTATCCCTTCGCCGCCCTGGTCGATGCCCTGGCCGATACCGGCCTGCGCGCCTCCCTGCTGCGCCCTGCCCCCGTCCCCTGACCTGCCGCCGTGCCCTGACCGGTGCCCTGAGCGCCTGCTCCGCGGAGGGGGGGGCCACGAAAAAACCGCCCTCGCGGGCGGTTCGATCGTTCGACCTGGTCCGCCGCGCCGCAGGCGCGGCTCAGCTCACGGACATTCGCAGCCGTCAGTCGGGCCGGCCTCGCCGCGCACGATATGGTGGTCGATCCATTCGGACACCAGCCGGCGCGCCTCGTTCACCGAGGCCTCGGGGTGGTGGATCCGGTACAGCGCCGTGCAGGCCCGGAACGACGACAGGTCGTTGTTCCCGGTCTCCCGCAGCTCGCGGTACGCGGTCACCACAGCCCGCTCACAACGGCGGGTGATGTGGCTGAAGTCGTTGCCCATCCGCATTCTCCTGCAGTTGCGAGCCAATTGAGAATAACTCGCAACTCATCCCGCCGTTTTATAGGCCCATCCGGGAGAGGGTTCAAGTTTGGTCTCCACCTCCCCCGCAAGCCCTTGCCGCGCAACGGCGACTCAGGCCTCCACTCAGCCCCCTACTCAGCCCCCCTGGGCGATCGCCTCGGCCAGCGCCTTGCCCACGTCGGAGGTGGCCGCCTGGCCGCCCATGTCGCGGGTGCGCGGGCCGCCCTCGGCCAGCAGCTTCTCGATGCTGCGGGTGATGGCGTCGGCGGCCTCCTTCTCGCCCAGATGCTCCAGCATCATGGCGCCGGACCAGATCTGGCCGATCGGGTTGCAGATGTGCTTGCCGGCGATGTCAGGGGCCGAGCCGTGCACCGGCTCGAACATCGAGGGATGCGCCTTCTCGGGGTTGATGTTGGCGGACGGCGCAATGCCGATCGAGCCCGCCACCGCCGGGCCCAGATCCGACAGGATGTCGCCGAACAGGTTGGAGCCGACGACCACGTCGAACCAGTCGGGATGCTGCACGAAATGCGCGCAGAGGATGTCGATGTGGAACTGGTCGGTGGCGATGCCCGGGTAGTTCTTCGCCATCTCGGCGAAGCGCTCGTCCCAGTAGGGCATGGTGTGGATGATGCCGTTCGACTTGGTGGCGCTGGTCACCTTCTTGCGCGGCCGGGTCTGGGCCAGCTCGAAGGCATATTTCAGCACGCGGTCGACGCCCTTGCGGGTGAAGACGGCATCCTGCGACACGAATTCCCGGTCGGTGCCGGCGAACATCTTTCCGCCCGACGACGAGTACTCGCCCTCGGTGTTCTCGCGGACGACGTAGAAGTCGATCTCGGCCGGGGTGCGATTCGCCAGCGGCGTCTTGGCGCCCGGCATCAGCTTGCAGGGGCGCAGGCTGATATACTGGTCGAACTCGCGGCGGATCGGGATCAGCAGGCCCCAGAGCGAGACGTGATCGGGCACGCCGGGCCAGCCCACGGCGCCGAGGAAGATGCTGTCGCTGTCGCGCAGCTGCTCGATGCCGTCCTCCGGCATCATGCGGCCGGTCTGGGCATAGGTCTCGCAGGACCAGTCGTAATGGCTCAGGCTGATCTCAAAGCCGAAGCGGCGGGCAGCGGCGTCCAGCACGCGCAGCCCCTCCGGCACGGTCTCCTTGCCGATGCCATCCCCGGGGACGACGGCGATACGGTACTTGCGCGACATGCGGGCTTCCCTCCGATCCTGATCAGGGCCGCGAAGGTGACCGGGTGCAGGCGGCAGGGCAAGGTCCCCCCGCCCGCCGCCGGCAGCAGTTTATGCTGTCGCGCTCAGGCCCAGCCGCGCGCGCGGATCTCGGCCGCGACCCGCGCCGCCTCGTCCAGGGGCGCGCGGTCGAACAGCGCCGCCGCCGCGCCGAAGGGCCGCGCCTGGCCACTGTCGAACAGGCTCTGCCACAGCCGGCGGTGGCGCGGGGCGTCGGTGGTCTTGGCGATGAACAGGGCGGCGCGGGTGGCCAGGGCCTCGCTCAGCATCGAGACCGAATCGCCGGTCACCACGATGGCATCCGCCCAGGCCAGGAAGCCCATATAGGGGTTCGGCCCGTCAGCCCCCCAGCCGTGCAGCCGCTGCGGCACCCCCTGCAGCGCGGCCGCCACCGCGGCCGTGGCGCCGGCGCCGCTGCGGCGGGAGGTGGTGGCCATGACGCTGCCGCCGAACCCCGCCGCCTGCGCCGCCAGCGTCGCGGCCAGCGCCGGATCCAGCCCCTGCCCGCGCACCGCGCCGCCCAGCAGCAGCGCGACGCGCGGCCCGGGCAGCGCGCCGAGGGCCGGCCATTCGGCCCGCGCCCGCGCCAGCGCCGCCGGCGACACCCGGTGGCAGGCGCCCAGGATGGGAAAGACGTTGCCGGCCGGCTTCGGCGCGTCATGCCGCCCGAGCACCAGGAGGGAGAAATCGGCCGCCCCTGTCCCCGGGCGCATGCAATGCACCAGCCGGGCGCCGCGCCGCCCCAGCCAGCGCGCCACCGGCACCGAGCGCCGCCCGGCCGAGATGACGAGCTCCGGCCAGGGCGCCGCCAGCCGCGCCTGCGCGGCGGCGGTCAGCCCGGCCCGCGTCGGCCAGGGCCAGGGCAGCCCCGCCAGCCGCCCCCATTCAAGCGGAATCGTGCGGAACGGCCGGTCGAGCCGCTCGGCGATGCCCAGCGCCTGGGCCGCGGTCCCGGCCCGCGGGTCAGCCAGAACCCAGAGGCGCGACTCGGCATCCGAAATCGCTTCCGTCATGGACGCGCCGCGCGCCCGGCGTTACCAACCCCGACCAAAGGAGACCCCCTGCCATGCCCTCGACCCACGCCTCCGACTGGGACCGCGACGCCGCGCTCACCACCGCCCGCATCCTGCTGGAGATCAAGGCCGTCAACTTCCGGCCCGAGGAGCCCTATACCTTCACCTCGGGCTGGAAGAGCCCGGTCTATATCGACTGCCGCAAGATCATCTCCTTCCCGCGCGCCCGCAACCGCATCTGCGACCTGGCGGTGGAGAAGATCGGCCGCCACATCGGCTACGAGACCATCGAGGCGGTGACCGGCGGCGAGACGGCCGGCATCCCCTACGCGGCCTGGATCGCCGACCGCATGATGGCGCCGATGTCCTATGTCCGGAAGAAGCCCAAGGGCTTCGGCCGCAACGCCCAGATCGAAGGCGACGTGCCGGAGGGCAAGCGCACCCTGCTGGTCGAGGACCTGACCACCGACGGCGCCTCGAAGATCCGCTTCGCCCAGGCGCTGCGCGACGCCGGCGCGATCTGCGACCACACCTTCGTGGTGTTCTTCTACGGCGTCTTCCCGGGCGGCCAGGAACGCCTGAAGGAGATCAACCTGAACCTGCTGCACCTCTGCACCTGGTGGGACGTGCTCGAGGTCTGCCGCGAGCGGCCCTACTTCTCGGAGGGCGCGCTGAAGGAAGTGCGCAAGTTCCTGGAGAACCCGACCGGCTGGTCGAAGGAGCATGGCGGCATCGGCAGCGTCGAAGAGATCACGGCCGCCGGCTGAGGCGAGGACAGGGGCAGGCTGGGGGAATGAATTTCCCCCCGCAAACCTACAGGTTTGCGCCCAACTTCTTTCTGCTCACCGGCCGCTTAAAGACCAGCACCTCGCCGGCACCCCGCCAGGGCATCACGGCGGGACGAAAGTGAACGCATCGGCACCGCCTTGCAGGTCGTGCTTCGGCTGGGCCGTTTCATCTACCGTCTCCACGTGGACACGGCAGTCCGAAAGAAAAAAGAAGGGGTCGAGGGGAATTCATTCCCCTCGCCTTTCCCTTCCTGTTCTTCAAATCTCTTCCTGGCTGATCTGGCTGACCTTCCCCTGCCAAAGGCAGAGCAAGGGCGTGACCAGCAGTTCCATGAACAATCCGAAGAGCATCCCCGCCCCCGGATTGCCGTCGATCACCAGGCCGAACAGCCGGGCGATGCCGCCGAGGAAGACGATGAAGCCCAGCAGGCGGAAGCGGGCGCCGTGCTGGTCGATGCGCGGCAGGCTCCACCAGAAGGCCAGGCCGATCCCCAGCAGCAGGCCGGACAGGTAGCGGTAGTGGCTGTCGAGGTTGACCGGCTGGGGCGCGGCGTTCTCCGGCAGCATGGCGGTGCCGAGCACCAGCCCGGCGAGGCCGGCGCTGACGGGCACCAGCCCGGCGAGCGCCACGGCGGCGCGCAGCCAGCGCCTGTGTTGCGATGCGGTCATTCGGGCTTGGCGTTCCTCCGGCGCTGACGCTATCCGGGTAAGCTGGCAGCGCGGCCTGCGGTTGCCGCAAGCAGGAGGTTTGCTGGATGGGTCATGCCTGGCGTCGCGCAATCCTGGCCAGCCTGGTGCCGCTGGGCCTGACGCTTCCCGCCGCCGCCCAGGCGCCGCGCGACCGGCTGACCATCGGGCTGGCGCAATACCCCTCGACCTTCCACCCCAATATCGAGGCCATGGCGGCCAAGTCCTATATCCTGGGCTTCGCGCGCCGGCCGCTGACCGCCTATGACGCCGACTGGAAGCTGACCTGCCTGGCCTGCGAGCGGTTGCCGACGCTGGAGAATGGCGACGCGGTGCTGGAGCGCACCCCGGATGGCAAGGATGGCATCCGCCTGACCTACCGCATCCGCGAGGGCGAGCGCTGGGCCGACGGCACCCCGGTCTCGGCGGACGACCTGCGCTTCGCCTGGGAGGCCGGCCGCAGCTTCGAGACCGGCTTCGGCGGCGCGGAATTCTACCGCTCGGCCTACGAGCTGATCGTGGTCGATGCCCGCACGGTGACGCTGCGGCTGGACAAGGTGACCTACGACTTCGCCGCCATGGGCGACTTCCAGCCGCTGCCGTCGCGGATCGAGCGGCCGCGCTGGCAGTCGGACCCGAAGACCTATCGCAGCCGCACCGCCTATGACACCGAGACCACCAATCCCGGCTTGTGGAACGGTCCCTACCGGGTGACCGCGGTGCAGCCCGGCGCCGGGGTGACGCTGGAGCGCAACGCGCACTGGACCGGCCCTGCCCCGGCCTTCGAGCGCATCGCCATCCGCACGGTGGAGAACAGCGCCGCGCTGGAGGCGCAGCTGCTGGCCGGGCAGCTGGACATGGTGGCCGGCGAGCTCGGCCTGCCGCTGGAGCAGGCGGTGGCGCTGCAGCGCCGCACCGGCGACCGCTTCCGGGTCGAATACGTCCCCGGCCTGACCTACGAGCATATCGACCTGAAGCTGGACAACCCGATCCTGGCCGACCGCCGGGTGCGGCAGGCGCTGCTCTACGGCGCCGACCGGGCGCAGATCGTCGAGCGGCTGTACCAGGGCCGGCAGGAGGTCGCCGCCGGCGGCGTGCATCCGCGCGACCCCATCTACGAGGCCGATGTGCCGCGCTATGCCTTCGACCCGGCCCGTGCCGCGGCGCTGCTGGAGGAGGCCGGCTGGAAGCCCGGCCCCGACGGCATCCGCCGCAATGCCGCGGGGGAGAAGCTGTCCTTCGAGTTCATGACCACCGCCGGCAACCGCGCGCGCGAGCAGGTGCAGCAGGTGCTGGCCGGCATGTGGCGGGCGATCGGCGTCGAGGCGCGGATCCGCAACGAGCCGCCGCGGGTCTTCTTCGCCGAGACGGTCAGCCGCCGCCGCTTCGACGCGCTGGCCATGTTCGCCTGGGTCAGCAGCCCGGAGAACGTGCCCCGCAGCCTGTTCCATTCCGACGAGATCCCGCGCGCCGAGCGCAACTGGTCCGGCCAGAACTACACCGGCTATCGCGACGCCGAGGTCGACCGGCTGATCGAGGCCATTCCCGTCGAGCTCGACCCGGCGAAGCGCCGGCCGATGTGGGCCGCATTGCAGAGAAAACTCGCCACCGACCTGCCGGCGCTGCCGCTCTGGCACCGCTCGGACGCGCATGTCTGGCCGCGCTGGCTGGAGGGCATCCGCCCCACCGGCCACCAGAATTATTCTTCGCTCTGGGTGACCGAGTGGCGGGTTCGCTGAGGCTCGTGGCAGCGCGGCTGCCGCAGATCGCGCTGACGCTTGTCCTGTTGTCGCTGGCGGCCTGGTTCGCCATCGGGCTGATGCCGGGCGACCCGGCGTCGCTGGCCATGATGGCGGACCCGAAGCTGACGCCGGCCGATGTCGAGCGGCTGCGGGCGCTGCACGGGCTCGACCAGCCCCTGCTCGCCCGCTACGGCGCCTGGGTTCTTGGACTGCTGCGTGGCGAGCTTGGGTTTTCCCGGCTCTTTGCCCAGCCGGTCTGGATGGTGCTCTGGCCGGCGCTGCTGTCGACCCTGGTGCTGGTGGGCATGGCGGTGGCGCTGGCCGCCGTGATCGGCGTGGCGCTGGGCGCGCTGGCGGCGATGCGGCCACGGCTGGCGCCCCTCGTCGATGGCCTGGCGCTGCTCGGCCAGGCGGTGCCCAGCTTCTGGCTCGGGATTCTTTTCATCATCTTCTTTGCGGTCCAGCTCGGCTGGCTGCCGGCGGGCGGGCTGCCGGAGCCGGGGTCGTCCTCCCTGCCCTTCCTGGTGCTGCCGGTGGCCACCATCGCCTTCGGCCAGCTCGCCGGCTATGCCCGCCACGCCACCGCCGCCCTCGGCGCGGAACTGCAGAAGCCCTTCATCACCAGCATCCGCGCCCGCGGCGCCGGCGAGGCCCGGGTGGTCTGGCGCCATGCCCTGCCCAACGCCGCGGTGCCGCTGCTGACCCTGCTGGCGCTGGATGCCGGGGCGCTGGTCTCCGGCGCGCTGGTCACCGAGACGCTCTTCGCGCGGCCCGGCATGGGCAAGCTGCTCTACGACGCGGTGATGGGCAACGATTACAACCTGGCGCTGCTGGCGCTGCTGCTGGTGGCGCTGGCGACCATGCTGGCGACGCTGGCGGCGGACCTGGCGCAGCTCTGGCTCGACCCGCGGATCGAGACGCGATGACCCGGCTGCGCCTCGGGCTTTTCCTGCTTGTCCTGCTGGCGTCGGCCGCCGTCGCCGCGCCCTGGCTGGCAGGCCTGCTCGGGCGCGACCCGCTGGCGCCCGACCTCTTCGCCCGCTACGCGCCGCCCGGCGCTGGCTTCCCGCTCGGCGCCGACGAGCTCGGCCGCGACCTGCTGCTGCGGCTGTTCTTCGGCGCGCGCGTCTCGCTCGGCGTCGGGCTGGCGGCGGCGCTGGCGGCGACCCTGCTGGGCACGGCGATCGGCCTGCTGGCGGCCTGGCGCGGCGGCTGGGTCGATGCCCTGCTGATGCGGCTGGCCGATGGGCTGCTGGCGCTGCCGGCGCTGCCGATCCTGGTGCTGCTGGCCGCCATCGACCCGGCCCGCTTCGGCCTGCCGCGCGGCGAAGCGATGACCGACATGATCCGCATCACGACGATCCTGGTGCTGTTCGGCTGGGTCGGCGTGGCGCGCCTGGCCCGGGCCGGGGCCATCACCATCCTGGCCAGCGACTATGTCCGCGCCGCCCGGGCGCTGGGTGTCTCCGAGGCACGGCTGCTGCTGCGCCATGTGCTGCCCGGGCTGCGCGCGCCGGTGGCCGTCGCCGGCGCCTTGGCCGTCGCCGGCGCCATCCTGGCGGAAAGCGTGCTCAGCTTCCTGGGCCTCGGCATCCAGCCCCCCGCCCCCTCCTGGGGCAACATGCTGGCCAATGCGCAGGAGGCGGTGTTCGAGGCGCCGCTGGCGGCCCTCTGGCCGGGCCTGGCGATTCTGGCCGCCGTCGCCGGCTGCAGCCTGGTGGCCGACGGGCTGTCGCGCGCGCGGCGCTGACGTCTCCTTGATGCCCGCGGGCTTGATGTCGAGGCGAGCCTCAAGGCTAAGCTGCACGCCAGGGTTGCAGGGGGCCGGCGCCGAGTCTATGCCGGCGCGCCGCCGCAGGAGAGGCCGATGCCGCGACATCTCCCCCATTCGCCCGGCGATGCGGGGGCCCGAAGCCGCTGGGCCGACCATGCCCGCGCCATCGGCATCACGCTGGTGGTCATCGGCCATGTGCTGCGCGGGCTGGTGCAGTCCGGCATCCTCCCGCCAAGCCCCGCGGTGCTGCTGCTGGACAGCGTCATCTACAGCTTCCACATGCCGCTGCTGTTCTTCGTCTCCGGCCTGCTCTTCGCCGGCTCGCTGGCGCGGCATGGCCGCGGCGGCACCTTCCGCGGCAAGCTGGAGCGGCTGATACCGCCCTACCTCGTCTGGTCGCTGCTGCAGGGCAGCATCGAGGTGATGCTGGCAGGCGCCACCAACAACCGCACCGGCTGGGCCGAGGTGCTGGCGCTGCTGTGGCAACCGCGGGCGCAGTTCTGGTTCCTCTATGCCCTGGCGCTGGTGATGCTGCTGGCGCTGCTGCTCTACCGCGACGCCGCCGCGCGGCGGTCGCTGGCGCCGCCGCTGCTGGGGCTGGCGCTCTACCTCGCCGCGCCCTGGCTGCCGGACAATCTCTACCTCGACTATCTCGCCGGCTATTTCGTCTTCTTCGCCTTCGGCGTCTGGGCCGAGCAGGCCCTGCCGCGTCTGGCGGCGCGCGCCTGGCCGCTGACGCTCTGGGGCCTAGCGGTGGCCGCGCTGCTGCAGGTCTATGTGCAGCTGCTGCTGCAGGCCGGCGATGCCGGGCCAGGCCCGGCCAGGCTGTCGCTGGCCGCCACCGCCATCCTGGCCACGCTGGCCCTGTCCATGCTGCTGGGCCGCCGGCGGCACCCTTGGGCGGAGGCGGTCGGCCGCGCCTCCATGCCGATCTTCCTGATGCATATCCTGGCCGCCAGCGGGCTGCGCGTGGTGCTGCAGCGGGGCCTGGGCCTCGACGACCCGGCGCTGCATGGGGTGCTGGGCATTGCGGCCGGGCTCGCGGCGCCGATGCTGGCGGCCAGCCTCTGGGCGCGCCACCTGGCACCGGCGCTGCCGGTCTGGACGGCGCGGCTCGGCTGGCGGCTGGCAGCCGATCGCGGCTAGAGCCCGCGCAGCTCCGCCACCGCCCGGGCGAGGATGGCGGACAGCGCCTCGCGCTTCCGCGCGAAGCGCGTCGCCGTCCCGGACAGGCACAGCGCCCCCAGCAGCGCGCCGGTCGAGGCGAAGACCGGGGCGGCCACGGCCGCCAGCTCCGGGTCGCGCTCGCCGAGCGTCACCGTCAGCCCGGCGCCGCGCAGCACATGGCCAGCCGCCCCCCGGTCTAATGGCAGCAGGCTGCCCGGCGGCAGGTGGTCGCGCACCGCATGCCGCCCTTCGATCCGGAAGCGGCAAAGGCGGTTTTCACCGTCGCGGACATAGAAACTCGCACTTTCGCCGGTGTCCTCGGCCAGGCGGCGCAGCACGGGCAGCAGCACTGCCTCCAACAGCGACTCTGACGCGGCGGCGCGCAGGCCGAGGCCAACCAGCGCCGGGCCCAGCCGCCATTCCGCCGCCGTCCCGTCCCGCAGCAGCATCCCCGCCCGCTCGAGGGACGCCATCAGCCGCAGCAGCGTGCTCTTGTAGAGGCCTGTGCGGCGGGCCAGCTCAGCGAGGCTCAGCGCCGCCTCGCCGGCGCGGAAGGCCAGCAGGATCGACAGCGCCCGGTCGACCGCGCCCACCCCTTCTTCGGGAGCTGCCGGCTTGACGGCCATGAGCAAAGACCTTCATTCTGTCTGACGAAAAGAAATTCTGTCAGACGGAACGGTCCTTTGTCAACGAACCCCCTGCCGCTGACCGGCCTGCGCGTGCTGGATTTCGGCCATACGGTGATGGGGCCGAGCTGCGGCGTGGTGCTGGCCGATCTCGGCGCCGAGGTCATCCGCATCGAGCCGCCCGAGGGCGACCGCACCCGCCGCCTGGGCGGCTTTGGCACCGGCTTCTTCGCCACCTACAACCGCAACAAGACCAGCCTGGCGCTGGATCTGAAGGATCCGCGCGGCAAGGCGGTGCTGGAGAAGCTGATTCCGACGGCCGACGTGCTGATCGAGAATTTCGCGCCCGGCACCATGGAGCGGCTCGGCCTGGGCTGGGAGCAGCTGCGCGAACAGAACCCGCGCCTGGTCTATTGCGCGCTGAAGGGCTTCCTTCCCGGCCCCTATGAGGACCTGCCGGCGCTGGACGAGGTGGTGCAGATGCAGGGGGGCCTGGCCTTCATGACCGGCCTGCCGGGGCGGCCGCTGCGCGCCGGGACCTCGGTGGTCGACATCATGGGCGGCGTCTTCGGCGTGGTCGGCATCCTGGCGGCGCTGCGCCAGCGCGAGGCCACCGGCGCGGGGCAAAAGGTGCAGTCGGCGCTGTTCGAGAGCGTCGCCTTCATGGTCGGCCAGCACATGGCCGCCGGCGCCAGCGCCGGCCAGCGGGTGCCGCCGATGACCGCGCGGCGCATCACCTGGGGCATTTACGACGTCTTCCAGGCGGCCGATGGCCAGGTCTTCGTCGGCGTTACCAGCGACCAGCACTGGCAGCGGCTGGCGCCCCGCCTCGGTTTGCACGACCTGGCCGCCGATCCGTCGCTCGCCAGCAATGCCGGCCGCGTGGCAGGCCGCGACCGCATCATGCCGAGACTGGAAGAAATCTTCGCGACCATGACGGTGGCCGAGGTGCAGGCGCTGGGCCGCGAGGTGCTGATCCCCTGCGCCCCGGTGGCCCATCCCGAGGACCTGTTCGACGACCCGCATCTGGCGGCCAGCGGCATCATGGGTGCAACCCGCCTGGCGGAAGGCATCACCGCCAGCCTGCCGATGACGCCGCTGCACTTCGAGGCGGCGCAGATCCGCCTGGACCGCCAGCCGCCGGCGGTGGGCGAAGGCGCCGCGGCCCTGCTCGACAGCCTCGGCATCGGGGCGCATGAACGTCAGGCCCTGGCCGAGCAGGGCATCCTCACCCTGCCGGATGACGCGCCATGAGCCAGCTGCCCGCCCGCATCGAGATCCGCGAAGAAGGCCCGCGCGAGGGCTTCCAGTTCGAGCGCGGCCCGATCGCCACCGCCGACAAGCTGCGGCTGATCCAGGCGCTGGCCGGCACCGGGCTGAAGCGGATCCAGACCGTCTCCTTCGTCGATCCGCGCCGCGTCCCCGGCATGGCCGATGCCGAGATGGTCTGCCAGGGACTGCGCGACGTCGACGGCGTGGCCTTCGGCGCGCTCTGGCTGAACGCCAAGGGGTTTCTGCGCGCGCTCGTCGCGCCGCATCTGACGATCGACGGCAGCGTCTCGGTCTCCGCCTCCGAGGTCTTCGGCAAGCGCAACCAGAATCGCGACCGCGAGGAGGACCTGGCCGCCGCCGCCGCCCTGATGGCGCTCTATGCCGAGCACCGGGTGCCCTTTGCCCGCGCCACCATCATGGCCGCCTTCGGCTGCAATTTTCAGGGCGAGGTGCCGGTGGCCGCGGTGATCGACCGCATCGCCGCGGTCCTCGCCCTGGCGGGCGGCGTCGGCCTGGCGCCGCCGGTCATTTCCCTCGCCGACACCATGGCCTGGGCCACCCCGCGCCGGATTTCCGCCGTGGTCGGCGCCGTGCGGGACAAATGGCCGGATCTGGAGCTGTCGCTACACCTGCACGACACCCGCGGCATGGCCATGGTCAATGCCTGGGAGGGGATGCGCCTCGGCGTCGCCCGCTTTGACGCCGCCATCGCCGGGCTGGGTGGCTGCCCCTTCGGCAAACATGCAGGTGCCGCGGGGAATATCTGCACCGAGGACCTGGCGCTGCTCTGCGCCGAATCCGGCATCGAGACCGGGTTGGACCTCGAGGCGCTGATGGCATGCGGCCGCCTGGCCGAGGAGGTGGTGGGCCACCCCCTGCCCGGCCGCGCCAAGCAGGGCGGGCTGCTCGCGGTCTGAATTTCGGACCTTGTTGCGAGCGGGTCGCAACAGCATAACCGGCGGCATGTTCCGCCGCCGCCGCCCCGCCCCCGAACCTTCCTTGCCGCCTTTGGCCCCTGGCGTGGTGCGGGAGGCGACGGCCGAGCAGCTGGCCGCCGCCTTTGCCGGCCCGCCCGAGGAGGCCGCCCGCTGGATCGCCGCCGCCGCCCGCGCCGGCATGGTCGAGGCGCAGATCCTCTACGGCCAAATTCTTCTCGAGGGCCGTGGCCTCCCCGCGGACCAGGCCACCGCCTTCGCCTGGTTCAGGACCGCGGCGACCACGGGGAATGTCCGGGCGGAAACCATGCTCGGCCGCTGCCATGAGCTGGGCTGGGGCACGGCCGTCGACCTGCCGAAGGCGCTGGCGATCTACGCCGAGGGGGCCAGGCGCGGCTATGACTGGGCGCAATACAACCTGGCCAGCCTGCTGGCCCGCGACGGGCAGCGCGCCGAGGCATTCCGCTGGTTCCGCGCCGCCGCGGACCAGGGCCATGCCAAGTCGATGACGGTCCTTGGCCGCTATCTGGAAGAAGGCTGGGAGACGCCGCGCGACCCCGCGGCGGCCCATGCGCTCTATGCCCGCGCGGCGGCGCTGGGCGATTTCCGCGCGCAGTTCAACATGGGCACGCTGGCGGCGACGTCCGCGGAAGCGCTGGACTGGTTCACCAAGGCCGCCGCCACCGGATCGCCCGGCTTTCTGGGGCAGATGGCGGAAGCGCTGAGCAGAAGGCCGGAGCCCGAACTGCAGGCGCTGTCGGCCGAGATCTTCCGGAAGCTGGGCGCCTGATCAGGCCTCGATGCGCAGATGCGGCCAGCGCCGGCGGTAATCCTCGGCCTTGCGGGCGAACTGCGCCGGCTGCGGGTGGCGCGGGTTGATCCGCAGCACGCCGGCAAAGACATCCTCCAGCCCGCTGGGGGCGTAGAGCGCGCCGGTGGCCGCCTCGATGCCGATGCAGGTGCAGTCGATCAGGTAGCGGTCGATGCCGTCTCTGGCAGAGGCCAGCGCCGGATAATCCTCGCCGAAGCGGGCGCGGTACCACAGATGCACGCGGGCCTGGTTCTTCACCTCCACCACCGCGCCGAGATCGGCGAAGGCGGCGGCGCAGCGGCGGATCACCGCATCCTCGGCCTCGAAGGAGAGGTCGGAGGGATCATAGTAGAAAACGTCGTAGTCCTTGACGCCCCAGCCGGGCGGATGGCCGGCTACTTGGTTCCACACCGCCTGGAACAGGCAGCCCGCCGTCAAAAAACCCTGCGGCAAGGCGAGCGCGCGCAGGCGGTCCAGCAGCGCGGCATTGACCGGGTCGGCGAAGGCCGCCGCGCGCAGCGCCGTCTCCAGCGCCGCGCCCATTCAGCCCATCGCCGCCATGGCGCGGCCGCCGATCAGCCGCAGGATGCGGGTCGGCCGCTCGACACCCAGCAGCCGGTGCGCGATCAGGATGACGCTGCGGCCGGCGGTGGCCGTCTCCAGCGTCTCCAGGAAGGCGCGCTCCGCCTCGGGGTCGAGGCCGGCGCCGGGCTCGTCCAGGATCAGGATATCGGCCGGCGCCAGCAGCGCCCGGGCCAGCGCCAACCGCCGCCCTTGCCCGCCGGAGAAGCGCGCGCCGCCCTCGCCGCAGCGGGTCGCCAGGCCTTCCGGCAGGACGCGCACCACATCGGCGACGCCGGCGCGGTCGAGCGCCTGCCACAGCGCGGCGTCATCGGCCTCGGGGGCTGCGAGGCGGAGGTTGGCGGCGATGCTGTCGTCGAACAGCCGCGCATCCTGGGTCAGGCAGGCGATGCGCGCCCGCACGGCATCGGCCGGAAGCTCGGCGATATCGACGCCGCCCAGCAGCAGCCGGCCTTCCTGGGGGGCGGCCAGCTTCAGCAGCAGCGCCGCCAGCGTCGACTTGCCGGCGCCCGAGGGGCCCAGCAGCGCCAGCCGCCCGCCTTCCGGCAGGTCGAAATTCAGCTCGGTGAAGACCGGCTCGCGGTCGGCCGCCCAGGCGAAGCGGACGCCCTCGGCGCGCAGGGCATGGCCGCGGGGGGCTTCGGCCGGGGTGGTCGGCTCGGCGACCGGCGGAGGGGTGTCGGCGGCGTCGAACAGGCGGCGGGCGCTGGCGCCGGCGGCGGCGAGCGCGGCGCCGGCGCGCGGCAGCCCGGCCAGGGCCTCGCCGGCGGCCAGCGCCAGGAACAGCCCGATGATGGTGCCGCCGACCGCGCCGGGGCCGCCGGCCAGGCCATAGCCCAGCGCGGCGAAGAGCGCGGACTGGGCCAGCAGGCTGCCGGCGGCGCCGCCCCAGGCAGCGCGGCGCGCCAATCTCTTCTGGGTTTCGGCCAGGGTCGCGCCGCTTTCCGCCAGGCGGGCGGCGGCGCGAGGCTCGGCATTGGCGGCCAGGACGTCTTCCAGGCCGAGCAGCGGGTCGACGGCGGCGCGCCGCAGCGCGCCTTGCGCCTCGGCCACCTCGCCAGCGGCGCGGGCGGCGCCTGGGGCCAGCAGCGGCGGCAGCAGCAGGGCCAGCGCCAGCGGCAGCGCCACCAGCACGGCGATGCCCGGGCCGGCGAAGCCCAGCAGCACGGCGACGGCCACCACCACGGCCAGCGCCGCGACGCCGGGGACCAGGGCGCGGAGATAGAGCCCGTCCAGCGCCTCGACATCGGCCACCAGCCGGCCCAGCAGGTCGCCGGCGCCGCGATGGCCGATGCCGCCGGGCAGCCGCTCGGCCAGGCGGCGGAAGAACCAGATGCGGGTGTCGGCCAGCGCCCGGAAGGTCGCCGAATGCGTCACCAGCCGCTCGAGGTAGCGCGACGCCGGGCGGACAAAGATCAGCGGACGCAGCAGCAGCAGCGAGCCGACGGCGATGCCGGTCAGCGCGCCGGTGCGCAGGCCTTCGGAGACGCCGCGCCCGGCCAGCGCCAGCAGCGCCACGCCGGCCAGCGTCGCCAGCACGGCAACGATGGCGCCCGACCACAGCCAGGTGCTGCGCGCGCGCCACAGGCCGAGCACGCGGGTCAGGTCGGTCAGCATCATCCGGCTCACTCCCCGGCCATCCGCGGCAGGCCGGCGCGGCCCTTCTCCAGCTCCAGCACCCGGCCGAAGCGGGCGCGCAGCGCGGAGGAATGGGTGGCGATGATGGCGGTGCGCCCGGCGCAGAGGCGGCGCAGGCTGTCCAGCAGCTCGCCCTCGGTCGCCGGGTCGAGATGCGCGGTGGGCTCGTCCAGCAGCACCAGCGGGCGGTTGCGCAGGAAGGCGCGGGCGATGGCCACCCGCTGCGCCTGGCCGCCGGACAGGCCGAGGCCGCCCTCGCCAATCATGGTGTCGAGGCCCTCCGGCAGGCTGGACGCGAAATCGGTGACATGGGCTGCGCGGGCCGCCGCCTCGATCTCGGCCTCGCTGGCCTCGGGCCGCGCCATGGCGATGTTGGCGCGGATGCTGTCGCGGAACAGATGCGCCTTCTGGCCGACATAGGAAGACAGGCGGCGCAGCTCCTCGGGGCGCAGCGCGGTCGCGTCGCGGCCGTTCAGCGCGATGCGGCCGCCATCCGGCCTGCAGAAGCCCATCAGCAGCCGCAGCACCGACGACTTGCCCGAGCCGGACGGGCCTGCCAGCACCAGGGCTTCCCCCGGCATGACTCTGAAAGAAAGGTCGGTCAGGGCCGGGCCGCGGGCGGGGTCATAGGTCAGGCCCACCTGCTCGAAGGTCACCACCACCGTCGGCGGGATCTCTGCGAGCTGCAGCCCGGGCTCCGAGTCGGGCGCGGCCAGCAGCGGAGCCAGGGCGGCGGCGGCGCCGTTGGCTGCCATGCGCTCGTGATAGGCGGCCGAGAAGGCCCGCAGCGGCGCGAAGAAGCCCGGCACCATCAACAGGCAGAAGAGAGCCGCCGCCGGGTCGGGATGGCCGCCGACCAGCAGGTTGCCGTGGCGCCAGGCGAGGCAGCCCAGCACCGCGGCGGCGATCACCTCCAGCGTCAGGCCGGACAGGAAGGCCACCCGCAGCACCTTCATGGTGCGGCGGCGCAGCTCGTCGGCGGCCTGGCCCAGCGCCTGGGCCTCGGCCTCCTGGCGGCGGAACAGCACCAGCTGCGGCAGGCCGCGCATCCGGTCGAGGAAGCGGCCCGACAGCGCCTGCAGCGCATCGAACTGCTGCCGGCTGGCCAGCGCCGCGCCGATGCCGGTCACCGCCATGCCGACCGGCACCATGGCACCGGCGACGAAGAGGATCAGGCCGCTCAGCGGGTCCTCAAAGGCGACGACGCAGGCGATCAGCAGCGGCCCCGCCGCGGCGAGCACCGCCGCCGGCAGCCAGCGGGAGAAATAGCCGTCCAGCGCCTCGATGCGGTCGACCACCAGGCCAGAGCGCTCGCCGACCGGGCGGTCATCCGCCGGGCCCGCTTCCAGCAGCCGGTCGAAGGCGCGGCGGCGCAGATCGGCCCGCGCCGCGGCGCCGGCGGCGGCCTGGGCCCGCTCCTGCGCGACGCCGAGCGCGATGGACAGCAGCGCCAGGCTGGCGGCGGCGAAGAACTCGCTCCAGCCGGCCGAGCCATGGCCGAGCAGCGCCGCCAGCAGATGGGCGATGAACCAGGCCTGGGCCAGGCCGCAGGCGATCGAGGCAAGGCCGAGCAGGATGGGGCGCGCCAGCCGCGACCGGCCCTGACGGGCGGTGGCGGAGAGCAGGGCGCGCGCCGACGCCGCCTCGGCCGGCGGGGGCTTGGACATGCAGCGGCTTCTAGCGGGTTTCTGGCGCCGCGGGAACCGCGCAGCAACAAGCTTGCTTCAGGCTGGTCCGGCGCTTGCTTCGCCGCCGCACCGGATACCTCGAGGAGACCGCCGATGCTGCCGACCCATGGCCGCTACGACTACCACCCCTGGCCTTCCCGGGCGGCCTATGGCTGGCCGGCGGGGAAGAAGCTGGCGGTCTATCTCGGCATCAATCTTGAGCATTTCGCCTTCGGCGAAGGCCTCGGCATGTCGCTGGCCCCGGGCGGGCCGCAGCCGGACGTGCTGAACTACGCCTGGCGGGACTATGGCAACCGGGTGGGCGCCTGGCGCATGCTGGAAATGCTGGACGAGCTGAAGCTGCCCGCCACCGTGCTGCTGAACAGCGCCATGTATGACTACGCCCCCAGCCTGGTCGCCGCCCACCGCGCCCGCGGCGACGAGATCGCCGGCCACGGCCGGACCAACAGCGAGCGCCAGTCGCTGATGAGCGAGGCGGAAGAACGCACCCTGATCGCCGAAGCCACCGCCGCCATCGCCGAGGCCGAGGGCAAGCCCCCCGCCGGCTGGCTGTCCCCCTGGATCGCCGAGACCCTCTCCACCCCCGAACTGCTGGTCGAGGCCGGCTACCGCTACACCCTCAACTGGTGCCACGACGACCAGCCGACCTGGCTGAAGACCAAGGCCGGACGCCTGCTCTCGATCCCCTACCCGCAGGAAATTAACGACATCCCCTCGATCGGCGCGCGCAAGGACAGCGCCCAGCAATTCGCCAACATGATCCTGAACGACTTCGAGGAGCGCCGACGCCAGGTGCGCGACAACCGCCCCCAGGTGATGGGCATCGCCCTCCACCCCTATATCGTCGGGCAGCCCTACCGCCTGCGCGCCCTGCGCGAAGCCCTGCAACACATCGCCGCCCAGCGGGACACGGTGTGGCTGACGACCGCGGGGGCGATCTGCGACCACGTTCATGGGTTGAAGGAAGGGTTGGTGCCTTGAGAGAAGCATCGGGCAGGTCGGGGGAATGAATTCCCCCGGACCCCCTTCTTTTTTCTGATCACCGGCCGTGGTGGGACCTGCGCCTCATCGGCACCGTCGCCAGGGCATCGCGGCGGGACGCCGTTTTCATAAAAAAAGCGCGCCCTGACAGGTCGCGCTGCGGTTCAGTGTGGTGTCCCGCCTGGCCAAAGCCGCGCGGCAGCACTGACAGAAAAAAGAAGGGGTCCAGGGGAATTCATTCCCCTGGCCTGCCCCTGCCTTCTCTGAAAACCCTTAAAAATCCAGATCCGCGTAATGCGGCGGCGGGTTCACCCCGCTGACGCGGTCGGCGAGCAGCGGGCGGAAAGCCGGGCGGGACTTCACCCGGGCGTACCAGTCCTTGGCGGCGTCGTTCAGGGACCAGTCGAGGTCACCGATGTAGTCGAGGGCCGACAGGTGCGCGGCAGCGGCCAGGTCGGCCATGGACAGGGAATTGCCGGCCAGCCACAGGCGGGTTTCGGCCAGCCAGCCGAGGTAGTCCAGATGCGGCTTCAGGTTGGCGTAGCCGGCGCGCAGCGAGGCGGCGTCGGCGCTGCCGCGGCCCATCAGGCGCTTCCACTGCTTCTCGACGAGGAGGTTGTCGGTGACCTCGCGGGCGAACTTGCCGTCGAACCAGGCGACCAGGCGGCGGACCTCGGCGCGCTCACCCAGCGTCCGTCCCATCAGGGGCAGGTCGGGATAGGCCTCGTCGAGGTATTCGCAGATGGCGTAGCTGTCGGCCAGGATCAGGCCGTTCTCTTCCACCAGCACGGGGACGGTGCCGCTGGGGTTCATTTCCATGAACTCCTCCCGCCGCTCCCAGACCCTTTCGATCCGCACCTCGAAGGGGATGCGTTTCTCACTGAGGACAAGGCGAACCTTGCGCGAATAAGGGCAAAGAGGCTGGTGGTAGAGGATTCTCATGCACAACGCCGCAGCAAGGTCAGGGGTCGCGCTTATCGCATGCCCGTCCCTGAGCGCCTAGCCGAGCATCACGCCAAGTTTCCCAGGCTTAACATTTTTAAGGCGTTAGCCGGGCTGTTTGACGCGGCTGCTCCGGTGGCGACCGGTCCCATCGAGGACCGGTCGAACCGAAAGAACTACTCGGCGGCGATGGCGACCTGCTCCATGGGGTGGGGCAGGTACTTGGCGTATTCCTTCGGCACCACGTGCCAGAAGTGGCCGCGCTCCGAGGCCCAGTCGTTCAGCAGGCGGGCGGCGTGGCGCGACCCGGTCTCGGCGGCGTGGCGGCCGATGAGACCCTGCAGCACGCCCTCCCAATGGTTGGAGGAGAGGCGCTTCCACAGCAGCGTGTCCGGGTTCAGCCGGTGCTCGAAGGTGGCGTCGCGGTCATGGATGAAGGCCTGGCCGCCGGTGAAGCCGGCGCCGAAATTGTCGCCGACCGCGCCGAGGATCACCACCGTGCCGCCGGTCATGTATTCGCAGCCATTGGCGCCGACGCCCTCGATCACCGCGGTGGCGCCAGAGTTGCGCACGGCGAAGCGCTCGCCGGCCTGGCCGGCGGCGAAGAACTCGCCCGCCGTCGCGCCATAGAGGCAGGTGTTGCCGACGATGGCGTTCTCGTTCCAGACCAGCGGCGAGGAGGGCGCCGGGCGGACGACGATGCTGCCACCCGACAGGCCCTTGCCGACATAGTCGTTGGCGTCGCCGAGCACTTCCAGCTTGAGGCCCCGCACCGCGAAGGCGCCGAGCGACTGGCCGGCCGAGCCGCGCAGCCGCACGGTCAGATGGCCGGGCTGCAGACCGGTCATGCCGAACTTGCGGACGATCTTGCTGCTGATCTTGGTGCCGATGGCGCGGTGGGTGTTCCGGATGTTGTAGGCGAGTTGCATCTTCTCGCCCCGCTCGAAGAGCGCCGCGGCGTCCCGGATCATGTCGGCGTCCAGCGTCTCCGGCACCTCGTTGCGGCCTTCCAGCGTGCAGTAGCGCGGGAAGGGCCCGGCATCGGCCTGGACCAGCAGCGGGTTGAGGTCGAGGTCGTCGAGATCCTCGGCGCCGCGGCTGACCTGCTTCAGGTATTCGGTGCGGCCGATCACCTCTTCCAGCTTGCGGAAGCCGAGGCTGGCCAGGATCTCGCGGATTTCCTCAGCGATGAAGGAGAAGAGGTTGATGACCTTCTCGGGGCTGCCCTCGAACTTCTTCCGCAGCTCCTCGTCCTGGGTGCAGACGCCGACCGGGCAGGTGTTGCTGTGGCACTGCCGCACCATGATGCAGCCCATGGCGACGAGCGAGGCCGTGCCGATGCCGAATTCCTCGGCGCCCAGCATGGCGGCGATGACCACGTCGCGGCCGGTCTTCAGCCCGCCATCGGTGCGCAGCTTCACCCGGTGGCGCAGCCGGTTCAGCAGCAGCACCTGGTGCGCCTCGGACAGCCCCATCTCCCAGGGCAGGCCGGCATACTTGATCGAGCTGACCGGCGAGGCGCCGGTGCCGCCCGAATGGCCGGAGACCAGGATGGCATCGGCCTTGGCCTTGGCGACACCGGCGGCGATGGTGCCGATGCCGGAGCGCGCCACCAGCTTCACGCAGACCGAGGCCTCGGGGTTGATCTGCTTCAGGTCGTAGATGAGCTGCGCCAGATCCTCGATCGAATAGATGTCGTGGTGCGGCGGCGGCGAGATCAGGGTGACGCCCGGCGTCGAGTGGCGGAGCCGCGCGATGATGCCGCTGACCTTGAAGCCGGGCAGCTGGCCGCCCTCGCCGGGCTTGGCGCCCTGGGCCACCTTGATCTCGATCTCGCGGCAGTTGTTCAGGTATTCCGCGGTGACGCCGAAGCGGCCGGAGGAGATCTGCTTGATCGCCGAGTTCGCGTTGTCGCCATTGGCGCGCGGCTTGGCGCGCTCAGGGTCCTCGCCGCCCTCGCCGCTGTCGGAACGCGCGCCGATGCGGTTCATGGCGATGGACAGCGTCTCATGCGCCTCGGGGCTGAGGGCGCCGAGCGAGATGCCGGGCGCGATCAGGCGCTTGCGGATCTCGGTGATGCTCTCGACCTCCTCGATGGCGATCGGGCGGGCGGTCTCGGCGCGGAAGTCGAGCAGGTCGCGCAGCGCCACGGGGGGCAGCTTGCGCACCGCCTCGGAATAGCGCTTGAAGGTCTGGTAGCTGTCGCTCTCCACCGCGTTCTGCAGCAGGTGGATCAGGCTGCCGTCGAAGGCATGCGCCTCGCCCTTGCGGCGCAGCTTGTAGAGGCCGCCGACCGGCAGCATCACCGTGTCGCCGTCCCAGGCCTTGCGGTGCATGCTGAGCACGCGCCGCGCGATGCCGGAGAGGCCGATGCCGGAAATGCGCGACTGGGTGCCGGGGAAGAATTCCGCCACCAGCGCCCGCGACAGGCCGATCGCCTCGAAGTTCATGCCGCCGCGATAGGAGGACAGCACCGAGATGCCGATCTTCGACATGACCTTCAGCAGGCCCTTGTCGACCGCCTTGCGGTAATGCGCCACGCAGTCGCGCAGCGAATCCTCGCCGAAGAGGCCGCGGCGGTGCCGGTCGGCGATGCTCTCCTGCGCCAGATAGGCGTTCACCGTGGTGGCGCCGGCGCCGATCAGCACGGCGAAATAATGCACGTCCATGCATTCGCCAGAGCGGACGTTCAGGCTGGTGAAGGTGCGCAAGGAGTGCCGCACCAGGTGGGTGTGCACGGCGCCGACCGCCAGGATCATCGGGATGGCGGCGCGCGCGCTGTCATGCGCCTCGTCGGTCAGCACGACATGGGCGCAGCCGGAGCGCACCCCCTCCTCCGCCTCGCGACGGATCCGCTCCAGCGCGCGGCGCAGGCCGGGCTCGCCCTCGGCGACCGGGAAGGTGGCGTCGACCGTGCAGGCGGTGCTGCCCATGTATTCCTGCATGGCGGCGAATTCCGCATTGGAGAGCACCGGGCTCTCCAGCTGCAGCATGTCGCACTGGGTCGGATCCTCGTCGAGGATGTTCCCCAGATTGCCCAGACGGGTCTTGATGGTCATCACCCGCGTCTCGCGCAGGCTGTCGATCGGCGGGTTGGTGACCTGGGCGAAGCTCTGGCGGAAGAAATGGTGCAGCCCGCGATACTGCGCCGAGAGCACCGCGATCGGCGTGTCGTCGCCCATGCTGCCCACCGCCTCGGCGCCGTCCTCGGCCATCGGGTGCAGGATGGTCTCGAGATCCTCCAGCGTCACGCCGAGCGCCAGCTGGCGGCGGCGCAGCGCCTCGGTCGACAGCACCGGCGTCTCGTCCACCTCGGCGCGGACGATGCTGTCGATCTTGGTGGTGCGGTTGACCCAGTCGCCGAAGGGATGCCGCGCGGCGAGCACGTCCTTGAGCTCGGTGTCGCCATAGAAGCGCTGCGCCTCCAGGTCGACGGCGATGCACTGGCCGGGGCCGACGCGGCCCTTGGCAACGATGTCGCCCTCGGCCAGCTTCACCATGCCGGTCTCGGAGCCGACGATCAGCAGCTTGTCGGCGGTGACATTGTAGCGGATCGGGCGCAGCCCGTTGCGGTCGAGGCCGGCGATGCACCAGCGGCCATCGGTGGCGCAGACCGCGGCCGGCCCGTCCCAGGGCTCCATCACCGCGTTGCAGTACATGAACAGGTCGCGATGCGCCTGGGGCATGGTGGCGTTGCTGCCGATGCTCTCCGGGATCAGCATGGCCTTGGCCATCGGCGCGTCGCGGCCGCCGCGCACCAGCAGCTCGAAGACGTTGTCCAGCGTCGCGGTGTCGGAGCCGCCGGCCTGCACGACGGGCTTGATGTCCTCCATGAAGGGATCGAGCAGGTCATGGGCGAGCCGCGTCTCGTGGCTCTTCATCCAGTTGATGTTGCCGTGGACGGTGTTGATCTCGCCGTTATGCGCGAGCATCCGGAACGGCTGGGCCAACCTCCACGTGGGAAACGTGTTCGTGGAGTAGCGCTGATGATAAATGGCGAAGCGACTAACAAAACGCTCGTCGAGCAGGTCGGGGTAGAAGTCGGTCAGGTTCTCCGCCAGGAACATGCCCTTGTAGACGATCGAGCGCGTCGACAGGCTGCAGAGATAGAGCTCCGGCACCTGCGCGGCGATGGCCTGCTTCTCGATGCGGCGGCGGATGACGTAGAGGTCGCGCTCCATCGTCGCCGGGTCGCGCTGCTCGGGGTCGAAGATCAGGATCTGCTCGATCTCGGGCCGCGTCGCATTGGCCTTCTCGCCGATGCAGGCGACGTCGATCGGCACCTGCCGCCAGCCATAGATGCTGTAGCCGGCGTTGAGGATCTCGGTCTCGACGATCTGGCGGCAGCGTTCCTGCGCGCTCAGATCGGTCTTCGGCAGGAAGACCTGGCCGACCGCGATGCGGCCCGGGCGCAGCCGGTCGCCGCCGCGCTCGACGACTTCCGCGAAGAAGTCCTGCGGGATCTCGATATGGATGCCGGCGCCATCGCCGGTCTTGCCGTCGGCATCGACCGCGCCGCGGTGCCAGACCGCCTTCAGCGCGTCGATGCCGGCCTGCACCACGTCGCGCCGCGGGCGGCCGTCGAGCGCCGCGATCATGCCGACGCCGCAGGCGTCATGCTCCATGGTGTCGACATGGGCGGCGCTGTTCAGCAGATCGGCGTTGCGGCGGAAACGCTCGGCGAAGGCAGCACCGCTCTCGGCCGGCACGTTCAGGGGCAGGTTGCTCATGGTGCGATCCCTCTGGATTCGCGGCCGGGACAGGGGAGCCCGGGACGGCGTCGTGTTCGGTTCAGATCTTCAACCCGCGGGCGCGCAGCGCCTCGCGATGCTTGGTCAGCGCCTCGAGGCCGATGCGCTGGCCCCATTGCGCGCCGAAGGCCAGGCTTTCCTGGGTGACCGCCTGGGTCGCCACCTTCAGCCGGCCGCCCAGCGGCGAGCGGTAGAAGGCGGTGAGCTCGCGCAGGTCGGCGGCGCTCAGATGGCTGGCCCAGGAGGCGGCCATGGCGTCGAGCAGCTCCGGCAGCCGGGCGCGGAACTCGGGCAGCAGGATGCCCTCGAAGATCTCGGTGACGCGGGCCACCGGCTGGCCGCTCTGCTGCGCCACGATCTGCGCCATCTGCGCCATGCTGCCATGGATGCCGGCCTCGGCCTGGGCCTGCGAGCCGCTCGCCTCGATCAGTTCCCTCGCGGCGGCCAGCGCCTCGGCGCGGTCGCCGGCCGGGGGCGCTGCCGGGGCGGGCGCCGGGGCCGGCACAGCCTGGGGCGCGGGCGTGGCGCCCGGCGCCTGGAACTGCGACGGGCCCGACTGCGCGAAGGCGGGCGCGGCGGCGAGGAGCAGGGCGAGGCCGGGGACGAGCGCGCGCATCACTCGGCCGCCATGGCCGGGGCGGCCTTCTTGGCCAGCACATAGGCCTCGATCTGGTCGGCGGCGTCGCGGCCGTCGCGGATGCCCCAGACCACCAGCGAGGCGCCGCGGACGATGTCGCCGGCGGCGAAGACGCCCTCCAGCCTGGTCATCATGCTGCGGCGGTCGATGGTCAGCGTGCCCCAGCGGCTGACGGTCAGCCCCGGCTCGCCGAACAGGCTGGGCAGGTCCTCGGGGTCGAAGCCCAGCGCCTTGATCACCAGATCGGCCGGCTCGGTGAAGCCGCTGCCCGGGATCGGCTCGACCTGCTGGCGGCCGGTGGCGTCGGGCAGGCCGAGATGCATCTTCACCGCGCGGACGCCGGTGACATGGCCCTCCCCTTCAAACCCTTCGGGCGCGGAGAGCCAGGAGAAGGTCACGCCCTCCTCCTCGGCATTCGCCACCTCGCGCATCGAGCCGGGCATGTTGGCCTTGTCGCGGCGATAGAGGCAGGTGACCGCCTCGGCGCCCTGCCGGATGGCGGTGCGGACGCAGTCCATGGCGGTGTCGCCGCCGCCGATGACCACGACCTTCTTGCCGGCGGCGTTCAGCGTGCCGTCGATGAACTCCGGCACCTGGTCGCCCAGGTTCTCGCGGTTGGAGGCGGTCAGATAGTCCAGCGCCGGCACGATGCCGGCCAGGTTGGCGCCCGGCCCGCCGATGTCGCGCGCCTTGTAGACGCCGGTCGCCACCAGCACCGCGTCATGCTTCGCCCGCAGATCGGCCATGGAGATATCGATGCCGACGCGGCAGTTGAGGACGAACTCGATGCCCGCCTCGGCATATTGCGCGTGGCGGCGGAGGACGACCTCCTTCTCCAGCTTGAAGTTCGGGATGCCGTAGATCATCAGCCCGCCGACGCGGTCGTAGCGGTCATAGACCGTGACCTTCCAGCCGCGCAGCCGCAGCCGCTCGGCCGCCGCCAGGCCGGCGGGGCCGGCGCCGATGATGCCGACCGAATGCTCGACCTCGCGCCGCGGCTTGGGCGGCTTGACCCAGCCCTGCTCCCAGGCGGTATCCGTGATATACTTCTCGACCGCGCCGATGGTGACGCTGTCAAAGCCTTTCTCGATGACGCAGTTGCCTTCGCAGAGCCGGTCCTGCGGGCAGACGCGGCCGCAGATCTCGGGGAAGGTGTTGGTTGCCGAGGAGACCTCATAGGCCTCTTCCAGCCGGCCTTCGGCGGTCAGCTTCAGCCAGTCCGGGATGTTGTTGTTCAGCGGGCAATGGATCGAGCAGAAGGGCACGCCGCACTGGCTGCAGCGGCTGGCCTGCTCGGTGGCGCGCTCGGCGCTGAAACGCTGGTAGATCTCGCCGAAATCGGCCCGGCGCTCGCTGGCGGTGCGCTTGTCGGGCGTCTGTTGCGTCAAGCGCACGAATTGCAGCATGCGTTCGGCCATCGGGCAGGTTCCTTCGGGCAGGAAGGCTTTTCTCAACAAAGGCGTCTGAGGGGCGGCCGTCGCGCGGCCATGCGGAGCCGGGCAAGGCTTGCACCCCGTTGCGCGCAGCTTTGCCACAGTCACCCGGGGGTTGCGAGTCCTATTTACGCCATAAGGACAGTCTTTCTGTCCTTGTTTCCCCCGGGCATTTGCGGTCATGCGGGCCTCACCCGATATTTCCGGCAAGAAAGGCCCGATCCGGACTTTTAGGCAGGATAGGCGGCGCGGCGGCCGCCGCCGGGACGGAAGCGGGTCAGGTAGGACGGCACCACCGCCTCCATCGCCTGCGGCGCAATGCCGAGCTCGGCGAAGCCCTTCGCCCCGGGAGACACCACATTGTCCTTCTGCAGCAGGATCAACTGGTCGCGGGTCAGCGGCGGGTTCGGCAGGAACTCGCCCAGCCGGGCCTGCAGCCGCACCAGCCCGGGCGGCAGCTCGACCAGCCGCTTCGGCCGGCCGGTGACCTCCAGGACATAGCCCATCAGCTCGCGGAAGCTGGCGACCCGCGGGCCGCCCAGCTCGAAGACCTGGCCCTCGGCGCTGGCGCGGCGGGCGGCGGCCAGGGCGGCGGCGGCGA
Organism: Teichococcus deserti; assembly: GCF_001982615.1. Lineage (GTDB taxonomy): Bacteria > Pseudomonadota > Alphaproteobacteria > Acetobacterales > Acetobacteraceae > Pseudoroseomonas > Pseudoroseomonas deserti. The sequence continues at coordinate 32,616 of NZ_MLCO01000005.1, read as the reverse complement.
CGTCACCGACGAAGACCGGCTGGAAGCGGGTGGCGCCGCTGACCACGGGCATGAAGGGCAGCAGCTGTGCCATGCCGGCGAAGCGGTTGAAGAAATGGTCCTCCGGGCCGAAGACCACCGAGGGGCGCAGGATGATGGCGCGCGGAAAGGCGGCCTGCAGCCCGGCCTCGCCGGCGGCCTTGCTGCGGGCATAGCCGCTGGCGCTCGCCGGATCGGCGCCGATCGCCGAGAGATGCACCAGCTTCGGCACCCCCGCCGCCGCCGCAGCGCGGCCGATGCGGCCGGGCAGCTCGCCCTGCAGCCGCTGGAAGTCGCCGGAGCGGGGTTCCGCCAGGATGCCGATGGCGTTGACCACCAGGCCGGCGCCCTCGACCGCGCGCGCCAGCGCCGCGTCGTCGGACAGGCTGGCGCGGAAGGCCACCACCTGGCCGACATTGCCCTGGGTCATCAGCGGGCGGACCGCCTCGGCATGGCGGGTGACCACGCGCACCTCGTAGTCCAGCCGCGCCAGGCGCGACACGATATGCTGCCCGATGAAGCCGGTGCCGCCGAACACCGTGGCCAGTCGCCGCGTCGCCATGCCGCTCTCCTGTGAGGTAGCCCTGCGGAACGATATGGCCTGCCATGCCGCGCCGCCAAGGATGCGGCGATGCGCTGGCGGCCGGGCCGCCGCGACGCTAGGACTTTGACCCCATACCTCCCCCTCTCTATATGCAGTGCGATCCGGGGCTGTCCCCGCGCCAGCCCGACCGACTCGTAAGGTTTCCGATGACCCTGCCGCTGATGCCCAAGGCCACCGCTGTGTGGCTCATCGAGAAGACGTCCCTCAGCTTCGAGCAGATCGCCGATTTCGTCGGCATGCATCCGCTGGAAGTGCAGGCGATCGCCGATGGCGAGGTCGCGCAGGGGATCGTCGGCTATGATCCGGTGCAGAACAGCCAGCTGCGGCGCGAGGAGATCCTGCGCTGCGAGGGCGATCCGAACGCCCGGCTGCGGCTGATGGAGACGGCGTCCCCGGTGCCGAAGGCGCGCGGCAAGGGCGCCCGCTACACCCCCGTCTCCAAGCGCAACGACCGGCCGGACGGCATCGCCTTCCTGCTGCGCAACTTCCCGCAGCTGACCGAGGCGCAGATCGGCAAGCTGCTGGGCACCACCAAGGACACCATCGCCAAGGTGCGCGACCGCACCCATTGGAACAGCGCCAACATCAAGCCGCGCGACCCGGTGATCCTGGGCCTGTGCAGCCAGTCCGACCTGAATGCGGCCATCCTGGCCTCGGGCGGCAATCCCTCCGCCCCGCTCGCCCCGGCCGAGGACGACGAGATCGCCTGATTTCCGGTTCCAGCCGGGGTCACGCCAAAAAAGGGGGCACGCGCCGCGTGCCCCCTTTTTCATGCCCGGCGCCGACCGCGCGCCTCGGGACGGCTGCCGCGCCCCGCGTCACCGCGCCGGCACGGCAGCCCTGGCGGTCAACGGCGCGGCGGCGCGGCCGGCTTCTTCGGCGGCGGCGGCAGATCCTCCTCGAGGATCGTCAGGTGCAGGGCGTAGGAAACCTCGCCATCCTCGGCATCGCGGTGCAGCGTGCCGACCACCTCGTCCTCGACCGCGACCTCGACCGACAGGCCCGGGCGGGCCGGGCGGATCAGGTTGATGCGGTCCGTGCCGAAGAGACGCCGCAGATAGGTCTGCACGCGCGTGATATCGGTGGCGTCCATGCCGTCCATCAAGCTCCAAGCAAAAAGGGAAGCCGGGGTTATAGTCCCGTCGCGGCGCCGCACCTAGTGCCTGCAACCGTTGCGCATCCGCTGTTCATCGGGATGGGCGGGAATCTCGCCCGGGTGGCCCGGGACCTCCCGTGAAGGAAGTCCCGCGCCTTTCCCGGTGATGCGGGGCCTCCCGGACCCCGTGAAAAACCCCTCGTGAAGGGGCCGTCTGCCGGTGCTTACCGCGCGGGGCGCAGCCTTTGCATTTCTTCCTTGAGTCGCAGCTTGGCGCGTTTCAGTCGGCCCAGCGACAGGGCGTCCGGCTGCGGCCGGCTGCCCTCGGCGGCGATCTGCCGTTCGAGAGTGGCATGGCGTTCCTGCAGGCTGAGCAGGCGAGGCTGCTGCGTCATCGGCACACGATCCTCCAGCGGTTGAAACGACCGGAGGGACGGAGAAGCCAGCCTTCGCCCGCCTGGCGGCAGGGTGAGCCGGTCCGGGCCGTCCCCCGGGACGGGCCGCCAGCCCTCTGCCAGAAATCCCCATCTTCCGCGCCGCAAACCAGACCGCGACAGGAAGCGGGGCTGATGGTCAGACCGTGCTGTGCGACCACGCCAGGACATGATATGGCCTTTCTGCGCCCAGATGCGACTCAAACCGATCAACCGATGAGGCCCATCCTGGCCGACCGTGACAGCCTGCTCCGTCGCCTGCACGAGCTCCGCAGCGAACACCGCGATCTGGACACCGTGATCGCCACCCTGGCCCTGTCGCTGCCCGATCAGCTGCAGGTGCAGCGCCTGAAGAAGCGCAAGCTGAAGCTGAAGGACGAGATCACCTGGCTGGAAAGCCGGCTGGTGCCCGACATCATCGCCTGAACGGCTCTCCATCACGATAAGCGGCGGCGGCGACATGGCGCTGGATATGCGGCAGATCGGCGCCCGGCTGCGCGCCTGGCGGCTGGGGACGGGACTGGCCCCCGACGTGGTGGCGGCCCGCCTCGGCGTCTCGCGCGCGGCGCTCTACACCTATGAGAAGGACGGCATCCCGCGGCTCGACCTGCTGGAGCGGGCGGCGGCGCTGCTCGGCGTCTCGCTGGCGGCGCTGATCGGCATCGAGGTCGAGCATTTCGCCTCCGCGGCCGGCTTCTTCGAGCGGATGCGCCAGGCCGAGGCCGAGGCCGACCAGATCCTCGCCTGCTTCGACCCGATCTCCATTCTCCTGGCCTCCCCCGCCTATCCCGACCGGCTGCGGCAGATGCTGGCGGAGGCCCCCGGCGGCGATGCCGGGGCCGGCGCCCGGGCGCTGGCCGTGCTGGAGGCGCGCCGTGCCCAGCAGGCCGGCCGCGCGCGGCCGCTGACGGCGCTGGTCGCCCTGCCCCGGCTGGCGCAGCTGCTGCAGACCGGGCTGGTCGGCCGCGACGGGCTTGCGGCCCAGATCCTGGCGGAGCGACGCGGCTGGGCCCGCGAGGAGGTCGCCGCCATCGCCGCGCGGCTGGAAGCGCCCGCGATCGGCGTGCAGATCGGCCTGCTGGAAGCCGTGCCCCCCAGCCAGACCTTCGAGGTGCTGCTGGGCGGCGGGACCGAGCGGGTGGCGGTCAGCCCCTTCCGCCTCGGCGAATACCCCAATGTCACCGATGGCATCGCCACCCTCTCGGCCGAGCCGGCGACGGTCGCGCTCTATGCCGGCCTGGCCCGGCGCCTCTGGGACGGGGCGCTGAAGGGCGAGCGGGCGGCGGCCCGGCTGCGGCAGCTCCTGGCCGTCTGAAGGGCCGGCGCGGCGCGGCACAGCATTGACTTGCCCGAACAGTCCATCAAAATGGATTTTTCCGGTTTGATGGATTCCATGCTGGTCCCCGATTCCGACGCTGCCCTGGCCTCGCATCTGCTCGCGCTGTTCCGCCGGCTGTCGGCGGATGGGGACGGCGTCACCCGCCCCGCCTATGGCGCGGCCGAGACCGCCTGCCTGCAGGCCCTGGCCGCCATCGCCGGCGAGCAGGGGCTGGAAAGCTGGTGGGATGCCGCCGGCAATCTCTGGATGCAGCCGCCCGGGCTGGGCGACGCCCCTGCCCCGGCCTGTGGCAGCCACATGGATTCGGTGCCGCAGGGCGGCAATTTCGACGGCGCCGCGGGCGTGGTGGCCGGCTTCCTCTGCGTCCGCCAGGCGATGCGCGAAGGCCGGGCGCTGCGCGCCGTCGCGCTGCGCGGCGAGGAATCGCCCTGGTTCGGTGCGCCGCATGTCGGGCTGCGCGCGGCCTTCGGCGCGCTCTCGGCGGCCGAGCTCGCCATCCCGCGCCGGGACTCGGGCCAGACGCTCGCCTGGCACATCGCCGAGCAGGGCGCCGATCCCGCCGCCGCCGGCTGCGGCGCCCCCGCGCCCGAGATCGCCCGCACCAGCTTCTTCTGGGAGCTGCATATCGAGCAGGGCCCGGTGCTGGTCGACCGCGCCCTGCCGGCCGCTCCGGTCTCGGCGGTGCGCGGGCATCTGCGCTTCCCCGCCGCGCGCTGCCTGGGCGAGGCCGGGCATTCCGGCGCGGTGCCCAGGCATCTGCGGCGCGACCCGGTGCTGGCCGTGGCCGAGCTGCTGCACGAGCTCGACACGCTCTGGGCCCGCAGCCTGCAGGACGGCGCCGACCTGGTGCTGACCGCCGGACAGCTGCTGGTCGATCCGGCGAGCGCGGCGCCGACCCGGATCCCCGATGCGGTGCGCTTCAGCCTCGACCTGCGCAGCACGCAGCAGGAGACCCTGGCTGGCCTTTCTTCCCTGCTGCCGCGGCGCTGCGCCGAGATCGGGGCGCGGCGCGGCGTGACCTTCGATCTGGGCGCGCCGGTGACCGCGGCGCCGGTGGTGCTGGATGCCGGCGGCCGCGCGGCGCTGGAAGCCGCCCTGCCCGGGGTGCAGCCGGTGGCCTCAGGCGCCGGGCATGACGCGGCCGAGTTCCTGCGCCGCGGCGTCCCGGCGGCCATGGTCTTCGTCCGCAACGAGCACGGTTCCCATAATCCGGCAGAGGCCATGGCGCTGGAGGATTTCCTGGCCAGCCTTGCCGCGCTGCAGTCGGCGATTCGCGGCCAGGGCTGAAAGCCAGGCCGGGGCTCAGCCACGATCTGCGCGACATCCCGCAAGAGATTGCCAAATCATCATTTCGATCACGCTTCCGTAACCCTCGGCCCTTGATGTAGATTCGCAACGGGCCAAGCCGGCTCAGGGAATCGGGGGTTTCGCCGCATGGCTCGGATCAACCAGCGTCTGGCGGGGTTCGCCCTGGCCGCGGGCGTGGCGCTCGCCCTGCCCGCCGCGGCGCAGAGCTGCCTGCAGTCGGCCGAGAAGACGGCGATGGACGTGCGCGCGCTGCAGAGCCAGCTGATGGTGGCGGCGCTCAGCTGCGACCGGCACGACCAGTACAATGCCTTCGTGACGCGCTACCAGAAGGAGCTGGGCACCGCCTATCGTTCGGTGGCCGGGCATTTTCGCCGGGTGCATGGGGGCAACGGCCAGCGCCAGCTCGACATCTACATCACCAGCCTGGCCAATGCGCAGAGCCAGGAAGGCATCCGCCAGGGTTCGTTTTTCTGTCAGAACGTGGCGCCCTTGTTCCAGCAGGCGCTGTCGCAGCCGGGGATGACGGAGTTGGCCGCGCTGTCGGTGTCGCAGCAGGTGACCAACCCCTATGAGGCGCAGATCTGCCCGGCCCCGGCGATCCGCAGCGCAGCCGCGCCGCGCCGCAGCACCCCGGCCGCGCCGACCCAGGTCGCGACGCGCTGATCGTCTCCAGCTGACAAGAAAGGGCCGCCCCTGCGAGGGGGCGGCCCTTTTTGCGTCCCGCCTCCCCGCCAGGGCAAGGCCGGTCCGTTCGGCCACCCTTTCCACCGACGGCGGCAGCCAGACAAAAAAAGGGCGCCCCGAGGGGCGCCCTTTCTCTTTGCCGGGAAACCGGCCTGCGGATTAGCGCAGGACGATTTCGACGCGGCGGTTCTGCGGCTCGCGCACGCCGTCGGCGGTCGGGACCAGCGGACGGCTCTCGCCGAAGGCCTGGACCGTGATGGCCGAACGGGCGACGCCCAGGCGGACCAGCTCGGCGGCCACGGCGTCGGCGCGACGCTGCGACAGGCGCTGGTTGTACTGCGGCGAACCGGCGCGGTCGGCATGGCCGGCCACTTCGATGCGGGTCGCCTGCACGCGGCCGGAGTTCTGCGCGGCCTCGGCGATGATCTGGCGGGCACGGTCCGTCAGGTCAGCGCGGTCGAAGTCGAAGAACACCAGGTAGGTGCGGGCCGGAGCCGGGGCAGCGGCCGGAGCCGGGGCGGCCACCGGGATCGGCGCCGGCGGGACCGGGGCGTTGAAGGCATAACGCAGGCCCAGGAACACCGAGTGGTTGTAGTTCTCGGAGTCGACCTTGGTGCGGGCCGTGGTCACGCCAGCAGCGTTACGCGAGACCGCGGTGAACTCCGGGTCCAGCGAACCCAGGAAGCGGTACTCGGCGGTGATCGCCAGGCCCGGAACGGCGGCGATCGGGAAGGCGGCGCCGGCGATGCCCTGGAAGGCGAACTGGCCGTCGTCACCATCGATCGTCACGCGCGAGGCGCCAGCGCCGCGGCTGCGGACGACGTCGTAGTCGTGCCACACATAGCCGACGCCCGCGCCGATGTACGGAACAACCGGGAGGCCCAGGTTGAAGTCGTACAGGGCGTTGACCATCGCGCCATAGGTGCGGACGGTGCCGCCGATGCCCGGCAGGGTGCCGCGCGACGACAGGGTGTCCACGTCGTTCTGGCGGTAGTTGCCCTCGACCTCGGCGCGCAGGCCGTTGCCGAAGCCGTAACCGATGCTCAGAACGCCACCGAAGCCGTGCTCGAACTCGGCTTCGATCTTGTTGGTCGCGCCGCGGGCCGTCTGCATCGCAGCGGTCGAACCCGAGGACGTGATGTCCGCGTCCTGCAGGTAGTTGTAGCCAGCGCCGGCGCCGAGATAGACGCCAGTGATCGGCTGCGCCTGAGCCGCGAGCGGCAGCGACAGAACCGTCGCGGCCAGAAGCGCCTTCTTGAGGCTCATTAGAATTCTCCTCGATCCACCAAAGGCATGCTCGCAGCGCGCATCCACGAAGATCCCCCCCGAGTCACGACGCCGCGTGAACCCTGAAGTAGCACTCCTTGCGGCGCGGTGCAGTAGGCTGTGCCACCTTTCCCACGACCTGTGTCTTTCGCGCCACAGGACCCATGGGCATTTTGGTCACAGCCCCGCGAGCAGCTTAGAATTATCCTGATCTTTCAGGCTGTTGAGCGGGAGCACCCGATTGGCGTGCCCCATCTTCCGGCCCGGCCGCGCCGCCGCTTTGCCGTAGAGATGCACGGCCACGCTGTGGTCGCCCTGCAACGCCGGCAGCTTTGCCATGCCCTCAGGGCCGACCAGGTTGCGCATCACCGCGTCGGAATGCCGCTCGGGGCTGCCCAGCGGCAGGCCGGCGACGGCGCGGATATGCTGGTGGAACTGGCTGGCCAGGCAGGCATCCATCGTCCAGTGGCCGGAATTATGCGGCCGCGGCGCGATCTCGTTGCCCAGCAGCGCGCCGTCCGGCAGCAGGAAGAACTCGACGGCCAGCACCCCCACCAGCTCCAGCGCCTCGGCGACGCGGCCGGCGTGACGGCGGGCAGCCTCGCCGGCACCAGGGGGCACGCGCGCCGGGGCGAAGGACAGGTCCAGGATGTGGTGGTGATGGTGGTTCTCGACCGCGTCGTAGACGGCCGTCGTGCCGTCCAGACCGCGGGCGGCGACCGCCGACAGCTCCTGGGTGAAGGGAACGAAAGCCTCGAGGATCAAGGGCTTGGGATCGAGGCGGGCAAAGGCGGGGGCCAGGTCGGCGGCCTCGCGCAGCACCGCCTGACCGCGGCCGTCATAGCCCAGCCGGGTGGTCTTCAGCACCGCCGGCAGGCCGATCCCGGCGACGGCCGATTCGAGCTCCGCCAGGCTGTGGACCGCGCGCCAGGGAGCGACGGGCACGCCCGCCTTCTCCAGGAACTCTTTTTCCAGCAGGCGGTCCTGGCAGACGGCCAGCGCCGTCTTCCCCGGCCGGCAGGGCACCAGAGGGGAGAGAATCTCCAGGGTGCGGGCGGGGACGTTCTCGAATTCGAAGGTCACCACGTCGACGGCGGCGGCAAAGGCCTGCAGCGCCGCGACATCCTCGTAATCGGCGACAGTGCTGGCGGCGGCCACCTGCATGCCGGGCGAATCGGCGTCGGGCGCATAGATGTGGCAGCGATAGCCGAGCTCGGCGGCGGCCAGCGCCGACATGCGGCCGAGCTGCCCGCCGCCCAGGATGCCGATGGTGGCGTTGGGGGGGAGCGGCGCCTGGCTCATGCCGGCTCCTCCGCGACCGAGGCGGTCTGCGCGGCGCGGTACTCGTCGAGCCGCCGGGCCAGCGCGTCATCGGTGGTGGCCAGCATGGCGGCGGCCAGCAGCGCGGCATTGACCGAGCCGGCGCGGCCGATGGCCAGGGTGCCGACCGGGATGCCGGCCGGCATCTGCACGATGGAGAGCAGCGAATCCATGCCCTTCAGCGCATGGCTTTCGACCGGGACGCCGAGGATCGGCAGGCGGGTCATGGCGGCGGCCATGCCGGGCAGATGGGCCGCCCCCCCGGCGCCGGCGATGATGGCGCGCAGGCCGCGCCCGGCGGCGGCATGGGCATAATCATAGAGCCGTTGCGGCGTGCGATGCGCCGAGACCACCCGGGTCTCGTGCGGGATGCCCAGCTTTTCCAGGGTCTCCGCCGCGTGCCGCATGGTCTCCCAGTCGGAACGGCTGCCCATGATGATGCCGACCAGCGGCGCGGTGGGGGTCTCGGTCACGCGGGAGATCCTTGCAGCAAGGGGCGGCCTGTGCCGCGACTCGCCCCTGCTTGCAAGCGCAAAGCGTGCAGGAACGCCGTGTCCGGCGCCTGACGGCCTGAAGCGGGCTCGCCGAGAAGCCTCGATCGCGCGATCGGGCAAAGCCAGGGCGGACTGCCTGCGCCCTGCCGCAGGCACCCCGCCCTAGGCGGCTGATCGCGCGCTGCCGGCCTTCGGGCGGCGCTTCTGCAGCCGGGCGAGGCCGGCCAGCCGCCGGTCGAGGAAGCCCATGCTGGCCGCCATGTCGCCGGAGCGCAGCCAGAAGGCCAGCGTGCCCGCATAGATCCCGGCCAGCGTCATCCGCCGCGTGTGGAAGGACAGGTCGGTGGAGGCGTCGCCGGCGGCGATCCACATGGCATCGGCGGTGCGGGCGGTGGCGCGGGTGGCGATGCCCAGATTCCAGGGCAGCGCCAGCAGGGCCAGGGCGCGGCGCAGCGCCGCGCGATGCGGCGCCGCCTGCTCCAGCCGCAGCGCGACGAGCGCGCGGATGCGGCCGGGGATGCGCAGATCCTCGAGCCCCTGCCCCGCCGCGGCGGCGGCCATGTCGCGGTCGGCGAGGTCGCACCAGGCCTCGACCATGCCGGCCGGACCGTCCGGGAACAGCCAGGCGGCGTCGGCGGGATCGCGCCCCCCGGCGGCCAGGCCGGCGCGCAGGGCGGCCAGGCTCCAGCCCAGCCGCGGCACCTCGGGCAGCATGGCGCGGAGGGCGGCGTCGCGCCCGGCGCTGCGCTCGAGCCCCGCGCCCGGACAGGCGCCCTGGCTCATCGGGCGGGCTCCTTCGCCACCGGCTGGGCCGGGACGTGGGAGGGCGCATGCTGGGCGGCGGCGGCGCGGGCCAGCTCCTCGGTGAAGCCGAACAGCGCGTGGTCGGTCATCCGACTCGGATAGAGGATGCCGTCCAGATGGTCGTATTCATGCTGCATGACGCGGGCCAGCATGCCCTCGGCCTCGCCCTCGACGGAGTCGCCATCGATGTCGATGCCGCGGAAGGCGACGCGCTGGGCGCGCTCGACATTGCCGCGCAGCCCGGGGATCGACAGGCACCCCTCCCAGCCGCGCTGGTCCGGCGGGCCGAGCAGCTCCAGCTCCGGATTGATCAGCGCGGCCACGCTGTCGCCGTTGCGCCAGACGAAGATCCGCAGCGGAACATGCACCTGCGGCGCCGCCAGCCCGAGTCCCTGGGCGTCCAGCATGGTGTCCGCCATGTCGGCGACCAGGCGGCGGATCTCGGGGGCGCGCGGATCCTCGACGGGCGCCGCACGCTGCAGCAGGACCGGGTGGCCCATGCGGGCGATTTTCAGGATGGCCATGCGGGCGTCCTCCGTGACGAGCGTGAGAGGCGATCGCCCTAGATTGGGGGCCGCCGCGCCCGCGGGAAGGGCTTTCATTCCGCCGGCCCGGCATGCTAAGGGCTGCCGCACCTTGCAGGAAGGCACCGGCGCTTGCACCGGCGCTTCGTGCTTTCGTTTTTCACACCACCCGTTGTGCCAGGACCTGGTGCCGGGCCTTGCTCAGATAGAGGAGACCGCACAGCGTGCAGGTCGTCGTTCGGGACAACAATATCGATCAGGCCCTCAAGGCCCTTAAGAAGAAGCTGCAGCGCGAAGGCGTCTTCCGCGAGATGAAGCTGCGCCGCCACTACGAGAAGCCGTCGGAGCGCCGCGCCCGCGAGGCCGCCGAGGCCGTCCGCCGCGCCCGCAAGGTCGAGCGCAAGCGCCTGGAGCGCGAGGGCTTCTAAAGAGCTGCCCGGGACTCGGTCGGCCGCCTCCAGGCACGCCCTGGGGGAAGCCGGCCCGGTCCCGAGAGCGACTCGACAGCCGTGGAGCGGGGTCCATCCGGGCCCTGCCATCCGCGGCTTTCTTGTTTGCGGGCAGGCTTGCGCAGGATTTGCGCCATGCTTCCACGTAATGGCAGCCCCGCCATCGCGATAGGGCACCGCGCCGCTCATTTTGATGATTTAATGTAACAGAAGGCATCCGTCGCTTTGCGCTGACGGCATGGCAGCTTAATGCCGTGGGTCATGATGCCCTCGCGTTCGCTTTTCCCCCTGCTGGCGGGCGCGGTCAGCGCCGGCCTCGTCGCCATGCTCGCCGGCAGCGCCACGCTGCAGGCCCAGACGCCGACCTCCCAGGCACCGGCGTCCCAAACGCCCGGGCCCGGCGCCACGCCGGCGCCCGCCCCTACCCTGCCGGTGGTGGTCAGCAGAGCCGAGCGCGGTCCCGTCCCGCTCGAGATCACCACCAACGGGAACGTCGTCGCCGAGGCGACGGTCTCGGTGCGCAGCCGGGTCGACGGGCAGATCGAGAAGCAGCATGTCGAGGAAGGCCAGCGGGTCGAGCGCGGGCAGCTGCTCTTCACCCTGGATTCGCGGATGACCCAAGCGCTGCTGGCGCAGCAGGAGGCGCAGCTGGCGCGCGACCGCGCCCAGTCGGTGCGGGCCCGCTCGGACGCCAACCGCTACGCCTCGCTGCGCGGCGAGGGCTTCACCGCCGCGCAGCGCTACGAGCAGGCCCAGGCCGATGCCGCCGCCGCCGAGGCGACGGTCAGGGCCGGCGAGGCGCTGATCAGCCAGACCCGCCTCACGCTCGACTTCGCCAGCATCCGCGCCGAGATCGCCGGGCGGCTCGGCGCCCTGCCGCTGACCGAGGGCAATCTGGTGCGCGCCGGCGAGAACACGCCGCTGGCCACCATCACCCAGACCGACCCGATCCAGGTGCAGTTCTCGGTGCCGGAGCGCTGGCTGCCCGAGGTGCAGGCCTCACTGCGCGGCGGGCGTCCCGTCGTCACCGCGCATCCGCCGGGCGACCGTCACCCGCCGGTGCAGGGCAGCGTGGTGTTCCTCGACAGCCAGGTCGACACCACCTCGGGCACCGTCCAGATCAAGGCGCGCTTCGCCAACCCGGACAACGCGCTGTGGCCGGGCCAGTATGTCAACGTGGTGCTGGTGCCCCGCGTCGAGCCGGACGCGCTGAGCGTGCCGGTGCAGGCGGTGCAGACCGGCTCGGGCAACAGCCGCTACGTCTATGTCGTCGACGGCGAGAGCCGCGCCCGCCGCCGCGCCGTGACGCTGCAGCGGGTGGTCGGCGGCCGCGCCGTGCTGAAGGCCGAGATCGCCGCCGGCGACAAGGTGGTGATCGAGGGCGCCCAGCTGCTGTCCGACGGGGCCCGCGTCGTCGAGCGTCCCGCCGCCCGCCCGCAGAGCTGAGGAAGCACCGGGATGCATATCTCCGAGCTCTGCATCCGCCGCCCGGTGATGACCGGGCTGCTGGCGGCCGCCGCGATCCTGGCCGGCATCGTCGCCTATTTCCAGATGCCCGTCGCCGCGGTGCCGCGGGTCGACTTCCCGGTCATCTCGGTCTCGGCCAGCCTGCCGGGCGCCAGCCCGGAGACCATGGCCAATTCGGTGGCGCTGCCGCTGGAGCGGGAGTTCTCGACCATCGCCGGCATCGACCAGATGTCGTCGACCAGCGGCCAGGGCACCACGCAGATCACGCTGCAATTCGTGCTCGGCCGCAGCATCGATGCCGCGGCGCTGGACGTGCAGGCGGCGCTCAGCCGGGCCCAGCGCCGGCTGCCGGCCGAGATGACCAACCCGCCGAGCTTCCGCAAATCCAACCCGGCCGACGCGCCGGTGGTGCTGCTCAATCTCCGCGGCGGCGACGTGCCCCTCTACCGCCTGAACGAGGTGGCCGCGGTGCTGATCTCGCCGGCGCTCTCGCGCATCCCGGGCGTCGCCCAGGTGGTGACCTATGGCGAGCAGAAATACGCGGTCCGCGTGCAGCTGGACCCGGACCGGGTGGCCGCACTCGGCCTGGGCTTCGACGAGGCGCAGCGGGCGATCGCGGCGGCCAACAGCAACACCCCGGTCGGCACGCTGAACGGCCCGCGGCAGCAGCTGACGCTGCGCGCCAACGACCAGCTGCAGGATGCCGAGGCCTTCGGCCGGCTGATCATCGGCGGCCGCGGCTCCACCCCGATCCGGGTGCAGGACGTGGCCCGCGTGGTCGACGGGGTGGAGAACAACCGGGTCGCCGCCTGGATGAACGGCAATCTGGGCCTGACGCTGGCCGTGCAGCGCCAGCCCGACGCCAACACGGTGGAGGTGGTGGACGGCGTCCGCGCCGCACTCCCCGGCCTGCAGGCGGCGCTGCCGCCGGGGGCCGAGGTCACCGTCATGCTGGACCGCTCGGTCTCGATCCGCGACGCGGTGCATGACGTGCAGCACCACCTGATGATCGCCATCGGCCTGGTGGTGCTGGTGATCTTCCTGTTCCTGCGCAAGATCAGCGCGACCCTGATCCCGGGCATCGCCGTGCCGATCTCGCTGGCCGGCACCTTCGGCGTCATGTACGCGCTGGGCTACGGCATCGACAACATCACCCTGCTGGGGCTGACGCTGGCCGTGGGCCTGGTGGTGGACGACGCCATCGTCATGCTGGAGGCCATCGTCCGCCACATGGAGGAGGGCATGGCCCCCTTCCCGGCGGCGATCCGCGGCGCCAAGGAGATCGGCTTCACCATCATCTCGATCACCCTGTCGCTGATCGCGGTGTTCCTGCCGATCCTGATGATGGGCGGCGTGGTGGGGCGGGTGTTCAACGCCTTCGCCGCCACGGTCTCGCTGGCGGTGGTGGTGTCCTGCGTGGTCTCGCTGACGGTGACGCCGCTGATGGCGCGCTACCTGCCGGCGCATGGCCATCCCAGCCGCTTCGACGCCTTCCTCGAGCGCGGCTTCCGCGCGGTGGAGCGCGGCTATGGCTGGATGCTGGACCTGACGCTGCGCTTCCGCGCCGGCGTCTGGCTGGTCTTCCTGGCCTCGATCGGCCTGTCGGTCTGGCTGGCGGTGACCATCCCCAAGGGCTTCTTCCCGGTCGAGGACACCGGCCTGCTGAATGTCGGCACCGAGGGGCCGCAGGACGCCTCCTTCGACGACATGAGCACCCGCCAGGCACGGGTGGTCGAGATCATCCGGGCGCATCCCTCGGTCGAGCTGGTCAATTCGATCATCGGCATCAGCGGCAACAGCCAGGCGCTGAACCAGGGCCGCATGTTCGTGCAGCTGAAGCCGCGGGCGCAGCGCAAGCCGATCACCGAGATCATCCAGGAGCTGCGGCGGCAGACCGGCGGCATCCCCGGCATGCGGGTCTACTACAACCCGATCCAGAACCTGAACTTCGGCGCCCGGCAGTCGCGCACCCTCTACCAGTACACGCTGCAGGGGCTGCGCTCCGAGGAGCTCTATGACTGGTCGCAGCGGATGACCGAGGCGCTGCACAAGCTGCCCGAGCTGCAGGACGTCAATTCCGACCTGCAGATGGCGGCACCCATCCTGTCGGTGAATGTCGACCGCGACCGCGCCGCGGCGCTGGGGGTGACCGTCGACCAGGTGCGGCAGGCGCTGTACTCGGCCTTCGGGGCACGGCAGATCAGCACCATCTTCGGCGCCTCCGACAGCTATTCCGTGATCCTGGAGGCGCTGCCGCGCGACCAGCAGGACGAGGCCGGGCTGTCGAAGATCTACCTCCGCGGCAGCTCGGGGCGGCTGGTGCCGCTGGCCGGCATCGCCACGCTGGAGCGCCGGGTCGGGCCGCTGACGGTGGCGCATCAGGGCCAGCTGCCGGCGGTCACCATCGGCTTCAACACGGCGCCGGGCGTGGCGCTGGGCCAGGCGACGCTGGCGATCGCGGCGATGGAGAAGGAGCTCGGCCTGCCGCCGACCATCGTCTCGGGCTATGCCGGCACGGCGCAGATCTTCCAGCAGGCGCTGGCCGGCCAGGGGGCGCTGCTGATCGCCGCCGTGCTGATCGTCTATGTCGTGCTGGGCGTGCTGTATGAAAGCCTGGTGCATCCGCTGACCATCCTGTCCGGCCTGCCGCCGGCGGCGCTGGGCGCGCTGGCGACGCTGTGGTGGTTCGGGCTGGACCTGTCGGTGATCGCGGTGATCGGCGTGCTGCTGCTGATCGGGCTGGTGAAGAAGAACGCCATCATGGTGGTCGACGTCGCCCTGGCCCGGCAGCGCGCCGGCGAGGACCCGCTGGTCGCCGTGCGCGAGGCCTCCATCCTGCGCTTCCGCCCGATCATGATGACCACGCTGGCCGCTGCCGCCGGCGCCGTCCCCATCGCCGCCGGCTGGGGTGCCGCCGCCGAGCTGCGCCAGCCCCTGGGCCTGGCCGTGGTGGGCGGCCTCGCGGTCTCCCAGGCGCTGACCCTGTTCGTGACGCCGGTCTTGTATCTGGCGTTCGAAAGCCTGGCGCGGAAGTTCAGCCGCGGCGGCGTGGCCGCGCAGCCCGCGGAGTAAAACTGAAGGCGGGGTCCGGGGGGATCCTGTCCCCCCGGCCTTCTCTTGCTTTCTTGGCTGTGGAGGCCGGGTTTGGACAGCTACGGCCGCGACGACCCCGTCCCCTTCGGCACGCTGCTGGTGGCCGTCCTCCAGCACATGGGGCTGATGAGCATCATCCTCATCTTCCCGCTGCTGGTCGCGGATGCGGCGGGGCTGGACCTGGTGACCACCGCCCGGCTAGTCACCCTGTCGTTGGTCGCCATCGGCCTGGCCACCTTCCTGCAATGCCTGGGCTGGCGTGGCATCGGCAGCGGCTTCCTGCTGCCGGTGGTGTTCAGCGCCGCCTATCTGCCGCCGCTGCTGGCCGCCGCGAAGGGCGGCGGCCTGGGGGCGGCGGCCGGTCTGATCATGGTGGCCGGGCTGACGCAGATCCTGCTGTCGCGGCTGCTGTTCCGCATCCGCCGGCTGCTGCCGCCGGAGATCATGGGGCTGGTGGTGCTGCAGATCGGCATCACGCTTGGGCTGATCGCGGTGCGGCTGATGCTGACCGGCGGCGATGTCGCGGGGCGTGGGCGGGCCGACTTCTATGGCGTAACGATCGGGGTGACGCTGGCGCTGACCGTCGGCGCCGCGGTCTGGGGCGGGCTGGGCTGGCGGCGGGCGGCGATGCTGCTGGGCATGGCGGGCGGGACGGCGACGCATCTGCTGCTGCCGCTGCTGGCCGGCGGCGCCCTGCCGGCCGCCCCTCCCTTGCCGCTGGAATGGGTGGTCTGGCCGCTGGCCGCGCCCAGCCTCGACCTGGTGCTGGTGCCGGGGGTGCTGGTCGGCGCCGTCGCCTGCACGCTGCGCGCCGCGGGCGACATCGTGGTCAGCCAGCAGGCGGTCGATCCACGCTGGCGCCGGCCGGATTTCGAGACGATCCGCGCCGGCGTCCTGGCCGACGGGCTGGGCACGCTGGTCGCCGGGCTGCTGGGGACGGTGGGCGTGAACACCTATTCCGCCTCGGTCGGCCTGGCGCGCGCCACGGGGGTGCTGTCGCGCCGCGTCGGCTTCGGCATCGCGGCGGGCTGGCTGCTGGTCGGGCTGGTGCCGGGCAGCGCGCGTCTGCTGCTGGCCATCCCGCTGCATGTGGTCGCCGCCTGCCTGTTCTTCGCCGCCACCCATATCGTGCTGGCGGGCATGGGCATCCTGACCCAGCGCGTGCTGGACACCCGGCGCATCCTGGTGATCGGCGCGGCGCTGATCCTCGGCCTGTCCTTCGATGCCATGCCCGGCTTCTATGCCGATCTGCCGGATTTCGCGCGCGGGCTGGTCAGCTCCTCGCTGGCGCTGTCCGTCGTCGTGGCGCTGGCGCTGAACGCGGTGCTGCAGATCGGCACGGCGCCGCGCAGCCGGGTCGACTGGCAGGCGGGCGACCCTGCCCCGGACCTGGCCGCGCTGACCGAGGGCGCCGCGCGCGGCTGGGGGCTGCGGGCCGACACGGCGACGCGGATGGCCATGGTGGCGGGCGAGCTGGGCGAGGTCGCCGCCCTGCTGGCGGCGCCGGGGACGCCGCTGCGGCTCGACCTGGCGCTGCTCGGCACCACGGTGCGGCTGACGCTGGCCTGGCAGGGCGAGGCTCTGCCGGAGGCGCCCTGGCAAGGCGCCGAGTCGCTGGAGGAGGCGCCGGGCGCCATCGCGCTGGCCCGCCGGCTGCTGGAGCATCTGGCGGACCGGACCCAGCTGGCGCCAGGGCGGATCACCGCGGAGATCGAGGACTAGCCCTGCGGCTGGCCCGGCTGGCCGGGCGCCGCCAACGGGACTAGCTTGGCACCAATATGAGATGCCCGGCGGAGCCTGATGCCCCAGGAAGACGCGCGACCCGAACCGAAGATGCCCGATCCCCGGGTGATGGCTGCCATCGTCGCCAGCGCGCTGTTCATGCAGAACCTGGACAGCACGGTGGTGGCCACCGCCCTGCCCGCCATGGCGCGCTCGCTGGGCGAGGACCCGCTGGTGATGGGGGTGGCCATCACCTCCTACCTGGTGGCGCTGACGGTGTTCATCCCGCTCTCCGGCTGGGTCGCCGACCGCTTCGGAGCGAAGCAGGTCTTCATGGTGGCGATCGCCACCTTCACCCTGGCCTCGGCCTTCTGCGGGCTGTCGGATGGCCTGGCCGAAATGGTGGCGGCCCGCGTGCTGCAGGGGCTGGGGGGCGCCATGATGGTCCCGGTCGGGCGGCTGCTGCTGCTGCGCCGGGTGCGCAAGGAGGAGCTGCTGTCGGTCACCACCTGGCTGACCATGCCGGGGCTGCTCGGGCCGCTGCTGGGGCCGCCGGTGGGCGGGCTGCTGACCGACCTGATCTCCTGGCGGGCGGTGTTCTGGATCAACGTGCCGGTCGGGCTGCTCGGGCTGCTGCTGGTCTGGCGCGTCATCCCCGCGCTGCCGCGCAGCCTGCCGCCACCGCCCGACCTCGCCGGGCTAACGCTGGTCGGCGCCGCGCTGGCCGCGCTGATGTTCGCCTTCGAGACGCTGGGCCGCGGCCTGGTCGCGCCCTGGGTCGCCGAGGCCGCGCTGGCCGCGGGCCTCGTGCTGAGCTTCGTCGCGGTGCGCCACTGCCTGCGGGTGGCCAATCCGGCGCTCGACTTCTCCCTGCTGGCGATCCCCAGCTTCCGGGTGCCCAACGTCGCCGGCACCATCTTCCGCGTCGGCGCCGGCGCTGTGCCCTTCCTGGTGCCGCTGACCCTGCAGCTGGGCTTCGGCGCCAGCGCCTCGCAGAGCGGCATGGTCAGCTTCGCCACCGCCCTCGGGGCATTCGCCATGAAGCCGATGGCGAAATTCGCGCTGCGCCGCTTCGGCTTCCGCAACGTGCTGATCTGGAACGCGGTCTGCGCCGCGCTGACCATCGCCGCCTGCGGCGCCTTCCGCCCCGGCTGGCCGATGGCGGCGGTCTTCGTCGTGCTGCTGCTGGGCGGGCTGTTCCGCAGCCTGCATTTCACCACGCTGAACACCTTGGCCTATGCCGATGTGCCGCAGGAGAAGCTGTCGGCGGCGACCAGCCTCTACAGCACGGCGCAGCAGCTGCCGCTGGCGCTGGGCGTGGTGGTGGCCTCGGCGGCGCTGCAGCTGAGCGTCGCGGCCGGCGGCCGGGCGGTGGCGGCGATGCCCGACTTCACCGCCGCCTTCCTGACCGGCGCGCTGCTGACCCTGCTGGCGGCGCCGCTGGCCATGCGGCTGCCGAAGGAGGCCGGCGAAGGGATCGTGCAGCGCTGACCTTGCGGCCCTCGCCATCCCTGCCGAGACTGCAACTTTGCGCAGCGGAGAGCAGGCGAGATGGCGACAGTTCTGGTGACGGGCGCGCAGCAGGGTATCGGCCGGGCGATGGCGCTGGCCTTCGCGGCGACGGGGGCCGATGTCGCGGTGAACTACCTGGACGACGCCGACGCCGCCGAGGCGGTGTGCGCGGAGATCCGCGCGCGCGGCCGCCGCGCCGTGGCGCTGCCGGGCGACGTGCGCGAGGTCGCCACCGCCCGCGCGCTGGTGCAGCAGGCGAGCGAGGCGCTGGGCGTGCCCGAGGTGCTGGTGAACAATGCCGGCATCTTCCCGCGCGTGCCCTTCCTGGCGATGGAGGAGGCCGAATGGGACGCGGTGCTCGACGTCAACCTGAAGGGCAGCGCCTTCTGCGGCCAGGCGGCGGCGCGGGCGATGGTGGCGGCGGGGCTGCCGGGCTGCATCATCAACCTCTCTTCCGGCGCGGTGCGCGGCAATCCGCTGGGGGCGCATTATGCCTCCAGCAAGGCCGGGCTGATCGGGCTGACGCGCTCGATGGCGCTGGCGCTGGCCCCGCACAACATCCGGGTCAATGCCATCGCCCCCGGCCTGACCGACACCGCCCAGCCGCGCTTCGGCAATGACGAGGCGGAACTGGCGGACATGGCGCGGGCCCTGCCGCTCGGCCGCATGGGAAGGCCGGAGGAGATCGCGGCCATGGCGGTCTACCTGGCCTCGGCCGCGGCGGGCTGGGTGACCGGGCAGGTCTATCACATCAACGGCGGCAGCTACATGCCCTAGTACTTACTTAACATCCGACGACATCCGCCGACATGGCAGCATCGCACGACAAATCCCTGGCCGTGACTGGGCGCAAGGAGCCGGTTGGGTAACGAGGCATTCACGAATATTTGGTCTGATCAGGAGAACGGGCGTCGCCGCCCCCGCACGCCCCTCCGCCCTCGCCAAAAAGGCAGACCCCGTGGCCTCTCACGACATCAGCGACCGCCTGCGCTTCCTCGGCATCGACGCCGCCACCCGCAGCGCCCTGGCCGAGTTCCTGCCGGTCATCCAGCGCGAGCTGCCGGGGGTGCTGAAGGCCTTCTACGCGCATCTTGCCGCCTGGCCCGAGCTGGCCCGCATGTTCGACGGCCCGGCCGCGACGGCCCGCGCCGAGAAGGCGCAGGGCGACCACTGGATGAAGCTGTTTTCCGGCCGCTTCGATGAGGCCTATTCCGAAAGCGTCCGCCGCATCGGCCTGATGCACAGCCGCATCGGGCTGGAGCCGCGCTTCTACATCGGCGGCTATGCCTTCATCCTGAACCTGCTCTACGGCGCCGCCTGCCGCGCCTATGCCAGCCGCATGAACCCGGCCGCCGCCCAGGCCAAGACGGCGGCGCTGCTGCGCGCGCTGAACCAGGCGGTGATGCTGGACATGGACCTGGCGATCTCGATCTACCTGGACGAGAACAAGAATGTCTTCAACCGCAAGATCGGCGGCCTGTCGGAATCCTTCGAGAGCCGCGTCGGTCCCCTGGTCGGCGAGGTCGCCAGCCAGGCCGCCGCGCTGAAGGGCGCCGCCGAGACCATGACCGCGACGGCCCGCCAGACCGCGCAGCAGGCCGGCATCGTCGCCAGCGCGGCGCGCGAGGCCTCGGGCGGCGTCAACACCGTCGCCGCCGCGGCGGAGCAGCTGTCGAGCTCGGTCGACGAGATCTCGCGCCAGGTGGCGCATTCCTCGGCCATGACGCAGCAGGCGGTGGAGACGACGCACCGGACCGACGGCTTCGTGCGGGCGCTCGCCACCGGCGCGCAGAAGATCGGCGAGGTGGTCGGGCTGATCGACACCGTCGCTGCCCAGACCAACCTGCTGGCGCTGAACGCCACCATCGAGGCCGCCCGCGCCGGCGAGGCCGGCAAGGGCTTCGCCGTGGTGGCGTCGGAGGTGAAGTCGCTGGCCGGCCAGACCCGTTCGGCGACCGAGGTGATCGGCCAGCAGGTCAACGAGATGCAGGCAGCGACCCGCGACGTGGTCGAGGCGATCGGCGGCATCACCGCCGCCATCAGCGAGCTGAACAAGGTCGCCACCGCCATCGCCGCCGCGGTCGAGCAGCAGGGCGCCGCGACCCGCGAGATTTCCCGCAGCGTGCAGGAGACGGCGGCCGGCACCCGCCAGGTGACCGACAACATCGCCCGCGTCGGCGAGGGCGTGCATGAGACCGGCGAGGCCGCCGCCGAGGCGCTGCGCGTCGCCGAGAACCAGGAGCGCCAGGCCGCCAACCTGCGCAACGAGGTCGCCGCCTTCGTCAGCCAGATCCGCGCGGCGTAAGCAGGGAGCCCCTCCGGGACAGCGCCGGAGGTCTGGAGCCGATCGGCTTCTGACCGGTGAAGCCGGTCGGCTCCAGGACTTCGTTCGATCGCGCGATTGAGGCGTTCCGGTGAGTCCACCTCAAGCCGTCTCGCTCTACGCCGCCTCCACCTCGTGCAGCAGCGCCACCAGCTCGACCTGCAGACCTTCCGGCAGGAAGTCGAGCCGGGCGCCGCCTTCGCCCAGCAGGCCGCGGCGGATCAGCATCGAGCCGAAGCCGCGCTGCCCCGGCGCCGCCACCCGCGGGCCGCCGCTTTCCTGCCAGGTGACCACCAGCTCGGTCTCCGCCCCGGCGCCGCGCAGCGACCAGCCCAGCGCGACCCGGCCGCCCTCCGCCGAGAGCGCGCCATATTTCAGCGCGTTGGTGCCCAGCTCGTGCAGCAGCAACGAGACGCCCTGGGCGCAGCGCGGTCCCAGCGACACGTCGGGGCCGGCGGCGGAAAAGCGCTCGCGCTGGCCGATCAGCCCGACCACCTGGTCGACCACGGCGCCCAGCCGGGCCGCCCGCCAGTCCTGCTGCAGCAGCACCGCATGCGCCGCCCCCAGCGCCTGGATGCGGCTTTCCAGCGCCTCGACGGGGGCGCGCGGCGTGACCCCGCGCAGCGTCTGCGCCGCGATCGCCTGCACCATGGCCAGGCTGTTCTTCAGCCGGTGGCTCAGCTCCTGGTTCAGCACCGCCTGGGCCGCCTGGCCGCGCAGCCGCTCCAGCGCCGCATGGCAGCGGTCGGCGACGCCGCGGACGAAATCGACCTCGCCCTGCGACCAGCGCCGCGGCTGACCGTCCTGCACGAAGAGCGCCGCGGTCAGCTCACCGCGCTGGCGCAGCGGCACGGTGATCTGGGCGCGCACCCCGATGGCGGCGAAGCCGGCGCGATCGGCGGCGGGCGCGTCCGCCGCCTCGCTGTCGGCCATGGCCTCGACCCGGCCGGCGGCCAGCCGCGCCACCAGCCCGGCGAAGCCGGCCAGCGAGCGCGGCCCGGCCAGGCTGCCGACGCCGCTCGCCTCGGGCGCCACCCAGTCCTGCTGCAGCAGCGCGGTGCCGGCGCGCAGATCGAGTTCGGCATAGCCGGCGCGCAGCGCGCCCAGCGCCTCGCCCAGCGTCGCCGTCGCCGCCTGCGCCACCGCCGCGGCCGAACCCGCGTCGCGCAGCGCGTCGCCCAGCGCCACCATGGCGGCCAGCCGGATCTGGTCCAGCTTGCGCTCGGTGATGTCGTGCACCGTGCCGAACATGGCGACCACCCGGCCATTGCCATCGCGCTGGAACACGGCGCGGCGGCTCAGCCAGCGCAGCGCCCCGTCATCGGCGCGGTGGATGCGGTATTCGACATTCCCCTCGGCCGAGCCGTCGCGGCGGCCGGCTTCGTTCGAGCGGCGGCCGCGGTCGGCCGGCAGCACCAGCCCTTCCAGCACGGCGGCGTCGTAGCCCGGCGCCTCGGGCAGGCCGAACAGCCGGCAGAACTCGGCCGAGACCTGCATCCGGCCGCTGTCCACCGCCATCTCGAAGGTGCCGATGCCGCCGGCCTCCTGGGCGATGCGGGCCCGGGTCTCGGCCTCCAAAGCGCGGCGGCGCTCGGCCTCGCTGCGGGCGGCGCGCTCGCTGGCAGCGGCATTGGCGCGGCGGGCGGCCACCGCGATGCGGCCGCGGTCCTGCGCCTCGCCACGCAGCTCCAGCAGCGCCATCACCTGGCCCGCCAGGCCCGCCAGCGCGAATTCCTGATCCGGTGTCAGCCCTTCCGGCCGCGGCGCCAGGTCGATGACGCAGAGCGTGCCCAGCGCCTGGCCGGTGCGGCTGCGCAGCGGCGCGCCGGCATAGAAGCGCATCCCCGGCGCCTCGGTGACCAGCGGGTTGTCGGCGGTGCGCGGGTCGACGGCCATGTCGGGGATGACCAGCACGCCTTCGCCGCGGATCGCATGGGCGCAGACCGCCTGGCCGATCGGCGTCTCGCAGGCTTCCAGCCCGACGCGCGCCTTGAACCACTGCCGCTGCTCGGCGACCAGGCTGACCAGCGCGATCGGCGTGCCGCAGAGCCGCGCCGCCAGCTGGACGATGCCGTCGAAGGCCGGCTCCGGCGGCGTGTCCAGCACCGCGTAATCCTCCAGCGCGGCCAGGCGGGCGGCCTCGGAGGCGTCGGACGGGGCGGCGTGCACGGATGCGGTTCTTTTCATGGGGAGGGGTGGCAGCCGGCGGCAGGCGGCCCGCCTTTCATGAGGCTTGTGACAGGTCCCGTCGGGGCTGGCCAGCGAATCCCGTCTTCCGCCTCAGGCCTTGCCGATGATGACGTCCGAGGCCTTGACGATGGCCGAGGCGACATCGCCCGGGGCGAGCGCCAGCTCGTCCACCGCCTCGTTGGTGATGGCTGCGGTGACGATGGCACCACCGTCCAGCTGCAGCTTCACCTGCGCCGTGGTGGCGCCCTTGCGGACCTCGAGCACCTTGCCGGGCAGCACGTTGCGGGCGGAAAGCTTCATGGGGCGGTTCCTGATGGCGGCGGACCCTCCACATGGCGCCGCCGCCGCGCCTGGCAAGCCTTGCCGGGCCCAGGCATCGCCTCGCGCTTTGATGAACGCCGCTCATCGCCGCATGCAACCCGCCGGCGGTCATGCCGGCGGCCTTCCCGGCCTAGGATGCGGCGCAGCAGCAAGGAGCCTCGTCATGGAGATCACGCGCAGCGGCAGCCAGCCCTCGGGCGTCGGGCCGGCCGACTGGTTCACCGGCCGGGTCCGCATCGACCCGCTGTTCCAGGCCGCCGACCCCGCCCGCGGCGCCGGCGCCCTGGTCACCTTCGAGCCCGGCGCCCGCACCGCCTGGCACACCCATCCGCTCGGCCAGACGCTGATCGTCACGGCGGGCCTCGGCCGCGTCCAGCGCGAAGGTGGCCCGGTGGAAGAGATCCGCGCCGGCGACGTCGTCTGGTTCCCGCCCGGCGAGAAGCACTGGCACGGCGCCGGCCCCGCCACCGCCATGTCCCACATCGCCATCCAGGAGCGCCTGGACGGCCGCGCGGTCGACTGGCTGGAGCATGTCACTGACGCGCAATACGGCGGACTGAAGTAACAACAAGCAAGGCCAGGGGAAGGAATTCCCCTGGACCCCATCTTCTCTCTGTCTATTCAGGCAGCGTGACGCCCACGGGCAGCTCGAACTCCAGGCCCAGCGCAGCGCCAGAAGCACCCTCGGCCACGACACGCTGCCCTTCGAAACGCCAGCGCGCCACAGCGCTATCCGCCAGATGCAGATGGAAATCCGCCTGGATCAGATTCTGGTGGCCACCCATCTCGCGCGACGCCGGCAGCAACCCCTCGTAATCCTGCACGACCGAAGCGCTCTCCAGGCGGACCTTCACCGGCACCGCAAGCGCCTGCAGCGCGGCCAGCATCCGGGCCACCTCCGGCGAGGCCTCGCCCTCGGCACCGGCCTCGGGCAGCACCCGCGGCGGCGCGACGTCACCGGCCACCGGGCCGAGCGCGGCATCGAAGCCCTCGCCGCCATCCAGCCCGTGCAGCGTCATCAGCGACACCCCGTCGGCGCCCTGCAGCTCGACCCGCGGCAGCGCCTTGTCGGGCATCCGCGGCGTGCGATCGAGCACCAGCGCCGCCAGCGCATCGCGCCGCACCCGGGCGGTATGGGCGGCGCCGCGGAATTCCAGCCAGCCGTCACGCTCGACGACGTCTTCCAGCGTGCCGATGCGCTCCAGCAGCACCCCCGGCCCGGACAGCACCGTCATCACCCGCCCGGCGGCCGACAGGCGCGACAGCACGGCGGCAGGGTCGCCGGTCAGGAAAAAGCGATCGGGAAGCTCGGTCATGCCAGGGAATCCTCAAGGGCACGGGGAACGGCGCCGCGGGCCGCGACCGGACGGCCGCCTGCCAGCGTCAGGGTGTCGTCGGCCAGCGCCGCGGCGATGCGCAGGTCGTGGGTGACCAGCAGGCAGGCAAAGGAACGCTCGGCCTGCAGGCGGGTCAGCAGCGCCACCACCTCGGCCTCGACGCTGCGGTCCAGCGCCGAGGTCGGCTCGTCCAGCAGCAGCAGCGCCGGCTCGGTGACCAGGGCGCGGGCCAGCGCCACGCGCTGCCGCTGCCCGCCCGACAGCCGCGCCGGCATCCGCCCGCCGAACAGATCGGGGTCCAGCTCCACCGCCGCCAGCGCCTCGCGCGCCCGGGCGATGCGCGACCGCCGGTCGCCCAGGCGGTGGATCGCCAGCGGCTCGGCAACGATGTCGAGCACCGTCATCCGCGGCGACAGCGCGGTGGCCGGGTTCTGGAAGACGACGCCGATGCGGGCGCGCCAGTCGCTGCCCGGCGGCAGCGGCTGGCCGTCCATCAGCACCTCGCCCTCGGCCGGCACCAGGCGCAGCAGGCCGGCGACCAGGCTCGACTTGCCGCTGCCCGAGGCGCCCAGCACCGCCAGCGTCCGCCCGGCGCGCAGCTCCAGGTCGATGCGGGACAGCGCCTGCACCGGCGCTCCCGCGCCCCGCCCGGGATAGCTGACGGAAAGCTCCCGCACCGATAGCAGCGCCGGCCGCGCCGAGCGCAGCGCCGAGCCCGGCCGCCGCGGCAGCACCGGCCGCAGCAGGCGGGCAAGCTCCGGATCGCCCTCGCCCGCGGCTTCGGCCTGGGCCTCGACGGCGGCGGCCGGAAGATCGGCGACGATGCGCCCGGCGCGCATCACGGCGATGCGGTCGGCGACGGCCCGGGCGGCCTCGACGTCATGCGTGACCAGCAGCAGCGCGGCGCCGCGGCGGCGGCGCTCCTGGTCCAGCAGCCGCAGCACGGCGCCGCGCAAAGCGGGGTCGAGGCTGGCGGTGGGCTCGTCGGCGATGATCAGCATCGGGTCGCGCGCCAGCGCCATGGCGAGCACTGCGCGCTGCTGCTGCCCGCCGCTGAGCTCATGCGGGAAGGCGCGCGGCCGGTCGCGCAGCACGGACAGTTCCAACCCGTCCAGCAGCTCGCCCAACCGGCTGCCAGGCTGGGCGCCGATCGCCTCCTGCAGCTGCCGCAGCACCGGGCGGGTCGGGTTCAGCGCCGCGCCGGCCTCCTGGAACACCATGCCCAGCGCGGCGAAGCGCAGCTTTCTCAACTGCTCGGCCGGGGCGTCGATGATCTCGACGCCGTCCAGCCGGACGCTGCCGGCGATGCGCGTCGCCTGGGGCGGCGGCAAAGCGGCGGCCAAAGCGGCGGTGGCCGATTTCCCGCCGCCGGAATCGCCGAGCAGCGCCACCGCCTCGCCGCGAGCGATGCGCAAGCTGGCGCCGCGCACTGCCTCCACACTGCCGAAGGACAGATGCAGATCGGTGATCTGCAGGGCCGCGTCCGGATCGGCCGTGGTGGCGACAGGGATCTCTTCGCGTCGGGCGGGCAGCAGCCGCGGGTCGAAGGCGTCGCGCAGCGCCTGGCCCAGCTGGGTCGCCAGCAGCAGCAGCAAGGTCAGCATGCCGACCGCGGCCCCGGCCAGCCAGGGCGCGTGCAGGTTGTTGCGCGCCTGGGCCAGCAGCTCGCCCAGCGACGGCGTGCCCACCGGCATGCCGAGGCCCAGCAGGTCGAGCCCCGCCAGAGCCGTCAGCCCGCCGGCGAAGAGGAAGGGCGCAGAGGCCAGCACCGGTGCCAGCGCATTGGGCAGGATGTGGCGCGCCATGATCCGCCGCCAGGACGCCCCCGCCGCCCGCGCCGATCGAACAAAATCCTGGTTGCGCAGGCGCAGGCTCTCGGTGCGGGTGAAGCTGGCGACGCCCATCCAGGTGAAGGCCGCCATGGCGCCGGCCAGCACCCAGAACCCCGGTGCCAAAACCGAAGAAAGAATCATCAGCAGCATCAGCAGCGGCACGGCGCCCCAGATTTCCGTCAGGCGCTGGCCGATCAGGTCGATGCGCCCGGCCAGCGTCCCCTGCAGCAATCCCAGCGGCAGGCCGATGACGAGGGAAAAAAGCGTCAGCGCCAGGCCGAAGCCGAGCGACAGCCGGGTGCCCCAGATCAGGCGCGCCAGCACGTCGCGGCCCTGCTCGTCGGTGCCGAGCCAGTGGCGGGCGGAGGGCGGCGTCGGCGCCGTGCCGTCCAGGTCATGCACCGGGTCGACCGGGTTGCTGCGCACCGGTGGCCACAGCGCCCAGGCGCCCTGCTCCGCCAGCAGCCGCGCCACCAGCGGGTCGTGGAAATCGGCCGGCAGCGACAGGGTGCCGCCGAGGTCGCGCTCGGTGGGGCGCGACAACACCGGCGAGGTCAGCGAACCTTTCATCCAGAGCAGCACGGGCCGGTCGTTCGCCAGGAACTCGGCGGGGGCCACCAGCAGCGCCAGGGCAACGAGAAGAAAACCGGCCCGCCAGGCGCGGCGGGTGGCGGCGGGGCGGGCGTTGGCGAGGCGCTCAGCCACGGGCGGCGGCCTGGAAGCCGATGCGCGGGTCCAGCGCCGCCGCCAGCAGGTCGCCCGCCAGATGCAGCACCAGCCCGAGCAGGGTGAACAGCCAGAGCGTGCCGAAGATCACCGGGTAGTCGCGGCTGGAGATGGCCTCGAAGCCGAGCAGCCCGATGCCGTCCAAGCCGAAGACCACCTCGACCAGCAGCCCGCCACCGAAGAGCAGCCCGATCAGCGCCGAGGGCAGCCCGGCCAGGATCACCAGCATGGCGTTGGGGAAGACATGGCGGAACAGAACGCGCCGTCCTGCCAGCCCCTTGGCCAGGGCCAGCTGGACGTAAGGCTTGCCGATCTCCTCGAGGAACAGGCTGCGGGTCATCAGCGCCAGGCTGGCGAAGCCGCCCAGCACCAGCGCCGTCACCGGCAGCGCCAGGTGCCAGAGCCAGTCGAGGATGCGCGCGCCCCAGGACAGGTCCTGCCAATGGGCGGAGACCAGCCCCTCGGTCGGGAACCAGGCGAAGACGCGGCCGCCGGCGAAGAGCACCAGCAGCGCCACCGCCACCACCACGCCCGGCACCGCATGGGCGAGCGCGATGGCGAAGGTCGCGCCGCGATCCAGCCCCGTCCCTCGCCGCACCGCCAGGATGATCCCCAGCGGCAGGGCGATGCCATAGGTCAGGAAGGTCGACCAGGCGCCGAGCGAGGCGGAGACCGGCAGGCGCTGCCACAGCAGCTCGGCCACCGGGCGGTCGAGGAACAGGCTGCGGCCGAGATCGAAGCTGAGGAAGCGTTTCAGCATCAGCCAGAAGCGCTCCAGCGGCGGGCGGTCGAAGCCGAACATGCGCTCGATCTCGGCGATGGTGGCCGCATCCAGCCGCTCGGCGCCGCGGTAGCGCATCGTGGGGTCGAGGTCGGGCGCCAGGGCGGTGGGGGCGCCGAGCACGCGCTCGGCACCGCCAGAATCATCGTTGCCGGGGGTCAGCTGGGCGATCAGATGCTCGACCGGGCCGCCGGGGGCCAGCTGGGTGACGCCGACATTGATGATCAGGATCGCCAGCAGGGTCGGCGGCACCAGCAGCAGGCGCCGCGCCGCATAGCGCAACAGCGGATGGCGGAGGCGAAGCAGCATGCGGCGAGGCTCTTGCGGGTTGCGCGGTGGGCGGGGAGAATATGAGAATGACTCTCAACCGCATGTATCCGCGAAAGCGGGGGCTCGGCAAGGCGCTCTCCGCCGTCCTGCTGGCCAGCCTGGCCACGGCGCCCGCGACGCTCGCGCGGAGCGACGCCTTCTCGCTGCACGGCACCCCTGCCCTGCCCGAGGGGTTTTCGCATTTCCCGCATGTGAACCCGGACGCGCCGCTGGGGTCCTGCAGCCTGCGCAGCGTGCTGCAGGGCAGCTTCGACACGCTGAACCCCTTCACCCTGCGCGGCCGCTTCGTGATGGGCGTTTGGAGCTGGGTCTACGAGACCCTGATGGTCGACAGCCCGGAAGAGCCGTTGGTCGCCTATGGCCATCTGGCCGAGAAGGCGGAGCTCGACGAGGCCGCCGGCGTGATCCGCTTCACGCTGCGGGAGCAGGCGCGCTGGCATGACGGCAGGCCGGTCACCGCCGAGGACCTGGTGTTCAGCGCGACGCTGCTGGGGAGCAAGGGAAGGCCGCATTTCCGCGCCGCCATGGCGGGCGTGCGGCTGGAGCAACTCGACGGCCGGAGCGTCGCCTTTCACCTGCCCGCGGGCACGACGCCGACCCAGGCGCGCGACCGGATGACGCGGCTGGGCAGCTTCTTCGTGCTGCCGAAGCATTATTGGGAAGGCCGCGACTTCACCGCGCTGACCATGGACCCGCCGCTGGGCAGCGGGCCCTATCGCGTGACCGCGGTCGAGCCCGGGCGCCGCGTGGTCTTCGACCGGGTCGAGGACTGGTGGGCGCGCGACCTGCCGACGGGCCGCGGCCGCTGGACCATCGCGCGGATGGAGGTGCAGTACCTGCGCGACCGCGTGGCCGCGCTGGAAGCCGTGCTGGCCGACCGCGCCGACATGATGCGGGAGATGGATCCGCGGCGCTGGGCCACCGGCTATGACGCGGAAGCCGTGCGCAGCGGCGCGGTGCGCAAGGTCGAGCAGCCGCATTGGTATGTCACGGGGATGAACGGCTTCGCCTTCAACCTGCGGCGCGCGCCCTTCGACGACGTGCGCGTGCGGCAGGCGCTGGCCGGGCTGCTGGATTTCGACTGGGCCAACAAGGCGCTGTTCCACGGCGCCTTCCGCCGGACCTCTTCCTATTTCAGCAATTCGCCGATGGCGGCCGTCGAGGCGCCGGACGCGGCCGAGCGCGCCGCCATGGCCGAATTCCCGGAGCTGTTCCCGCCCGAGGCCTATGACGCCGCCTGGACGCCGCCGCCGACCGATGGCAGCGGGCGGGATCGCGCGGCGCTTGAACGGGCGATCGCGTTGCTGGAGCAGGCCGGCTGGGTGCTGGACGATCGCGGCCGCATGGTGAACCGCGCGACGGGGCAGCCGCTGCGCTTCAGCGTGCTGGCGCAGTCGACGGCGCAGCAGGCGTTGCTGACGGTGTGGTTCCGGGGCTTGCGGCGCATCGGCATCGAGCCGTCGCTGGAGGTGCTGGACGCCGCAGCCTTCACCGACCGGCAGCGGAAGCGCGAGTTCGACCTGATCTATCGTTTCATCATCGGCTCCTCCTGGCCCGGGGAGGAGCAGCGCAGCTACTGGGGGTCCGGCGGTCCCAACAACCTCTCGGGGTTTGCGTCGCCTGGCGTCGACACGCTGCTGGACCGGTTGGTGCGGGCCGAGGGTGTGGATGAGATGCAGCGTTCCGCGCGGCTTTTGGACCGTGCCTTGCAATGGCAGTGGCTGACGGTCCCGTCGTATTATGAGCCGAACCGGCTGACGGCGCTGCGGGACCGTTATGCGTGGCCCGCCCGCGCGCCCGCTTACGCCTATGGCGATGATGCGTGGTGGTGCAAAGAAAACTGAGGGGGTCTGGGGGAGCTGCGCTCCCCCAGCCTTGCTTGCTTAGAAGATGACACGGGCCCCGAAGCGCAGCCACCGGCCGGGAGCGACCTGCAGCTCGATCGGGTTGGCCGACTTGACCGCCGCGGTGGCGAACTGGCTCTGGTCGTAGCCGGTCACGTCCTGCGGGATGTAGCGCGCATCGAACAGGTTGAAGATGCCGAGATTGAGCTCGACATTCTCCACCGGCCGCCAGGTCGCGACGGTGTCGAAGACCTGGTAGGCGCGGGTGCGGTAGCGCTGCGGGGTCGATGCCTCGTCGGCGGCGGCGGCGAAGGTGCCGGTGACGTCGATGCTGGTGCGCCAGTCGGGTTGGGTCCAGTTGACGCCGGAGACCACCTTCAGCGGGCGGGCGCCTTCGAAGGGCGCGCTGGCGCTGGTGGGGGTGGCGCGGGCGCGGCCGCGCTGCCAGGAGGCCGAGGCCTGCAGCGTCCAGTTCTGCACCACCTCATAGGCGCCGGCGAGCTCGATGCCCCAGACCTTGACCGAGGAGAGGTTGCGGCTGGTGTAGTCGACAGTGCCGGCGATGTTCACCAGGGATTCGATGAAGTCCTCGTACTGGGCGTTGAAGGCCGAGAGGCTGAGATAGCCGCGCGGCAGCCGCATGCGGATCCCGGCCTCGTAGGAGCGGACGCTTTCCGGCTTCAGCTCGGGATTGGGCACCAGGTTGAAGGCGGCGCCGGGCAGCGAGGTGAAGAGCTGCTCGGCGGTCGGCATCTTGAAGCCTTCGCCGTAATTGCCGAAGAGCGACCAGGTCTCATCCAGGCGCAGCACGGCGCCGAGCTTCAACGCCAGGTCGTCGGCATCCAGCGTGCGCGGCTCGGCGCCCGGCGAGGCGCGGTAGTCGGCATCCGGCTGCGGGGTGATGCGGTAGGTCGAGTAACGCAGGCCCGGCGTCACCGTCAGCCGGTCGCCGAAGACGGAAATCTCGTCCTGGATATAGCCATCCAGCCGCCGCGTGTCGCCATTGGCGAAGTTGAAGCCGCCGGCGCGGGCGACGGTGGAGACGCCGGTGGCCAGGTTGGTGGTGACGTCGCGGCGGCGGTAGTCGGTCTCGGTGAAGCTGCCCTGGACGCCATAGGTCAGGGCGTGGCGCATGCCGAGGACACTGAAAGACGAATTCAGCTGGACGTCGCCCTGCCAGAAGTCCTCGCTGTACTGCAGCTCATCCTCGACGCGGCCGAGCTGGCCATTGGCCAGGCGGCGGATCTGCACGCCGGTGCGGCGCAGCTCCTGCGGGTGGTAGCCGACCTGCCAGCGCAGCGCATCCAGCCAGCCCAGGCCCGGGGTCCATTCCTGGTCGAGGCCGAGGCGGTAGCGGTCGAGGAACTGCTTGCGCTCGCGCGACAGGTTGGTGATGCCGCCGGTCGCCGGGCCCAGGTCGAAGCGCTGGTCGACGGTGGTGACGCGCTGCATGCTCTCGGCGGTCAGGCGGAAGCGGTTGTTGGGCGCCGCGTTCCAGACCAGCTTGCCGAGCAGCGAATCGGAATTGATGTCGGCCGGGTTCAGCCGGTTGCAGGGCAGCGCGACGGCGGCGCGGGTGCAGTTCCAGATGCCGTCGGGCGAGCGCGAGTTGTTGCGGTTCTGCTCATGCGCCTGGCGCCGCTGGTAGGCGATCATGCCTTCGAACGCGCCGGCCCGCCAGGCGCCGGTGACGCGGCTGCGCCAGCCGCGGTCGAGGGTGGAGTAATCCGAATCCGCCTCGGCACCCCAGCTGCGGCCGGGCTGGATATAGTCGGCCGGGTCGCGGGTCACATACTGCACCACGCCGCCCAGCGCGTCGGAGCCCCAGAGCGTCGAGGCCGGGCCGCGTACGACCTCGACCCGCTTCAGGTGCCAGGGCTCGACGACGTCGCGGGTCTGGTCGGTGATGCGCTCCATGGTGCGGGCGCCGTCGATGATGGTCAGCACGCGGTTGCCGCCGACGCCGCGGACGGAGATGCCGCCCAGGCTGCCGAAGGGATCGGTGCCGCTGGTCTGCTGGTTGACGCTGACGCCGGGCGTGTAGCGGAACACGTCCTGGATGTCGCGCGCCATGCGCCGCTCGAGGTCGCGGCCGGGGATGATGTCGACCACCGCCGGCGTGTCGAAGAGCAGCCGGCTGTTGCGGGTGGCCGTGGTGTTGACGCCGGGCAGGACGGTCGGCGCCAGCGCTTCCAGCCCTTGCCCCTGCCCTGCATCGTCGATCTGGACGGCGACGGGCTCGGCGACGGTCTGGGTGGTCGTCTGGCCGAGCGCTGGCGCAAAGGAAGGCAAGACCAGGCAGCTGCCGAGCAGCGCCAGTCTCAGAGGGAAGCGGAGCATGGAAACCCTGTGTGACGTTGTGATGCGAATGTAACTTAGAATCATTCTCAATAAACCGCCAGGGGCCAAGGCCATGCTTCGTTCCCTCTTTCCGCCGCCTATTGCAGGCGGAAATGCACCTGCACCTCGACCCAGGCATGGACCGGGCGGCCGCCGACGGAGGCGGCGCGGAACTGCCAGCGCTGCACCGCCGCCAGCGCCGCCTGGTCGAGCAGCGACGAGCCGGAAGAGCGATGCACCCGGGTGGTCCGCGTCTCGCCATCCGGGGCGACAAGGGCGCGCAGGGTGACGCTGCCGGTCTGGCCCATCTCCAGCGCGCGGGCGGGATATTCAGCGGGCTGCGGGCGGGTGCGGAAACCGGGATTGGTGACCAGGACAGGCGATGCGGCGTCGCCGGGGCGCGATCCGCTGCCGGGGCTGCTCTCCGCGGCGCCGTCGCGCGCGGCGGCGCCGCGGAG
>NZ_MLCO01000498.1 GCF_001982615.1 Teichococcus deserti | reverse complement strand
CATTGCGTCCTGGTCCTCAGCCGAAGGGCAGCGCGGCGGCGCAGCAGCCAGTAGGTCGGGATGGCGATGCAGAGCGCCGCCACCAGGACGAGGCCTAGCAGCAGGTCCGGCCGCTTGCCCAGCCAGAATTGCGGCATGAGATGCACCGGAAGGTGACCCACCGTGTAATTTCGATTCACTTTATAGGAGGTCATGCGGCCGCCGGACAGCAGCGCCAGGTCGCCCTGGATGCGCGGCTGCATCTCCGGGTCGCGCAGGGCGGTGACCATGGCCTCCATGCCCTGCGGGTTGGTGCCCGTCAGCGCGATGACCGAGCGGTTGCCCTTCAGCGGGCTCTCGAAGCCGATCAGCATGCCGGTGGCCTCGCCCGGGGTGGCGAGCACCGCCTCCAGGCGCTGCCGGTCCATCTGCCGGTCGTCGGTCAGGAACAGGTTGCGGAAGCTCTCCAGCGCGGTCGGCAGCGCCACGCTGACGCGGCCGCCATCGACCTGCAGCGGGCTGCCCTGGCCGAGCAGCTGCGCCAGCGCCGGCTGCCGGCCGAGCGCGCCGACCACCAGCAGCTCCCGGTCCGTGACCGTCTCGAGGCCGGCCGGGCGGACCACGGCGATGCGCGCCGCGGGGTAGCCGACATTGGCGGCCAGCTTGCCCAGCAGGGTGAAGGCGCCCGACAGCTCCAGCGTGTTGGCGCGCTCCGGCAGCACCAGGGCGGTCGTCGAGAAATCCGCCATCTTGGTGAAGGGGAAGCCCGAGCCGGCGAAATGCGCCAGGTTGGGCATCTCGGTGAAGCGGTAGCCGCGGGTCAGGTCGATGGTGCTGTCCGGGTCGATCGAGGCGCGGATGTCGCCCGGGATGGAGATGCAGTCGCCGCGGTTGAGCGGGCGCATGTCGAAGCGCATCTGCAGCTCGTTCTGGCCGAAGACCAGATAGGGCGGCAGGCCGACCTGGCCCTCGCCGCGATCCGGCAGGGCGCCAAGGCCGGTGTTGCGCGCCACCCAGCTCCAGGGCCAGCCCGGCTCCACTTCACGAAGCGGAAAGGACTTCAGGTAGATATTGTTCAGCGAGGCGTCGAGCCGCGACACGGCCACGTCCATCACCGGGCCCGGGGGCGCGCGGAAGCGGACATCCACCGGCAGCGACCGCTCGCGCCAGGTATAGAGGTCGGGCGCGGTGCGGAAGGGAATGGCGATGGCGCCCGGGGCGAAGCCGTAGCTCTGCAGCTCCGACGGATCGACCAGCTCGCCGAAGCGGACCGGGCGGTCGGTGCGGACCCAGCGCGGCGCATCGTATTCGTTGCGCACCGGGATCTCGGGCGGCTGCACCTGGGCCAGCTCGCCGGACAGCGCCTGGCGGCCGACCGCCAGGGCCTGCGCGGCCGAGGCCGCCTCGGCGCCGGTGCGGCCGCCCACCACCAGCAGCATCGCGGTCGGGTCGGCCGGGTTCGGCACCACGGCGAGCGTCGGGCCCTCGAAGCGCGGCAGGGTGACGCCGGGGACGCCCTCATTGCCGGCGACCAGCACCATGGCATTGCCGCGCGGCGGCACGCTGGCGCTGACCGGGAAATTGGCGCCGCGGTAATCCGCCTGCACCGCGAACCAGGAGGTGGCGATGGCCGCCGCCCGCACCAGGTCGTTGCCGGCGGCATCCGGCATGACCAC
>NZ_MLCO01000497.1 GCF_001982615.1 Teichococcus deserti | reverse complement strand
CGCGGCGCCTCGCTCGATCCCGCGCAGATCGCCGAGGCGCGGCGCCTGGCGCAGCAGGGCCTCTCCGTCGAATCGGTGGCGTTGTACAGGAAGCTGTTCGGCGGCCCGGTGCCGCCGGCGGCCTTCGCCATCGAATACTACCAGACGCTGGCCGGCACGCCGGACGGTCACCCGGAGGCGCGCGAGGCCGTCGCCCTGCTGGCAGCGAAGCATCCGGCGGATCGCCGGCTGCCGCTGGCGCTCGCCCGGATCATGACCTATCGCGAGGGCTCGCGCTCGGAGGGTATCCGCCGGCTGCAGGCCCTGGCCCAGCAGCCCGATGCCCAGCAGCAGGATCCCATGGGCGACGCCCGCGCCGCCTGGCGCGACGCGCTGCAATGGGAGGCCCTGGCCCCCGAGGCGGCCGGCGGCATCGAGGCCTATCTGCGCCTCTTCCCGAACGACCCGCTGATGCAGCAGCGGCTGGCCGATGCCCGCCGCGCC
>NZ_MLCO01000496.1 GCF_001982615.1 Teichococcus deserti | reverse complement strand
CTGGACCCCTTCTTCTTTCTGTCAGATTGCCATGTCCACGTGGGGACGGCGGGCGAAACGGCCCATCAGCAGCACGACCTGTCGGCGCGCGCCCATTCCAGGCAATGGCGTCCCGCCGCGATGCCCTGGTGTCGCTTGTGGTGAAGCGACTGTGTCCCCGACGGCCAACAGACAGAAAAAAGATCGCGCAAACGGATACGTCTGCGCGGGGGAAATTCATTTCCCCGACCTTATTCCGCGGCCTTCGCCTGCTCCGCCAGCACCTCCAGGGGCCAGGCGGGCGCCGCGGCGCTGACCCAGGCGGAGCCGCTCCAGCGGCGGGGCTCGATGCGGGCGTGGCCGTCCTGGATGATGATCCGGTTGTAGGCGTTGGGCTCGCCGCGCAGGCGGGTTGAGATGGCCGAGCCGGCCTGGACCACCAGCAGCTCCGGCCGGGCATGGCCGCCTGGGCCGGTGGCGCGGCTGGTGCCGCGGTGCAGCCGGACATAGCCGCGGTGCAGGTGGCCGGACAGGATCAGCCGCACGCCGGCGGCCTGGAGCTGTTCCAGGGCCTGTCCCTTTTACACCTCTGACGCCGCCGACGACATTACGCG
>NZ_MLCO01000495.1 GCF_001982615.1 Teichococcus deserti | reverse complement strand
AGGCGGCGCGGGCCAGGCCGCCGGCGGCCTGGCCCGCGCCGCCTTCCATGAGGTGCTGGCCGATGCTCCCGGCAGCGGCGCCGCCTTCTGCGCCACGCTGCTGGGCGCCAGCCTGCGCGGCCATGACAGCGGCATGGTGCTGTGGATCACCGCCGGCAGCGGCGCGCTGCAGCCCTGGCCCTCCGGCCTGCTCGGCTGCGGCCTGCCGCCGGAGCGGCTGCTGCTGGCCCAGGCGCCGCACTGGCCCGACGCGCTCTGGGCGATGGAGGAGGCGCTGCGCTGCCCCGGGCTGTCGGCCACCCTGCTGGTCGCCGGCTGGGCCGGGGAGCCGGCGCCGCTCGACCTGACCGCCACCCGCCGGCTGCAGCTGGCCGCCGAGGCGGGCGGCGGGCTCGGCCTGCTGCTGCGTCCGGTGCCGAGGCAGGGGG
Source organism: Teichococcus deserti (assembly GCF_001982615.1). GTDB lineage: Bacteria > Pseudomonadota > Alphaproteobacteria > Acetobacterales > Acetobacteraceae > Pseudoroseomonas > Pseudoroseomonas deserti. The sequence continues at coordinate 1,822 of NZ_MLCO01000495.1, read as the reverse complement.
GGCTGCCCAACCCCTCGGCCGCCACCACCCGCTGGCGGGTGGCGCCGCGGCCCGACGGGCTGGCCGGGCCGCGCTGGTCGCTGACCCTGCTGCGCCAGCGCGGCGGCGCCCCGGGCGGACCCTGGCCGGTGGCCTGGCGCGGCGCCGCGGCCGGGCTGGTGCGGGAGCCATGACCACCGCCCAGGACGGCCCCCAAGGCGGCTCCCGCGACGACCCCCACGACAACCCCCACGACAACCCTGGTCTGGCTTTCGGCGGCGGCCGCCGTTTCCTGGCGCTGCACCTGCCCGACCTGCCCACCGACCGGCTGCGCCGGACCCTGCCGGAGCTGCCGCCCGACCAGCCGCTGGCCGCCTGGGATCGCCAGAGCAGCCGCCGCCTGCTGACCGCGGTGGATGCCGCCGCCGCCCGGATCGGGCTGCTGGCTGGCCAGGCCCTGGCCGATGCCCAGGCGATCTGCCCCGACCTGCTGCTGCATCCCGCCGATCCGGCGGCCGACGCCGCGGCGCTGGAGGCGCTCGCCCTCTGGGCGCGGCGATGGACCCCGCTGGCGGCGGCCGATCCGCCGGACGGGCTGCTGCTCGACATCACCGGCTGCGCGCATCTCTTCGGCGGCGAGGCAGCGCTGCTGGAGGAAGCCTGCGCCCGGCTGCGCGCCGCCGGCATCGCGGCGCGCGGCGCGGTGGCGGGGCAGCCGGGCAGCGCCGCGGCGCTCGCCCGCGCTCGGCGCGACAATCCGGTGATCCGCTCCGGCCAGGAGGCGCAGATGGTCGCCCCGCTGCCGATCGGCCCGGCGCTGCGGCTGGAGGGCAGCCTGCAGGCGGCGCTGTCCCGCCTCGGCCTGCGCCGGTTGGACGACCTGCTGCGCCAGCCGCGCGCGCCGCTGCAGCGCCGCTTCGGCCTCGGCTTCATGCAGGCGCTGGACGCCGCCACCGGCCGCCGCAGCCTGCCGCTGACCCCTGCCGTGCCGCCGCCCGACCTGCGCGTCACCCTCTCCCTGCTCGAGCCGGTGCTGACCCGAACGGGGATCGAGGCGGTGCTGGAGCGGCTGCTGGCCGCGCTCTGCGCCCGGCTGCATGGCGCCGGGCTGGGCGCGCGGCGGCTGGGGCTGACCGCCTGGCGCGGCGACGGCACGCTGCAGGCCCTGGCGATCGGCACCGGCCTGCCGACGCGCGAGCCGGCGCATCTGCTGCGGCTTTTCGCCGAGCCGCTGGGCAGCCTGCGGCCGGAGCTGGGCTTCGAGCGCATGGCGCTGGAGGCCTGGGCCGCCGATCCGCTGTCCATGGGCCGCCAGGCCGGGCTGCGGCTGGGGGAGGGAGGCAGCGCCGCGGCGGCGGAATCCCTGGCGCAGCTGCTCGACCGGCTGGGCCAGCGGCTGCGGCTGCGCCGCCCCGGGCCGCAGCCCAGCCATTGGCCGGAACGGATGCAGCGCGCCCTGCCGGCCCAGGCCGCGATCCCGCCGCGCCCGCCCGGCTGGGGCGCGGTCCCCGCCCCGGTGCTGCTGCTGCGCGAGCCCTTCCTGCTTGACCTTCCCGCGGACCTGCCGCCCGAGTTGCCGCTGCACCTGCCCTGGCGCGGCGGGCTGCAGGCGGTGGTGGCGCGGCAGGGCCCGATGCGGCGCGAGCCCGAATGGTGGCGCGCCCCGCCCGACACCCCCCCACGCGACTATCACCGGGTCGAGCTGGCCTCGGGCGAGCGGCTCTGGCTCTGCCGCGCCGGCGGGCGCTGGCTGCTGCACGGGCATCTGCCGTGACCTATGTGGAGGTCGCGGCGCGCTCGAATTTTTCCTTCCTCGACGGCGCCTCGCATCCGGACGAGCTGG
>NZ_MLCO01000494.1 GCF_001982615.1 Teichococcus deserti | reverse complement strand
CGCCTGCACCCCGCCCGCCAGCGCGCCGAGAACAGCGCCGGCAAGCGGATAGGCCCAGACCGCCCGCGCATACCCCGCCGTATCGGCAGGCTGCGGCAGCCACCCCACCGGCAGCCGCGTCAGCAGCCCGAAGGCGGCGCCCAGCTCGGCGAGGCGTTCCCTCACGGCGCTTCCGCCACCCCGGCCTCGGCGAAGGTGGCCATCCCCTGGTGGCAGGCCAGGGCCCCCCGCAGCAGCGGCACCGCCAGCGCCGCGCCCGAGGCTTCTCCCAGCCGCATCCCCAGATCCAGCAGCGCCACCTTCTCCAGCGCCGCCAGCAGCCGGCCATGCCCCGCCTCGGCCGAACGATGCGCGACCTCCGCATGGTCCAGCCCGCCCGGCGCCAGCACGGCCAGCGGCGCCGCGGCGGTGCAGGCGGCGAAGCCGTCCAGCAGCACCGGCACACCCCGCAGCCGGGCGGCCAGCGTGGCTCCCAGGATGGCCGCCAGCTCCCGCCCGCCCAGGCAGCGCGCGGCCTCCAGCGGATCGGCCCGCGCCGCGGGATGCCGCGCCAGCCCGGCATCGATGACGGACACCTTGCGCGCCAGCCCGGCATCGTCGACGCCGGTGCCGCGCCCGGCCCAATCCGCGCCCCCGCCGCCGAACAGCGCCGCCGCCATGGCCGCGGCGGCGGTGGTGTTGCCGATGCCCATCTCGCCCAGGCACAGCAGGTCCAGCCGCGCCGGCAGCGCCGCGGCGCCCTGGTTCACCGCCTGCAGGAATTCGCGTTCATCCATCGCGGGGCCGGCGGTGAAGTCGGCCGTCGGCGTCTCCAGCCGCAGCGGCACCACTTGCAGCGCGGCCCCGGCCACCGCGCAGAGCTGGTTGATCGCAGCACCACCGGCTGAAAAATTCTCCACCATCTGCGCGGTGACCGCGGGTGGGTAGGGCGAAACCCCCTGCGCCGTGACGCCGTGGTTGCCGGCGAAGACCAGCACCTGGACATGCTCCAGCCGCGGCTGCGCGCGCCCTTGCCAGCGCGCCAGCCAGGCCGCCAGCGCCTCCAGCCGGCCCAGGCTGCCGGGCGGCTTGGTCAGCCGCGCCTGCCGGGTGGCGACCGCGGCGGCAGCGCCTTCCACCCCGGCCGGCAGGGACGCAATGGCCCCGCGCAGCGCCGCCAGATCCGAGAAAAGCATGTCAGGCGTCCTGCTGCGCGATGGCGTGGAAGAAGCTGCCGGAGACCCGCCCGCGCCGCGCCCCGCCCGGGCCCAGCGCCTTGCCGGCGGCGTCGCTGAGCGCGGCCAGCGGCGCGTCGTCCCCCGGCTCGGTGACGGTGGCATAGTGGAACTCGTGACCGCGCAGCACGGCGCCGGCGCGGCCCAGCGGCCCGTCGGCCAGCAGCACCGCCTGTCGATAGCCCAGGTTCATCCTGCGGCGGGCGAAGCTGGTGGCATGGCCCAGCAGACCGGCCATGGCATGGCGCTGGCCGGAGGCATCCTCCAGCCCCTGTCCCAGCAGCATGTAGCCGCCGCATTCGCCATGCACCGGGTGGTCTTCCGCGAACCGCCGCAGCCCGCCGAGGAACCGCCCGGCGGCGGCGAGCCTGCCGGCATGCAGCTCCGGATAGCCGCCGGGCAGCCAGCAGGCGTCGCAGCCGGGGGGAGGGGGCTCGTCGGCCAGCGGCGAAAAGGGATGCAGCGTTGCCCCCGCCGCCCGCCAGCCCTCGACCACATGCGGGTCGAGGAATGAAAACGCCGCCTCGTCGGCCAGGGCGACCCGCTGCCCCGGCGGCGGCCGGGCGGGCGCCTGC
>NZ_MLCO01000493.1 GCF_001982615.1 Teichococcus deserti | reverse complement strand
TCGAGCGCGCGGTGCAGCCGGTCGGCCCCCGCCTTGGCCTGCTGGCGGCGGAGGAAGGGCTGCAGCAGGCCAAGGCGGGGGCCGACCGGCTGCACCGCGCGCTCGACATAGAGCTCGTCCAGGCGCTCGGGGCTCTGCAGCGCCTCGCGCAGCGCCGGGCTGTGCTTGCCGCCCAGCAGCAGCGCCGCCGCGCCGCAATGCAGGTCGGTGTCCAGCAGCAGGCTGTGCCGCCGTTCCAATTGTCCCAGATGCCAGGCCAGGTTGACGGCGACGGTGCTGGCGCCGCTGCCGCCGCGCGCGCCGGTCACGGTGATGACGCGGCCGCCGCGGATGCCGCCCTCGGCCACCGGGCTCAGCCCGCCCAGGGCGGTGGCGAACAGCCGCGCCACGATCTCCGGCACCAGCGGCTTGAACAGGTATTCGTGCACGCCAAGGCCGCGGGTCAGGCGGCGGTAGAAATCCATGTCCTCGCGCTCGCCGACCACCAGCACGCGGACATCGGGCTCCAGCACATGCGCCAGATCCTCGAGGCCGGCCAGCGGCTGCGCCTCGCCGCTGACATCGACCAGCAACAGCTGCGGCGTCGGCTCCTGCCGCATGGCGGCGATGGCGTCCTGCAGGCTGCCGCGGCGGATGTCGGCGCCGCCGGGCAAGGCCTCGGCGAAGCCCTCGCGCAGCGCCGCCTCGGTCGCGGCGTCGCGGGCGAAGCCGATCAGCGGCTTGCGGGCGCCGGCTTCCTCGCTGCCCTCGCGGCGTTCGCCGGCCATCAGTTGCTGCCCCCGCCGTTGTGGCGGCCCATGGTGATCTCGGGCAGCGGCCGCGGCTTGCCCTCGCGCAGCCGCTCGATCGCGGCGGCGGCGATGGCGCCGTCGGTGGTGCGCGAGCCCTCGCCCCAGGCGCGATGCGCCGGATCGGCCAGCATCTGCTGCAGATTGGCCTCGTTCACCTGGCCGGGCCGCCAGGTGCCGGGCCGGTCATAGGGGTCCATCGCGCCGCATCCGGCCAGCGTCAGCAGCAGCAGCGTGGTGTTCCGCAACGCCGCCTCCTCAGCGCAGGATGAAGCCGGCATCGCCGGGCGGCGGCGGCAAGGGCGGCGCGTCGCGCCGGGCGAACTGGCGGAACAGCAGGATCCGCTCGGCATCGTCCGCCGGGGCCTGCCCGGCGGCCGGGCTGCGCAGCGCGGCCGGGTCGCTCACGGGGCGCACCAGATAGGGGGTGACGACGATCACGAGCTCGGTCTCGCTGCGCTGGAAGCGGTCGGAGCGGAACAGGGCGCCGAGGACCGGCACCTCGCCCATCCAGGGCACGGCGCGGCCGGTGGTGCGCTGGCTGTCCTGCATCAGCCCGGCGATGGCGAAGCTCTGCCCGCTGCCGAGCTCGATCGTGGTCTCGGCGCGGCGCACGGTCAGGGCCGGGATCTGCAGGCTGGAATTGTCGGCCGACAGGCGGATGGCGCCCTGCTCGGACAGCTCGCTGACCTCGGGGCGGACGCGCAGGCTGATGCGCCCCGGCTGCATCACCGTCGGCACGAAGGCCAGGCTGATGCCGTATTGCTTGAACTCGATGCTGATCTGGTCATAGCGGCGGCCGACCGGGATCGGGAACTCGCCGCCGACCAGGAAGCTGGCGGTCTCGCCGGACAGCGCCGTCAGGTTGGGCTCGGCCAGCACATTGATCAGCCGGTCCTGGGCCAGGGCGTCGATGATGCCGTTCAGATTGACCGCGCCGTTGTAGCCGGCGCTGTAGCGGCCGGGCAGGTTGGTCGGATCGGCCAGCGAGTTGTTGGTCAGGGCGCCGATGGCGAAGCGGCCGATCGAGCCCATCGCCTGCCAGTCCAGGCCGAATTGCCGCGTCACCTCGCGCGAGACCTCGGCCACGCGCACCCGCAGATTGACCTGGGCCGGGCCTTCGACCGCCAGGCGGTTCTCGACGCTCTGGCCTGCGGCGGCGAAGCCGCGGACCAGCGACAGCGCCTGCTCGGCCTCGGCCGGCTGCGCCACGCTGCCGGAGAGCAGCAGCCCGCCGGGCCGCGCCTCGACCCGCAAGGCGCGGCCGGGCAGCAGGCGGTTCAGCGCGGCCTGCGCCTCCTCGGCGCCGAAGCTGCCGGGGCGGACCATCACCTGGTACTGCGCCAGCGGCTGGCCGGTCGCGTCCATGGCGGCGATGGTGGTGCGGCCGGGCGCCACGCCGAAGACGAAGAGGCTGGTGGGGCTGGCCGGCCGCACCTCGGCCACCTTGGGGTCGGCGGCGAAAAGGCTGGCGGCGGGCGCGGGCAGGGTGACGACGCGGCCCGCCCCGGCCTCCAGCAGCAGGGCGCCGGGCTGGGAGGGCACTGCGACCTCCTGCGGGCGAGGGGCAGGGCCGCGCTGGGCGGCGGCCAGGCCCGGGGCGAGCAGCAAAGCCAGGAGCATCGACGCCGGTTGCATCGACGCCGGTCGCATCGACGCCGATCGCAGCGACGCCGGTCGCAGCGACGCCGGGCCATTCTGACCGGGGCGGCGCGCCGGATTGTCCGGCAGGGCGGGCGGGAAGCGCATCAGAAACGGATCTCCTCGGCTTTGGCGGGACCCTGGAACAGGCGCAGTATGGTCCCGGTCTGGTTTCCAGGGTCTTGCAGCGCGGCCGAGACATCGCCGCTCCAGGTCAGCGGCGGCCGCGGCGGCACGCCGGGCAGGGCCTGCGGCTCCGGCAGGGCGGCGCGCACGGTCAGCGCCAGCCGGCCCAGCCGGTTGGCCACGGCGACGCGCTCGGCCTGGGCGGGGGTGACCTCCAGCGTCACGGTGCGGTTGCCGCGGTCGCCGCCGGTGGCGTTGTCCAGGTTGACCGCGCCCTGCACCAGCCGCTGGTCGATGGCGACGACGCGCAGATCGGCCAGCACGGTCTCGCCGGCGACGCGGCGGGTGGCGGGCAGGCTCTGCGCGTCCAGTGCCTGGGACAGCAGCAGGTCGACGCGGTCGCCCGGCCAGATCAGCCCGGCGGTGCCGGTCACCGCGTCGACGCCGATGCTGACAGCGCGCATGCCGGGCGCCAGCACCGCGGCCAGGAAGCCGCGGTCGCCGGGGCGGATGACATCCTCGCCGGCGCGCAGCGGCTGCCCCGCCTCCATCGAATGGCGCAGCATGGCGCCGATCAGCTCGGTCCGCTCGGCCGGGGTATCGGGGCGGGCGCCGGCGGGGATGCTGCCGGGCGGCAGCTCCAGCCGCGACAGGTCGTCGGGGCCCAGCAGGTTGCCGGCGCGCAGCGGGCGGGCGGCGGCGATGACGGCGGCCATGGCCGGCGGCGGCGGGGCGGCAGGGGCCTCGGCCTGCTGGGCCGGGGC
>NZ_MLCO01000492.1 GCF_001982615.1 Teichococcus deserti | reverse complement strand
GGGGTCCAGGGGGAATTCATTCCCCCTGGCCTTCGGCTTGCCTTCGCCTACTGCGAAAGGCTCCGCCGCAATTCCACCAGCACTTCCCGCAGCGCGCCGTGGGCCTGGGCCACGTCCCGGCGCAGCAGGAAGTTGCGGGTCTTCGACTGGGTCTCGTTGTCGCCTTCGGTGAGCTCGGTGGCCCCTGCCAGGAAGTCCTGCATGGCTTCGGCCGAGGGGGTCGCGCCCTTGGCCCCGGCCTCGTCGATGCGCAGGATCAGGTCGGAATAGGCGCGCAGCCAGGCGAAGGCGGGGTCGTGCATCACCGCCTGCAGCAGGGCGTAGGGGTTGTTGGCCGCCGGGTGGCCGATGGCCTGCGCGTTGAGCAGCGTGCGGTGCAGCTCCGCCAGGCGGGCGGTCAGCATCTTGTGGGCGGGCTGGGCGCGCGGGACTTGGATCATGGGCCGTCTCACTCGATGGGGGCGGGCGCTGCGGCCGGCGCGGCGGGCGCCGGG
>NZ_MLCO01000491.1 GCF_001982615.1 Teichococcus deserti | reverse complement strand
CTCGCTTCCCCGACGCGGCCTGCTGCGCCTCGGCGCCGGCGCCGAGGCGCAGCAGGCCGCGTCGGGGAAGCGAGAGCGTGTCCATCGAAGGCGACTCCTCGGCTGAGCGGAAAGGTTCAGGCGGAGGCGAAGGCAGGCGACGGCCCGGCCGCGGCCAGCGCCCGGCCAGCGGCGTCGAACACCCGCTCGCTGCCACAATCCCAGGTCAATGCAGCGCGGCTGCCGGGCGCCAGGCGCGGCGCCTCGGCCTGGCCGGTGGTGGGCTGGTGCAGGATCAGCGACCCGCCGCCGGGCAGTGCCAGCAGATATTCGACATGGGCGCCGACATAGGTGGCGTCCTCGACGGCAAGCGTCAGCCGCGGCGTCGCCGCATCGCCCGGCCGCAGCAGGCGGATGCGCTCCGGCCGCAGCGCGAGCGTGACATCCCCGTCGAGCGGATAGCGCTGCGCCAGATGGCACACGACGCCCTCGCCCAGGCGCAGCCGGCAGCCGTCGCGCAAGCTGCCGCGCAGCAGGTTGCTGTGGCCGATGAAGCGGGCGACGAAAGGGTTTTCCGGCGCCTCGTAGAGCGCCTCCTGCGGGCCGACCTGCTGCACCCGGCCGCGATCCATCACCACCAGCCGGTCCGCCATGGCCATGGCCTCGTCCTGGTCATGCGTGACCATCAGCGCGGTCAGCCCGGCGGCGCGCTGCAGCCGGCGGATCTCGCGCGCGACCTCCTGGCGCAGATTGGCGTCGAGGTTGGACAGCGGCTCGTCCAGCAGCAGCA
>NZ_MLCO01000490.1 GCF_001982615.1 Teichococcus deserti | reverse complement strand
GGCTCGACCCGCGGGCTGTCGCAGACGGCTCTCGCGATGCAGGTGGTGCTGCCGGAGCTCGACGGCCGCCTGCTGACCGCCGCCATCGGCTTCAAGGCCCCGACCGCCGAGATCGAAGGCCTCGGCTATGTCCCGCAATTGTCGCAACCGGATGCCGGGGGCGTGGCGCTCGCCGCCGACCGTGCGCTGGGCTGGGCGCGGCTGTCCGGCCTGGCGCGCGGCGAACGGCGGGTGGCGGTGCTGCTGTCCGACTATCCCGCGGTGGGCGGGCAGGCCGGGCATGCGGTGGGCCTCGATTCCTTCGCCAGCCTGTCTGCGCTGCTCGGCGATCTTCGTGACGCCGGCTACGATCTGGGCGACGGACCCTTTCCCGAAAGCCTGTCGAAGCCGCTGACGGAAGGAACGCCGACGCCCTTCCTGTCGCTCGCCGACTACGAAGCGCGTTTCGAAAAATTGCCGACGCCGTTGCGGGAAGCGGTAACCGCCGCCTGGGGGCCGCCTGCCGACGACCCTGCGCTGATCGGCGTGCAATTTGCCCAGCGGCATCTGCGCATCGGCAAGGCGATCATCGCCGTGCAGCCGGATCGCGGCAGCGCGCTGGACCGCAGCGCCGGCTACCACGACCCCGACACGCCGCCGCGCCACGGCTTCATCGCCTTCTATCTGTGGCTGCGCGGCCATGCCGACGCGCTGGTGCATCTCGGCACCCATGGCACGCTGGAATGGCTGCCCGGGAAGGCGACCGCGCTGTCGGAAAGCTGCGCGCCGCAGGTGCTGCTGGGCGGGCTGCCGATGCTCTATCCCTTCATCGTCAACAACCCGGGCGAGGCCGCTATGGCCAAGCGCCGCCTGGGCGCGGTGACCATCGGCCATCTGACGCCGCCGCTGCGCGCCGCCGGCAGCCATGGCGCGGCCTCCGAGCTGGAGCGGCTGATCGACGACTATGCTGCCGCCGACGGGCTCGACCGCCGCCGGACTTCTCTTCTTCGCCGCGACATTCTGGAGCGCGCCGCCGCAGCCGGGCTGCTCGAGGAGGGCAAGATCCCGAGCGACCTGCCCGAGGAAGAGACGCTCGCCCGGCTCGACGCCTGGCTCTGCGACGTGAAGGAAATGCAGATCCGCGACGGGCTGCATGTCTTCGGCCGCGCGCCCGACCCCGACCGCGCGGCGCTGCTGGAGCAGACCATCGCCACCGGTGCGCCCGGCTTCGACCGCGCGACCCTGCTGGCCAGCCCGGAGGCCGAGCGCGACGCGCTGCTCGCCGGGCTGGACGGGCGCTTCGTCGCCCCAGGCCCCGCCGGCGCCCCCAGCCGCGGCCGGGCCGACGTGCTGCCAACAGGAAGAAACCTGTTCGCCATCGACCCGCGCGGGGTGCCGACCCGGGCCGCGCTGGTGCTGGCCGGCCGCGCGGCGGAAGAGCTGCTGCGCCGCCACCGGCAGGAGCAGGGCGACTGGCCGCGGCGGATGGTGATCGACCTCTGGGGCAGCGCGACGCTGCGCACGGGGGGAGAAGAACTAGCGCTGGCGCTGCTGCTGCTGGGGGCGAAGCCAGTCTGGGACGAGGCCTCGGGCCGCGTCACCGGCATCGAGATCCTGCCGCTGGCCGAGCTCGACCGGCCGCGCATCGACGTCACGCTCCGCATTTCGGGTCTCTTCCGCGACGCCTTCCCCGCCCAGATCGCGCTGTTCGATGAAGCCGTGCGCGCGGTCGCCGCGCGTGAAGAGTCCCCCGACTGGAACCCGCTGGCCGAGGCGGCGCGCGGGCTGCAGGGCATGGCGCAGCGGCTCGCCACCGCGCGCATCTTCGGCGCCGCCCCGGGCAGCTATGGCACCGGGCTCGAGGACCGGCTGGCCAGCGGCCGCTGGGACGACCGCGCCAGCCTCGGCCGCGCCTGGCTGGAGGGATCCTCCACCGCCTTCGGCAAAGGGCTGGACACCGCTGCCCCCGAGGCGCTGGCCCAGCGCGTGGCCGCCGCCGACGCCTTCCTGCATGCCCAGGACCATGCCGAGCTCGACCTGCTCGACAGCCCGGATTACGCCGCCCATGCCGGCGGCTTCGCGGCGGCGGCGGCGATGCTGGGCGGCGCCCCGGTGCTGTACCACGCCGACACGGCGGCGCCGGACCGGCCGGTTCTGCGGCGCGTCGAGGAAGAAATCGCCCGCACCATCCGCGGCCGCGCCGCCAACCCGGCCTGGATCGCCGGCATGCGCCGGCATGGCTATCGCGGCGCCGCCGAGATCGCGCGCAGCATCGAGGCGCTGCACGGTTTTGCGGCGACGCTGGGCCAGCGCTTCGACCGGCAGTTCGATCTTCTCTTCGACGCCACGCTGGGCGACGCCGAGACGCGCGACTTCCTGGCGCGGGAAAACCCGGCGGCGCTGGCGGCCCTGCAGAGACGATTCGACGAGGCCCGGGCGCGCCGGCTGTGGCACCCCCGCCGCAACGACGTCGCCGAAAGCCTGGCGGGATGAGCGCGGTGAAGGGCTGGTGCCCCAGCCTCTTCGCGCCGATGCAGTCGGGCGACGGGCACCTGCTGCGGGTGCGTCCCTTTTCCGCCCGCATCTCTGCCGCCCAGGCGCGCCGCATCGCCGCGCTGGCGCCGGGCGCGATCGAGCTGACCAACCGCGGCAACCTGCAGCTGCGCGGGCTGGCCGCAAACCAGCTGGAGCCGGTGGCGCAGGCGCTGCTGGCGGAGGGCCTCGCCTGGCCCGATCCGGCGGAGGAAGCCCAGCGCAACCTCTGCACCCCGCCTTTGCCGGTCGCGGATCACGGCTGGATCGCGGCGCTGGAGGCCATGCTGCGGCAGGCCTCCGGTCTGGCGGCGAAGTTCGGCATCACGCTGGACACGCCCGACCAGCCCGGGACAGCCTCGGATATCCGGGTGACGCTGGGGGATGGCGCGGTGTGTCGCCTGGCCTCCGGCGATGCCGTCGCCCCCGCTACCCCCACCACCGTCGCGAGGCTGGTCCAGAACTTCGCCACTGGCGGCCATAAGCGCCTGCGCGACGCCGTGGCGGAGCATGGCGCCGCCGCTCTGCTGGAGGCCGCCGGGATGGCGCCCCGCCCCGACACCACCCCGCCCGGCCCGCCGCGCGCCCTGCTGGGGCC
>NZ_MLCO01000489.1 GCF_001982615.1 Teichococcus deserti | reverse complement strand
GCCGGCGCCGCACCTCGGGCGCGCTGACCAGCGACAGGTCGTCGCCGACGGCGGCCAGCGCGGTGATCAGCTGGGTCGCCTCGGATTCCTTGCCCGCCCGGGCCAGGATGCCGGCGGCGACCTGGATCATGCGCAGATTGGCTTCCGGCGATTCGGCGATGGCCAGCCGCACCAGCCGCTCCGCCTCGCGCGGGCGGTTGGCCAGATCGGCGATCATCGCGCCATGCAGGGCGGCGAGACCCCGCAGCCGGCTGCCCTCGATCTGCGGCTTCAAGGTGGCCAGCGCCGCATCGGTGTTGCCGGCGCCGGCCTGGCTCCAGGCCAGCAGCAGCGGCTGCAGCACCTGGGCGGCGCCGGTCCGCGGCATGCCGCGCAGCCGCGCCTCGGCGCGGTCCCAGCGGCCGGCCATGGCGTCGCTGCCGGCCAGCAGCATGCCGGCCAGCTCGCTCTGCGGCAGGCGGCGGGCCAAGCGGGCCGCGTCCGGCCGGCCGTCCAGCACATTGGCCAGGAAGGCGCGGTTCAGCACCTCGGCCTCCTCGGGCGCGAGGCGCAGCGCCTCGTTCAGCTGGTCGGCGGCGGCGGCGGTGTCGGTCTCGGCGGTGGCGAAGCGGCCTGCCAGATAGGCGCCGGACGCGGTG
>NZ_MLCO01000049.1 GCF_001982615.1 Teichococcus deserti | reverse complement strand
CGCCCCCCCTGCCCCGGGCGAGCTCGCCATCCGCATCGCCGCCGCCGGCATCTGCGGCAGCGACATCCATGCCTATGAATGGACGCCGGGCTATGAGTTCATGGCGCCCTACATGCCCTTCACCCTGGGCCACGAATTCTCAGGTGTGGTCACGGCTCTGGGCGAGGGCGTGACCGGCTTCGCCCTCGGCGACGCCGTCACCGCCTGGCCGACCATCGGCTGCGGCCGCTGCCGCGCTTGCCGCGAAGGCCGCAGCCAGGACTGCCAGGCCCGCCGTATCCTGGGCCTGCATTGCGACGGCGGCTTTTCGTCGGCCGTGCTGGCGCCGGCAGGCAACTGCTTCAGGCTGCCGCAGGGCGTGCCGGTGGAAATGGGCGCGCTGACCGAGCCGCTGACCATCGCCTGGAACGCGGTGGAGGTGGCCGGCGTGCAGCCCGGCGAGGCGGTGCTGGTGCTGGGCCCCGGCCCGATCGGGCTGGCCATCGCCTGGATGGCGCAGCATCGCGGCGCCCGCGTGCTGCTGGCGGGCTTCAACGACAAGCTTCGACTCGACTGCGCCGCCCGCATGGGCTTGCGCAACCTGGTCGATCTTGCGTCGACCAGCCTCGCCGCGGCTGTGCAGGCGGTGTTTGGCGAGAAGGTCGACCGGGTGATCGAGGCGACCGGCGTTACCGCCTCGATTGCCGACGGGCTGTCGGTGCTGCGCTCCAGCGGCGTCTTCACCATCGCTGGCATCCATGCGGCGCCTTTCTCGCTGCCGGTGACGGCGTTCGTCCGCAACAAGCAGCAGCTGCGCGCCGCGCATGACACGACGCGCGCCGCCTGGCCGGGCGTGCTGGCGCTGCTGGCCGAACCCGCGCATCGCGCCGAGCTGGCGCCGATGATCTCGGCCGAGCTGCCGCTTTCGGCGGCGCTGGAAGGCTTCGAGACCGCGCGGCAGCGCGGCGCGATCAAGATACTGCTGCGACCAGGCGACGCTTGAAGCGCCGGCGCGAAAAAAACGGGAGGTTCGGATGATCGACTGGACAGGCGGCCGCCGACTGATGCTCGGCGCGCTGGCAGGGCTGGGCTTCGGACTGACGGCGAGCGCAGCCCAGGCGGAGCTGCGGCTCGGCGCGCTCTTCCCCTTCAGCGGCGAGCTCGCCATGCTGGGCGACGAAAGCTGGCGCGGCCTGGAGCTCGCCGTCGAGGAGCGCAACGCGGCGGGCGGCATCCGCGGCGAGAAGATCGTGCTGGTGCGCGGCGACGCCGTCGACAACAACCAGGCGGTGGCCGAGGCGCGGCGGCTGATCTCGGTGAACAGCGTGCGCGCCATCTTCGGCACCTATTCCTCGGCGCGCAGCCAGGTGGCCAGCCAGGTCGCCGAGCTGGCCCGCATCCCCTATTTCGAGATGGGCGCGGTGTCGGACGCCATCACCGACCGCAAGTTCCGCTACCTGTTCCGCACCAATCCGACGGCGCGCGACATGGCGGCGCGCTCGATCGAGATGGTGACCAATGCAGTCGCCCCTGCCCTGTCGGTGGAGCCCAAGGCGCTGCGCGTCGCCATCATCCACGAGGACAGCCTCTACGGCACCACGGTCGGCCGCTTCCAGGCGGCGCTGGCCCGCGAGCATGGGCTGAACATCGTCGAGACCCTGCCCTATCCGGCAAACATCGTCGACATGTCCTCGCTGATCCTGCGGCTGCAGGCGGCGCGAGCGGATGTCGTGCTGCAGACCTCCTACCAGAACGACACGGTGCTGTTCTTCCGCCAGGCGCGCGAGGCGAATTTCCGCCCGCGCGCCATCATCGGCGGCGGCGGCGGCTATTCGCTGCGCGAGACCATGCAGGCGGTCGGCCAGGACGTGATCGACGGCGCGCTGAACATCGACTTCACGCAATTCGCCATCAACCCGGCCGCGGCGCCGGGCATCGAGGCCTTCGTCGCCGCCTATCGCGCGCGCTACAACATGGAGCCGCGCTCCGGCCACAGCCTCGGCAACTATGTCGGCGCCAAGGTCTTTCTCGACGCCATCGCGGCAGCAAAATCCTTCTCGGCCGATGACATCCGCGCCGCGGTCGCCGCGGTCGACGTGCCCGACGGCCAGACCGCCGAGGGCTGGGGCGTGAAGTTCGGCCCCGACGGCCAGAACGAGCGCGCCAAGATGATGGGCATGCAGTGGCAGGACGGCCGCCTGGTCACCGTCTTCCCGCCGAACGCCGCGGTCTCCGAGATGCGCCTGCGCCGCTGAGCCCTGCCACCTCCGGGGGGAGAAGATCATGGACACCTTCCTGCAGCTCGTGCTGAACGGGCTAATGCTGGGCGGGCTTTTCGCCATCATCAGCGTCGGCCTGACCCTGATCTTCGGCATCATCCGGCTGGTGAACTTCGCCCACGGCGAGCTGCTGATGGCGGGGATGTACCTGACCTGGCTGGGCACCACCAAGCTCGGGCTGCACCCCTACGTGCTGGCGCCGCCGCTGGTGCTGGTGCTCTTCGTCATCGGCGTCGCCATCCAGCGCTTCATCCTGCAGCCGCTGCTGGAGGCGCGCGACGCGCATGTGCAGATCTTCGCGACCGTCGGCCTGTCGACCGCGCTGATCAACCTGGCGCTGCTGCTCTTCGGCGCTGACCTCTACGCCACGCCGGCGGCCCATGTGCGCGACCCGATCATGCTCGGCCCCTTCCGCATCATCGTCGGCCAGCTCGTCATGTTCGGCGCCGGCATCGCCGTGGTCACCGGGCTGCATGTCTTCATGGAGCGCAGCTTCCTCGGCCGGGCGATCCGCGCGACCGCGCAGCATCGGGCGGCGGCGCAGCTGATGGGCGTCGACGTCAACCGCATCTACATGGTGACCTTCGGCATCGGCGCCGGCTGCGTCGGCCTGGCGGCGGCACTGGTGGCGCCAGTCTATCCGACCTCGCCCACCGTCGGCACCTATTTCGTTCTCACCGCCTTCGTCGTCGTCGTGCTGGGCGGCATGGGCAGCCTGCACGGCGCCTTCATCGGCGCGCTGCTGATCGGGCTGGTCGACAGCCTGAGCGGCTTCTACATCGCCCCCGACCTGAAGGAGGTGGTGATCTTCGGCCTGTTCATCCTGATCCTGCTGCTGCGCCCGACCGGCCTCTTCGGCCTCGGCCGCGGCTCGGAGTGAGGCGCATGAGCGACCTGACCCTCGAAGCCCCAACCCCGCCGCGCCGCCGCATCGATCCCGGCATGCTGGGCGTCGTCGCGCTGCTGATCGCGCTCTTCGCCGTGCCCTACGGCATCGGCGACGATTTCGTCTTCCATGTCTTCATCACCATCTGCCTCTACGGCGCGCTGGCCACCGCCTGGAACATCGTCGGCGGCTTCGCCGGGCAGCTGTCGCTGGGCCACGCGATCTTCTACGGCATCGGCGCCTATACCGCCGGGCTGCTGGTGCCGCTCGGCATCTCTCCCTGGTTCGGCATGCTGGCCGGGGCGGCGATCTCGGCCATGGTCGGCGTCGCCATCGGCCTGCCCTGCTTCCGGCTGCGCGGGCCCTTCTTCGCGCTGGCCACCATCGCCTTCCTGCAGGTGATCCGGCTGCTGGCGCTGCATTTCACCGGCCTCACCGGCGGCGCCGTCGGGCTGATGGTGCCGCTGCAGACCGGCTGGGCCTGGATGATCTTCTTCGAGCGCTGGCCCTCGCTGCTGATCGCGCTCGGGCTGCTGACGCTGACCGTCGCCATCACCGGCTGGATCCGCCATGCGCGCTTCGGCTACTACCTGGTCGCGACGCGCGAGCGCGAGGCGGCGGCGGCGGCGGCCGGCATCGACACGCTGCGCATGCGGCTCTACGCCGTCGCGCTCTCGGCGGCGCTGACCTCGATGGTCGGCACCTTCCACGGCATGTACCTGACCTTCATCGAGCCGGAGGCGATGTTCTCGCTGGCCTTCTCGGTGCAGATCGCGATGTTCGCGCTGATCGGCGGCATCGGCACGGTGATCGGGCCGCTGCTGGGCACGCTGCTGGTGGTGCCGCTGACCGAGCTGGCGCGCGGCTGGCTCGGCGCCTCGGCGCTCGGCCTGCACGGCTTCGTCTATGGCACGGTGCTGGTGCTGATTGTTCTTTTCGTTCCCGACGGTCTCGCAGGATTGCTGCGGCGGCGGCCAGCGACACCGCGCCAGGATGTCGAAGCGGCAGCGCCGCTTCCCGCCACGCCGCGCCCGGTAGAGCCGCGCGCCATCGGTGAACCGATCCTCCTGGCCGAGAACCTCGAAAAGAAGTTTGGCGGCTTGGCGGTGACCCAGAACGTCAGCCTGACCCTGCGGCAGGGCGAGGTGCTGGGCATCATCGGGCCGAACGGCGCGGGCAAGACGACGCTGTTCAACCAGCTCTCAGGCTTTCTCGCGCCCGACAGCGGCCTGGTGAAGCTGCGGCTGGCGGATGGCACCTTAGCCACGCCCAGCACGCCGCATGGCTATGCCCAGGCCGGCATCGGCCGCACCTTCCAGATCGTCCAGCCCTTCGCGGCGTTGACGGTGCTGGAGAACATCATGATTGGCGCCTTCCACAAGCATCCCGGCCGTGCCGCGGCGCGGGAGGCAGCGCTGGAGACGGCGCAGCGCATGGGGCTCTGGGCGCAGCGCGACGTCGAGGCGCGCAGCCTGACCATCGGCGGGCTGAAGCGGCTGGAGATCGCCCGCGTCATGGCGATGCAGCCCCGCATCCTGCTGCTGGACGAGGTGATGGCCGGGCTGAACCAGACCGATGTCCGCCGCGCCATCCGCCTGGTCGAGAGCATCCGCGACAGCGGCGTCAGCATCATCGCCATCGAGCATGTGATGCAGGCGATCATGGCGCTGTCCGACCGCGTCGTGGTGCTGAATTCGGGCCGCGTCATCGCCGAGGGCCTGCCGGCCGATGTCGTGCGCGACCCGGTCGTGGTCGAGGCCTATCTGGGGAAGGATTTTTCCCATGCTCACGCTGAATGACGTCCAGGCCGGCTACGGCCGCACCACCATCCTGCATGGCATCAATGTCGAGGTGCAGAAGGGGGAGGTGGTGACCATCGTCGGCGCCAACGGCGCCGGCAAGACGACCACGCTGCGCAGCATTGCCGGGCTGGTGCGGCCGACATCGGGCAGCATCACCTTCGAGGGCGAGCCGATCGGAAAACTGTCGCCGCATGAGGTGGTGGCGCGCGGCATCACGCTGATCCCGGAGGGGCGGCAGCTCTTCCCCTTCATGTCGGTGCGCGACAACCTGCGGATGGGCGCCTACACGCCGCAGGCGCGCGCCCGGATGAGCGCCACCATGGACGAGGTGATGGATCTGTTCCCCCGCGTGCGCGAGAAGCTGGAGCAGCATGCCGGCTCGCTCTCCGGCGGCGAGCAACAGATGGTGGCCATCGCCCGCGGGCTGATGGCACGGCCGAAGCTGCTGATGTTCGACGAGCCGTCGCTCGGCCTCGCGCCGATCATCGTGGCGCAGGTCTTTGACGTCGTGGAGAAGATCGTGGCCACCGGCGTCACCGTGCTGATCGTCGAGCAGAACGTGTTCCGCACGCTGAACATCGCCGATCGCGGCTATGTCCTCGAGAACGGCGAGATCGTCATGACCGATAGCGGGCAAGCGCTGCTGCGCGACGACCATGTCCGCCGCGCCTATCTGGGTATCTGAAGGAAGCGAGATGACGCAAGCGCTGCAGTCCCGGCCGAGCCATGCCGGGCGGTTCGTCCTCGTCACCGGCGGCGGCCAGGGCATCGGCGCCGCCATCGCCGAGGCCTTCGGCCGCCGCGGCGCCGCGGTCGGCGTGCTCGACGCCTATCCCGAGCGGGCCGCGGCCGCCGCGGCTGCCATCACGGCCGCCGGCGGCAAGGCGGCGGCGGCCGCGGCCGATGTCGCCGACTTCACCGCGCTGTCGGTCGCCGTCAGCCAGCTGGAGGAGAAGCTGGGCGGCAGGTTCGACGTGCTGGTCAACAATGCCGGCATCTCGCCCAAGCATGACGGCCGCGCGCATGAGGCCTGGGAGATGGCGCCGGAGGAGTGGGAGCGCGTCGTCGCCGTCAACCTCAACGGCTGCTTCAACGCCATCCGCCTGCTGACGCCGGGCATGCGCGAGGCCGGCTGGGGCGCCATCGTCAACATGTCCTCCGTCGCGGGCCGCACCTATTCGGTCGTGGTGGGCGCGCATTACGCGGCGACCAAGGCGGCGCTGATCGGGCTGACCAAGCATCTGGCGGGCGAGCTCGGCCGCTACGGCATCCGCATCAACGCCATCGCGCCCGGCCGGATCGACACGCCGCTGATCCGCACGGTGGGGGATGCGGTGAATGCCGGGCAGGTGGCGGCGACCCCGCTCGGGCGCCTGGGGCGGCCGGAGGAGGTCGCGGATCTTGCGCTCTATCTCAGCTCGGAGGAGGCTTCCTTCGTCACCGGCCAGGTCGTCGACGTCGCCGGCGGCATGATGATGACCTGAAGGCGGGCAGCGTGGACGAATCGGCAGACTACATCATCGTCGGCGGCGGATCGGCCGGCTGCGTGCTGGCGGCGCGGCTGTCGGAGGATCCCGCCAACCGCGTGCTGCTGCTGGAGGCAGGGCCGGAGGATCGCGACCTCTGGATCCATGTCCCCGCCGGCTATGCGCGGCTTTTCGCCAGCGGGCGCTACGACTGGAAATTCGCGACCGAGCCGGAGCCGGAACTGGCGGATCGCAGGATCAATTGGCCGCGTGGAAAAGTGCTGGGCGGGTCGGGGTCGATCAACGGGCTGGTCTTCCTGCGCGGCTCGCCGCGGGACTTCGACCGCTGGGCGCAGGCGGGGGCGCGTGGCTGGTCCTATGACGAGGTGCTGCCTTTCTTCCGCAGGATGGAGGACTGGGCCGGACCTTCCAGCGAGGCACGCGGCACGGGCGGCCCGCTGCCCGTCGGCCAGGTGACCAGGATGTCGCCCGGGGCGCAGGCCTTCATCGCAGCCTGCCAGGCGGCTGGGATGCCGTTCAACGCCGACATGAATGACGGGCCGATCGACGGCGTCATGCCGATCCAGATGAATGTCCGCGGCGGGCGGCGGGTCAGCACGGCGCGCGCCTATCTGGCGCCGGCGCGCAGGCGCCCCAACCTGCGAGTGCTGACCGGCGTCGACGTGCGGCGCATCCTGCTGCGCGACGGGCGGGCGATCGGCGTCGCGGCGCAGCGGGCCGGCCAGGCGGGGGAGGAGCATTTCCTGGCCGGGCGCGAGGTGATCCTCAGCGCCGGCGCCATCGTCTCGCCGAAGCTGCTGATGCTGTCAGGCATCGGCGACGGATCGGCGCTGCAGGCGATGGGCATCCCGGTGCAGCTGCACCGGCCCAGCGTCGGGCGCAACCTGCAGGACCATCTGATCGCGCGGCTGAATTTCCGCACGCGCGCGGCGGGGACGGTGAACGAGGTGATGGCCAATCCGCTGCGGCTGGCGGCCACCGCCATGGGCTATGCGCTGCGGCGCGACGGCCCGCTGGCGGTGGGGGCGACCGAGGCGACCAGCTTCGCGCGCGTGACACCCGGCGCCGAGGAGGCCGAGGTGCAGTTCCAGTTCATCAATTTCAGCCTGGCCAGCACCGGCTACGTCCTGCCGAAGCATCCTGGCGTGATGATCAATTTCGGCCAGTGCCGTCCGGACAGCCGGGGCGAGGTCCGGCTGCGCAGCCCCGATCCGGCGGCGGCGCCGGTGATCGAGGCGAACTACCTGTCGGCGCCGTCGGACCAGCGGGCGATGGTGGCGGCCGCGCGGCTGGGCCGGCAGATCGGCCGCACCGCGCCCTTCGCCGACCTGGTGGAGGAGGAGATCGCGCCGCCCGCCGACCATGACGACGACGACAGTCTTCTGGCTTATATCCGCCGCGCGGGGACGACGGTGTATCACCCCTGCGGCACCTGCCGGATGGGCAGCGACGACCAGGCGGTGGTGGACCCTTCCTTGCGCCTGCGCGGCGTGGAAGGCTTGCGGGTGGTGGATGCCTCGGTGATGCCGCTGGTGCCGTCGACCAACATCCAGCCTGCCGTCATCATGATCGCGGAGAAGGCGGCAAGTCTGGTGAGATAGAAAAAAGAAGGGGTCCAGGGGAATTCATTCCCCTGGCCTTGCTTACTTCAGCAGCGTCTCGACGCTCTTGGCGAGATCCCCGAGCCTGAACGGCTTGCGCAGCACCGGCTGCCCCGCGGCAAGGGGCGCCGCATCGGCATACCCTGTCAACACCAGCACGGGCAGTCCCGGCCGCAGCCCGCGGGCGCGTTCGGCGAGCTCGGTCCCGGTCATTCGCGGCATGGCGAAGTCGGTGACCAGCAGCCCGATCTCCTCGCCGTCCTGCAGCAGGGCCAGCGCCGCCTCGCCGTCGGCGACCTCGAGCACGCGGTGGCCGAGATCGGCGAGGAAGGTGGCGGTGACGCCGCGCACGCCGTGGTCGTCGTCGACCACGAGCACGGTCGCCTGGCGCGGCGGGACGGCGGGGGCTTCATCGCCTACGACCGGGACCTCGACGGGGGCGTTGGCGCGGGGCAGCAGCAGCTCGACGGTGGTGCCCTCGCCCGGGGCACTGGCGATGGTGGTGGTGCCGCCGGATTGCCGCGTCAGGCCATAGACCATCGACAGGCCGAGGCCGGTGCCCTTGCCGACCTCCTTGGTGGTGAAGAAGGGCTCGAAGGCCTGGCCCAGCACCGTGGGCGACATGCCGCTGCCGGTGTCGATGACGCGCAGCGAGACATAGTCGCCGGGCGCCAGATCGGCCACCTGGTCCTCCAGGATGCGGCGGTTGCGGCTGGCGATGGTGATGCTGCCACCCTCGGGCATGGCGTCGCGGCTGTTGATGCAGAGGTTGAGCAGCGCCAGGCCCAGCTGCTCGGGATCGACCATGGCGGGCCAGAGATCGGCATCCAGGCGATGGCGCAGCTCGGCCTGGCCGATCGAGCGCAGCAGCAGGTCCTCGAGCTCGGCGACCAGCTGGTTGACGTCGGTCGCGCGCAGCTGCAGCTCGCGCTTGCGGCTGAAGCTGAGGAGGCGCTGGGTCAGGGTGGAGCCGCGCTCGGCCGCCTTGATGGCGTTGCGCACCAGCACCGCCTGGCGCGGCTCGGCGAGGTTGCTGTGCAGCAGCAGCTCCAGGCTGCCGAGGATGGCGGTCAGCAGGTTGTTGAAGTCATGCGCCACGCCGCCGGCCATGGTGCCCAGCGCCTGCATCTTCTCGGCCTGGTGCAGACGCTCCTCCATCAGCCGCTGCTCGGTGATGTCGTGCTCGATGGTGGCGAGATGCCGCGCCTCGCCGTCGCCGTCGTGGACGGGGATGCGGATGGTGCGGATCCAGCGCGGCGCCGGGGCGCCGGCAGGGTGGCGCTGCTCCAGGCTTTCGGTGGCGCGGCCGGCGGCATAGGCCTCGGCCTCGGCGACATGCAGCGCGCTGCGGCCGGGCTCCGGCAGGAGGGCGGCTTCCTCGAGGCCCAGGCTGGCCTCGATACTGCGGCCGAGCGACTGCGCCTTGGCGGCGTTCAGCCGGATGAAGCGGCCGCCGCGATCCTTGAAGGACAGTGCGTCGGCCGAGGAGGCCAGCAGGCCCTGCAGCAGCGCGCGCTCGGTCTCCAGCGCGCGGGCCAGGCGGAAGCGCTCGACGGCGCTGCGCACCATGCTGAGGAGTGCCGCCGGCTCCCAGGGCTTCGGCGCATAGCCGGCGATACGGCCGTGGTTCACCGCGCTGATCACTGCGTCGAGGTCGGCATAGCCGGTCAGCAGCAGCGTCTCGGCGCGGCAGACCTCGCGGGCGCGGGCGAGGAAGACGTCGCCGGTCATCTCCGGCATGCGCTGGTCGGAGAGGATGGCATGCACCTCGGGCGCGCCGGGCGGCTGGTGCCCCAGCAGGGCGAGCGCCGCCGGGCCGGAGCTGGCGGTGAGGACGCGGAACTCGTCCTCCAGCAGGTCGGAGAGGGCGACGAGGATCTCCGGCTCGTCATCGACGAGCAGCAGCGTGGCGGGCGGATCCGGCATCATCGTCATGGTCGGTCTCAGCGTCCCGGCTGCATCGGCACGCTCACCACGAAGCAGGCGCCGCCCTGCGGCCCGCTGCCGACGCTGATCGTGCCATCATGCGCCTGAATGACATTGTAGGCGATGGCCAGGCCGAGGCCCGTGCCGGCGCCCACCGGTTTGGTGGTGAAGAATGGCTCGAATATCCTCTCGCGCAAGTCCTCCGGCACGCCGGGGCCGGAATCGGTCACGCTGATCCGGTAGGATTCGGCGTCGTTGTCGGTCTCGACGGCAATGCTGCCGCGGCCCTCGATGGCGTCGGCGGCATTGCTGACGATGTTCATCACCACCTGGTTGAGCAGCGAGGGCGAGCAGCGCAGCTCCGGCACCGCGCGGTAGTCGCGGCGGATCTCCAGCCGGTCGGCGAACTTGTGGTCGAGGAGGGCCAGGATGGTGTCCAGCGCGTCGGGCACGTTGACCCGCTGGAAGGCGTCGTCCTGGCGCGAGAACTTCCGCAGGTTCAGCACCAGGTCCTGGATGCGCTTCAGGCCGAGCGTCATCGAATGCGAGCGGTCGCGGCAGCGGGTGACCAGGGGCACGGCGGCCGAGCCGTCCTCCAGCATCGGCTGCACCTGGCCGAGCAGCCGCTCGACCGTCGCCTGGTGGGCGACGATGAAGGCCAGCGGGTTGTTGATCTCATGCGCGATGCCGGCGACCAGCTCGCCAAGGGATGCCATCTTGGCCGATTGCACCAGCTTGGTCTGGGTGTCGCGCAGCGCGCGGTTGGCCTCCTCCAGCTCGCCATTGGCGCGGGCCAGGGCCTGCGCCGCGGCGGCCTCGGCCTGGGCGTGGCGCATCGACAGCTCGCGCTCGCGCCGCTCGGCAACCGCGCGGCGGTCCTCGTCCTGCAGGAACTTCCTGCGCAAGGCCGCGCGGATGCGAAGCGACAGCACCCGGGCTTCGGCCGTCGCGGGGATCAGGTCGTCGGCGCCGGCCTCGAAGATACCGGCCAGCATCTCGCGCCCGGCGGCGCCGTCATGGCCCAGCGCCACGATCTGGAAGCCGCTGCTCTCGCCGGGGGCGCCGCGCAGCGCGTTCAGCCGGTCGCAGAGGGCAATGCCGTCGAAGCGGTGGCTGAAGGCATTGAGGATGACGCAGTCGAGCTCGGCCGGCGCGGCGGCCACGGCCTGCAGCGCGGCCTCGGCGCTGTCCACCGCCTGCACGGCATGGCCGTCGCGGCCGAGCAGTCCGGCCAGATAGGCGCGGTAGGTGACGCTGTCGTCGACCACCAGCAGGCGGGCGCGGCGGAAGGTCTCGGCGGCGCCCTGGGGGGACGGGCCTTCGCCGGGAATGGTGCCGGATTCGCGGCGGCGCAGCAGGGCGCGCAGGCGCAGCAGCAGCAGCGCCGGATCGGCCGATTTCGGCACATAGGCGTCGGCGCCGGATTCCAGCCCCTGCCGCTCCAGGTCGCCTTCCCGCGCCTCGGTCAGCATCAGCACGGGGATGGCGCGGGTGCGGGTGCTGAGGCGGATCTGCCGCGCCAGCTCGTCGCCATTCATGCCGGGCAGGTGGTAGTCGACGATGACCAGCGCCGGCAGCGCCTCGTTCAGCTGCTCCAGCGCCAGTTCGGCGCTGGCGGCGCGGGAGACGGCGAAGCCCTGCGCCTCCAGCAGGCGGCGCATCTGCAGCGCCTGGGTGTCGGAATCCTCGACCAGCAGGATGGAGGGGGCGGTCATGGCGGGGTGACGCCCGCCAGCTGCAGCAGCCGCGGCCCGATCATCGGCAGCGGCAGGCTGAGGCTGGAGCCGCCGAGCCGCACCGCCGCCGCCGGCATGCCGTAGACGACCGCGGTGCTTTCATGCTCGGTGATGGCATAGCCGCCGGCCTGGCGCAGCTCGGCCAGGCCCAGCGCGCCGTCCTCGCCCATGCCGGTCAGCAGCACGCCGATCGATTGCGGCGCCCAATGCTCGGCGAGCGACCGGAACAGCAGGGTGGCGGCCGGGCGCTGGCTGCCCAGCGGCCGCTCGGCGCTGACCCGCAGCCGGCCCTGGGCGGTGACCATCAGGTGGCGGTCGCCGGGCGCCACATAGACGCGGCCGGGCAGCGGCACCTCGCCCTCCTGGGCGATGGCGACGGGCGGCGCCACCAGCCCGTCCAGCCACTGGGAAAAGCCTTCCATGAAGCTGCCGCCCATGTGCTGCACCACCAGCACCGGCAGCGGGAATTCGGCCGGCAGCGCGCCCAGCACCTGGGCCAGCGCCGGCGGCCCGCCGGTGGAGGCGGCGATGGCGATGATCCCCGGCCGCTGCGGCGGCTGGTCGGCGCGCGGCGGGGCGGGGCGCAGCGCGACCGGCCGGTCGTTGGCCGAGCCGCGCCGGCGGATCACCGGCACCTGGCTCATGATGTAGAGCTGGGTGCAGATGGTCTCGGCGATGCGCTCATGCCCGCCGGTCGCCATGCCGACCGGCTTCTCGACGACCGACAGGGCGCCGGCGCGCAGCGCGTTCATCGAGATGCGCAGCGAGGCGTCCTCGACGCTGTCGGCGATGACGACGATCGGCGTCGGCTGCTCGGCCATGATGCGGCGCGTCGCCTCCAGCCCGTCGATGCCGGGAAGGCGGATGTCCATGGAGATGACGTCGGGGCGGATGCGCGGCAGCTCCTGCAGCGCCTCCTCGGCCGAGGCGACGGCGGCGACCAGGGTCAGGCGCGGATCGCGCGAGACGATATGCGCCAGCAGCCGGCGCACCACGAGGGAATCCTCGACGATCATGACGCGCACGGCGCCGCCGCCGCCGGCAGGGTCGGGCAGCGCGGTCACAGCATCTGGCCGATCGTCGCCAGCAGCTCGCGCTGGTCGAACTTCTGCTTGGTGATATAGGCGCCGGCGCCGAGCTCCAGCCCGCGGCGGACATCCTCGGGATCGGCGCGGCTGGTCATCAGGATGACCGGGATGGCGGCCAGGCGCGGATCGGTCTTCAGCGCCTGCAGCAGGCCGAAGCCGTCCATGCGCGGCATCTCGACATCGGCCACCACCAGGTCGACCGGCGCATCGCCGGCGCGCAGCAGGTTCAGCGCGTCCAGCCCGTCGACGCTGAGCAGCACGCGGAAGCCCTGCGCCTCCAGGATGCTTTTTTCCAATGTCCGCGTGGTGATGGAATCATCGACCACCAGGATGGTGGCGGCGGGGCGGGATTGCGGCGCGGCGGCCAGGCCCAGCCCGGCGCCGGCCAGCTGCCCGGCATCGCGCAGCCAGCGGCCGACCAGGCCCTCGGGGCTCAGCACCAGCGCCGGCAGCGCGCCTTCCGGCTGGGCGACGCCGGTGACCAGGGAGGGGTCGACGCCGGGCAGCGCCAGCGCCTCGACCGCCAGTTCGCGCAGGTCGTGCAGCGCGTCGACGGCCACGGCGCAGCGGCGGTCGCCGCTTTTCAGCAGCACCGCTTTGACATGGCCGGCTTCCACCGGGATCGGGGTGGCCGGTTCGCCGAGCAGGACAGGCAGCGCCATCACGGGGGCGATAACGTCGCGGCCCTCGGTTTCGATGCGCAGCACCGGCTGGCCTTCGACGGTCTCCAGCGCCGCGGCCGGCAGGCGCAGCAGCCGCTCCACCCCGTGGCTCGGCAGGCCATAGCTCTGCCCGGCGGCCTCGACCAGCAGCAGCGGCTGGCGGGCGGCGGAAAACGGCACGGCGATCTCGACCTCGGCGCCCCAGGGGAAGCGCGGGCGCAGGCTGGCGGCGCCGCGGAGCGACCGCGCGACCTCGGCCACGACCGACAGGCCGATGCCGCGGCCGGAGAGGCGGTCGACCGCCTC
>NZ_MLCO01000488.1 GCF_001982615.1 Teichococcus deserti | reverse complement strand
GCCGCAGCAGGCCGAGCGCCAGCCGGAGCGCCCGGCCCAGCCGCAGCAGCAGCAGGCCGCGGCGCAGCAGGGCCCGGCCCTGCCGATGCCGCCGCCGCCCGCGCCGCCGGCGCCGCCCACGCCCAATCCGGGCCCGCCGAGCACGGCGGCACCCTCGCGCGAGCAGACCACGCGCCCGGGCACCGGCCAGACGCCCGCGACCCCCAACACCGCCGAGCGCAGCCAGTCGGTGCTCTCGACGCTGGAGCGGCTGCGCGCCGCGCAGCAGCAGAACGAGCCGCCGCGCGCCCGTCCCAACCCGGGCGGCGCGCCGGCCGCCGGCGGCGGCGCGCCGTCGGGTGCCGCGCTGCTGACCGCGGGCGAGGTGCGGGGCGTCTCCGAGCGGATCAGCGAATGCTGGTCGGTCGATGCCGGCATGCTCGGACTTGACCAGATCGTGGTCGAGCTGCGGGTGGACATCGATCCCGGCGGCGTCATACGCAACGTCCGCGCCGCCAGTGGCGTTCCTTCCGACCCGCGCGCCCGCGCGGTGTTCGAAAGCGCCCGCCGCGCCCTGCTGGACCAGAAATGCAGCCCATTGCCCGTACCTCGCGAGAAGATCCCGTCGCTGAACTCCGCGATCTTCCGCTTCAACCCGAGGGGCCTTGTCCGATGAACCAGCCTGTCCAGGTCGATGCCAACCTCTCCCGCCGCCTGGCGCTGCTGGGCTTCGGCAGCCTGCTGGGCCTGCCTTCGCTGGCGCGCGCCCAGGCGCCGGCGGCCGGCGGTCCCGCCGCCGGCGGCCAGGTGATCGACATCACCCGCGCCCGCACCGATCCGATCCCGATCGCGCTGCCCGACTTCGCCGGCTCCTCGGGCCCGGCGCAGCAGCTCGGCCAGAACATCACCCGGGTGATCACCAACAACCTGCGCAATTCCGGCCTGTTCCGCCCGGTCGAGCGCGCCGCCTATATCCAGACGCCGGAGGCCGCCGCCGGCGCGCCGCGCTTCCAGGACTGGCGGGTGATCGGCGCCCAGGCGCTGGTGACCGGCCGCGCCGAGCCGCAGGGCGACCGCTCGCGCATCGAGTTCCGCCTCTGGGAAGTGGGCTCGGAGCAGCAGCTGCAGGGCACCGCCTACACGGCGAACGCCGCCAACTGGCGGCAGATCGCCCATGTCATCTCCGACGTGATCTATGAGCGGATGCTGGGCGAGAAGGGCTATTTCGACACCCGCATCGTCTATATCGCCGAGAGCGGCCCGCGCGACCGCCGCACCCGCCGGCTGGCGATCATGGACCAGGACGGCGAGAACCACCGCTTCCTGACCGATGGCAGCTTCCAGGCGCTGACGCCGCGCTTCCATCCGAATGCGCGCCAGATCGCCTTCATGTCCTACAACAACAACCAGCCGCGGGTTTACCTGTTCAACCTGGACAGCGGCCGGCAGGAAGTGCTGGGCAATTTCTCGGGCATGACGCTCAGCCCGCGCTTTGCGCCGGACGGGCGCAGCGTCGTGCTGTCCTCGGTGCGCGGCGGCGACGCCAACATCTACGTCGTCGACCTGGCCTCGCGGCGCGAACGGCAGCTGACCTCCGGCGGCGGGCTGGACGTGTCGCCCTGCTATTCGCCGGACGGCACCCAGATCGTCTTCAATTCCGACCGCGGCGGCGACCAGCAGCTCTATGTCATGGATGCCGGCGGCGGCGGCGCGCGCCGGATTTCCTTCGGCAACGGCCGCTACGCCACCCCGGTCTGGTCGCCGCGCGGCGACCTGATCGCCTTCACCCGCATCTCCGGCGGCCGCTTCGGCATCGGCGTGATGCGGCCCGACGGCTCGGGCGAGCGCATCCTCTCCGAGGGCTGGGCGATGGAAAGCCCGACCTTCGCGCCGAACGGCCGGGTGCTGGCCTTCTACCGCGAGAGCCAGGCGCGCGACACGCGCGGCGGCGGCTATTCGGCGCGGATGGCGATGATCGACATCGCCGGCTTCAACGAGCGCCAGATCGTCACGCCCACCGACGCGACCGATCCGAGCTGGTCGCCGCTGCTGTCGTCGTAAGCGCACGAGACGAGATCCCGCCCCCCGCCATGCTGCCGGCGGGAGGGCGGAAGGTCGCGCTGCAGCAATGCGGGCCGGTGATCGGCGAAACTTTGGCGGCGCTCGAAAATTCCCTTCGTCGCTCAGCCTTGCCTTAACCTATTCTTGCAACGACGCGTGCCAGGAGCCTTGCGCAGCGCGAGGGGCAACCATTCCGGCCGTGACGGATTGTCTGCCTTGAACGCGCCCCAATCGCAGCGTAACCGCGGCCGTAATTCGACCTTCGATGATGGGAATCGAAAGATGCAGATGAAGCTCCTCGGCGCTCTCGCCGCCGCCGCCCTGCTCGCCGCCTGCGCGAGCGAGGACAATTCCGGCGCCGCCACCGGCGCGGGCGCCGCGGCCGGCGGTTCGGGCCTGGCCTCCGGCGCCGTGCGCCCTGGCAGCCAGGAAGACCTGGTCGCCAATGTCGGCGACCGCGTCTTCTTCGACACCGACAGCTCCTCGGTCCGTGGCGACCAGCGTGCCACCCTGGAGCGCCAGGCCGGCTGGCTGGCCCAGTACCCGCAGGTCCAGGTCGTGGTCGAAGGCCATGCCGACGAGCGCGGCACCCGCGAGTACAACCTGGCCCTCGGCCAGCGCCGCGGCAACTCGGCCCGCGACGGGCTGGTGGCGCTCGGCGTCTCCTCCGCCCGCGTCAGCGTGATCTCCTACGGCAAGGACCGTCCGGCCGCGCTGGGCTCGACCCCGGACGCCTGGGCGCAGAACCGCCGCGCCGTCACCGTCGTCCGCTGATCGGACGGCCGGCCCGGCGTTGTTGACGCTGGGCTGAACGGCTGGGAAAAAGCGGCGGTCTCCGCGTGAGCGGGGACCGCCGTTTTCGTTGTCCCCGCCGTCTTCGTCGCCCCGCAGTGATCTCTCCCGGCGCCGCCCCGGATCGCCGTCCCGGAAGGATATGGCCATGCTCCGCAAGCTCCTGCTCCTCGCGCCGCTGCTGCTGCCGCTGGCCGCCCACCCCGCCGCCGCGCAGATGGAAAGCCGCGAAGGCATCGCCCTGCAGAACCAGATCCTGCAGCTCCGCCAGGAGCTCGACCAGGTGCGTCGCTCGGGCGGCGGCGGCGGCTATCCGGCGCCCGTGCCGGTGGCGCCGCCCAGCCGCGGCGGCGCGCCGGCCGGCTCGCCCGAGCTGATGAGCCAGCTGCTCGACCGCATCAGCCAGCTCGAGGACGAGACGCGGCGGCTGCGCGGCCAGGCGCAGGAAACCGAGTACCGCAACCGCACCCTGCAGCAGGCGGTCGAGAAGCTGCAGGGCGACATGGACTACCGGCTGCAGCAGCTGGAGCAGGGGGGTGGCGCCGGCGGCCGTCCCGCCGCGCCCGCCGCCGCGCCGCGCCAGCGCAGCGAGGCA
>NZ_MLCO01000487.1 GCF_001982615.1 Teichococcus deserti | reverse complement strand
ATCCCTACCCGGCGAGGGGGTGCCCCACCGTAAGGGGGGCACATGCGTAGATTAAATCCCCCCGCTTTGATTTCCGAGATCAGCACCTTTGATTTATTTGAGTTTATAATCAACAACTAAGAAGTTAGTCGAATCGAAAAATCAAAGACCGGAAATCAAAGGCGGAGTGGGACCATCGTGCGCACGGATCTACAATTCTGAGCAGCCTGAGGCGGGTGTCGCGGTGTGACGATCATGGCATGCTTCTTAGGTAGGACACCCGTTTGAGGACCTGCAGAGCTATGGCGGCAGTCTTTGGCATCACGCAGGGCGACTGGTTTGCAAGGGTTAGTGCCCAGCGCCCGCGTCGTGCTCACTTCTGGCTACCAACCCCCAGTCAGCCGCGCCGGATTGAGTTGGGGGAGCGATGGTACTTCAGAGAGGCGGGCGGCACCCGCGCCCTCGGCTATGGCATCTACGCTGGATACGAAGTCACGACGCCACGCACTCTGATAGCTCGTTATGGGATCGAGACCGGCTACAGAAATATCGATGATCTAGCCGCAGGTTTAGGTGCTATCGGAAAACCAGTAGCGAGTTTTGACATAGATCGAGGCATCGGCAACGTCATGCTGGATGAAGTCATGATCTTACCGTTGCCAATCACGCCGCCTACCCCGTTGCGGGCGTATGGCGGAACCTTCGACTATTTCGATGACTCAAATCTACGCCGCTTGCTTCCCCACACAGAGGGAGGCGAGGAGCGGATTGTGCTACCCAGTGACGTTCCTCCGACACGTCGAGAATATGCTCGGGAACTGTTTATCAGGAACCGCAGGCATGTTCAGGATCTGAAACGTCGCTACCAGGGCCGCTGTCAGGTAATTGGCAAAGTGCCGCTGGCTAAGCTCGCTGGCGCAGATATCACCGAAGTCCATCATATCGATTAGCTAACCCACGGTGGTCTCGACATCCCGAGCAACATGCTGGTGGTATCGCCGGATCTGCATGCCGCCATTCACGCCAATGACTCGTCCTTCGAGTGGAGCAGCCTCACCCTGATCATCAACGGTCACAGGCTTCCGCTGACACTCAATCATCACCTTCAAACTCGGCCATAGAGCGCTGCGAAGGTTCTGACCATCAACGTGTCTAACTGAGGAGGCTAAGCAGGTCCTGATTGATTTCAGGCCATGGCCTATCTAGAGGCTGTTATGGACCAGCGGCCGGGTAACGATCAGGCTGCGCGGGATGACTGCCCGCAAGCCTTACCCGTCCGACGTCTCCGACGATGAATGGGCGCTGGTCGCGCCCTACCTGACGCTGATGCCAGAACAGTGCGGCCAGCGCGAGCATGCGCTGCGCGAGGTGTTCAATGGGCTGCGCTACGTCATCAAGACGGGCGCGCCGTGGCGTTGGATGCCGAATGACCTGCCACCTTGGGCCGCGGTGTATCAGCAGGCGCAGC
>NZ_MLCO01000486.1 GCF_001982615.1 Teichococcus deserti | reverse complement strand
CCATCATGGTGTCCGGACCGCGCGAGGCTTTCTCCGAAATTGAGCCGGTGCTGGCGGTGCTGGGGAAGACCTTCTTCTGCGGCGAGAAATCCGGCCAGGCGCAGGTGTTGAAGCTGGCGAACAACCTGCTGGCGGCGGCGGCCCTGGCGATCTCGTCCGAGGCGATCGTGATGGGGGTGAAGGCCGGGTTGGATCCGTCGCTGATGTGCGAGGTGATCAATGCCAGCAGCGGGCGGAACAGCGCGACGCAGGACAAGTTCCCGCGCGCCATCATTCCGCGCAGCTTCGATTTCGGCTTTGCGACGGGGTTGTCGCACAAGGATGTGCGGCTCTGCGTCGACGAGGCCGAGGCGATGGGCGTGCCGATGGTGGTGGGCAGCGCGGTGCGGCAGATGCTGGCCGTGACCAGCGCGACGTATGGTGCGGACAGCGACTTCACGTCCATCGCGAAGGTGGTGGAGCAGTGGGCCGGCGTCGAAATCTGACCGAAAGAAGAGGGGCGCAAACCTGCAGGTTGGCGGGGGGAATTCCTTCCCCCGGCCGTTTTGCTTGTTAGTCGAGCCGGATGTTGAGGTCCTTGACGACCGAGGACCACCGGGCCGTGTCATCCGCGATGAACTTCCGCATTTCATCCGGCGTGGTCGTCGTCGGCACCGCCGCCTGGGTGCGGAAGATATCGCGCATCGGCGCCGGCTTGAGCTGCTCCGCGACGACGACGGCGATGCGCTCGGCGATGGCGGGCGACATCTTGGCCGGGCCGAGCAGGCCGAACCAGTTGCCGGCCTCGATGGGCTGGCCGAGTTCGGCCAGCGTCGGCGTGTTGGGCAGGGTCGAGAGCCGCTCCGACGCGCCGAGCGCCAGGATCCTGACCTTGCCGTCGCGCGAGACCGCCTCGGCCGGGCCGGCATTGAGGAACATGGCGTCGACCTGGCCGCTGACGATGGCAGTGCTGGCGGGCGCCGCGCCGGTGAAGGGCACGTGCAGCATCTGCAGGTTGTTCTGCTTCAGCAGGCCTTCCATGGCGAGATGCGGCGTGCTGCCGATGCCCCAGGAGGCGAAGGTCAGCTTGCCCGGCTCGGCGCGGACCTTGGCCAGGAAGCCGGCGAAGTCCTCGACGCCGAGGCCGGGGCGGATGATCAGCGCAAAGGGGCCGCGGGCGAAGAGGGTGACCGGCGTGAAGTCGGTCACCGGATTGTAGGGCAATTTCGGGTAGATCAGCGGGTTGATGGCGTGGGTTTCGGCATTGGCCAAGATCAGCGTGTGCCCGTCCGGGTTGGCGCGGGCCACCGCCTGGGTGCCGACCGCGCCATTGGCGCCGGGACGGTTTTCGATGACCACGGGCTGGCCGAGCGGGCCGGACATCGGTCCGCTGAGGGCGCGGATGACAATGTCGGCCAGGCCCCCGGCATTCCAGGGGACGATGACGCGGATCGGCTGCTCCGGCCAGGCGGCCAGCGCGGGGCGGGCAAGCGGCAGGGCCGCGGCGGCGCCCAGCAGGGCGCGGCGGGTGATGTCGGGCATGATGGAGTCGTCCCCTCCGGCGATTTCTTGGTCGTGGCCCAGCTTGCCCGGCGATGGATCGTCCGACAATTCCTTTTGTGATATCGATATCAGATTCTGGCGCGAAAAGAACGCCGGAAACCCGGCGCGGCAGGGCGGCCGGGCCGGGCAACAGGGGTCGGACGCGAAAAACGCTTAGCTCAGGCCGAGCAGATGCGCCACCAGCACGGCGCCGGAAAGCCAGAGCGCCATCTTCCAGAACAGCGCGCCGAAGCGGCGCCAGGGGAAGCGGACCAGGATGGCAGGGGCCATCACCGGTGCCGCCATGGGACCCGCGGCCTGAACGGCGGCGGGATGGGCAGGGTCGTGCCAGGCGGCAGCCGGTTCACTCCTCATGGGGCTGACCCTGCGCGAAAAGCACGATCAACGCCAGTCAATATTCCGGGGGCATGATCGGCACCGCCGCGAGAAACGGGATTTAAACGCAATTCAATGTCGTGAATAATATTGACTAACGCTTTCCCGAAGTTGAACCATGGCGCGGCGGGGGCTTGTCCCCGCTCCTGTCCAGGAACCGACGACCATGCCGCGACGCTTGCCCCCTGCCCCCCGACCCCGCGCCGCGGAAGCGCGGCGCTGCCGTGGCGGGGTGGCGATGCTCGCGGCCCTGTCCGTCGCGCTGCTGCCCGGGGTGGCGGCGGCGCAGAAGCTGACCATCGGCGTGGCCAACCCGGTCTCCTCGGCCGATCCGCATATCTCGAACACCACCTCGAACTTCGCCATGACCGGCCATGTCTTCGAGACGCTGGTGGCGCGCGACGCGCAGCTGCGGCTGCAGCCGGGGCTGGCGGAAAGCTGGAAGCCGGTCGGCGACACGGTCTGGGAATTCCGCCTGCGCGACGGCGTCGCCTGGCATGACGGCAAGCCCTTCACCGCCGACGACGTGGCCTTC
>NZ_MLCO01000485.1 GCF_001982615.1 Teichococcus deserti | reverse complement strand
TCCATTCTACTTCCAGAAAACCCGATGCGGTTTTAAATCAACAATGGCTCGGCGTCTCCGCCTTGCCCTCCGCTTCGATCGCTCTCGGCGGGGCGTCGTATCTAGCGAAGTTTCCTTCGCCGGTCAACCACCCCGCTGAAGTTTTTTTCAGCGCCCTCAGCGTCCGGCGTTCTTTCGAAGCGCCTCAGCGTCGGGAGCCGGCTTTTAGGCCCGGCCCCCTCCCCTGTCAAACGGCTTTCACGAAAATGCCGCAGAGGGATCAAAAAACCGCCGCGGACGCGTCAGGCGGCAAGCTCCAGCCCCTCGGCGCCAGCGGTCACCCGCACGGTGCTGCCATCGGCCACGCGCCCCTCCAGCAGCAGCCCGGCCAAGCGGTCCTGCAGGTTGCGCTGTATGACCCGCTTCAGCGGGCGCGCGCCGTAGACCGGGTCGTAGCCCGCCTCGGCCAGCCAGTCGGAGGCCGCCTGGTCCAGCTCCAGCGTGATCTTGCGATCCTCCAGCAGCTTGCGCAGCCGGCCGAGCTGGATGGTGACGATGGCGCCCATGTCCTGCCGGGCCAGCCGGCGGAACAGCACGATCTCGTCCAGCCGGTTGAGGAATTCCGGGCGGAAGCGGCCGCGCACCACGTTCATCACCTGGCCGCGCACCAGGTCGACATCCTCGCCCTCCGACTGGGCGGCCAGGATCTCCGAGCCCAGATTGCTGGTCAGCACGATCAGCGTGTTGCGGAAATCGACCGTCCGCCCCTGCCCGTCCGTCAGCCGCCCGTCGTCCAGCACCTGCAGCAGGACGTTGAACACATCCTCATGCGCCTTCTCGACCTCGTCGAAGAGGATCACCTGGTAGGGCCGGCGCCGCACCGCCTCGGTCAGCGCGCCGCCCTCCTCATAGCCGACATAGCCCGGAGGTGCGCCGATCAGCCGGCTGACCGCGTGCTTCTCCATGTATTCCGACATGTCGATCCGCAGCAGCGCCCGCTCGTCATCGAACAGGAAGCTGGCAATTGCCTTGGTCAGCTCGGTCTTGCCGACGCCGGTCGGGCCCAGGAACAGGAAGGAGCCGATCGGCCGGTTCGGGTCCTGCAGCCCGGCACGCGCGCGCCGCACTGCCTTGGACACCGCCTCCAGCGCCTCCTCCTGGCCGACCACCCGGCGGCGCAGCTGGTCCTCCATGCGCAGCAGCTTCGCCCGCTCGCCTTCCAGCATCTTCTCGACCGGGATGCCGGTCCAGCGGCTGACCACGGCGGCGATGCCCTCCTCGGTCACCGCCTCGTTGACCAGCCGGCCATTGTCGCCCGCCTCGGCGATCTGCCGCTCCAGGGTCGGGATGATGCCATAGGTCAGCTCGCCGGCCCGGGCATAATCGCCGCGGCGCTGCGCCACCTCGACCTCGGTCCGCGCGCGGTCGAGCTCCTCCTTGGCCTTCTGCGCCTCGGAGAGCTTGTTCTTCTCGGCCTGCCAGGCGGTGGTCAGGGCGTCGGAGCGCTCCTCCAGCTCGGACAGCTCGCGCTCCAGGCGGACCAGGCGGTCGCGGCTGGCAGCGTCCTCCTCCTTCTTCAGCGCCTCGCGCTCGATCTTCAGCATCATCAGCCGGCGGT
Organism: Teichococcus deserti; assembly: GCF_001982615.1. Taxonomy (GTDB): domain Bacteria; phylum Pseudomonadota; class Alphaproteobacteria; order Acetobacterales; family Acetobacteraceae; genus Pseudoroseomonas; species Pseudoroseomonas deserti. The sequence goes on along the minus strand of NZ_MLCO01000485.1, from coordinate 51 downwards.
CGACCTCGTCGAGCTCCTCCGGCTTGCTGTCGACCTGCATGCGCAGGCGGC
>NZ_MLCO01000484.1 GCF_001982615.1 Teichococcus deserti | reverse complement strand
TGGCGAGACGCTGACGAAGCCCTGGGTCCCCGCGGTCGACCGCGCCGAGGGCCCGCTCTACCTGGCCATCGCCGAGGCCATCGCCGGCGACATCGCCGGCGGCCGCCTGGCTCCCGGCCAGCGCCTGCCGCCGCAGCGCAGCCTGGCCCAGGCGCTCGGCATCGACTTCACCACCGTCAGCCGGGCCTATGCCGAGGCCGCCCGGCGCGGCCTGGTCGAGGGCCGGGTCGGCCAGGGCACCTATGTCCGAAGGCGCGCCGCAGCACCCCTGCCCGCCGCCAGCGGCCTGATCGACATGAGCATGAACCTGCCGCCGCGCTTCGCCGATCTCGGGCTGGAGGCGCGGCTGTGGGAAGGCGTCGCCGGGCTGGAGCAGGATGGCGGCATGCCCCTGCTGCTGCGCTACCAGGAGCCCGGCGGCAGCGGCCGCGACCGCGCGGCCGGCCAGGCCTGGCTCGCCCCCCGCCTGGCCGGCGCCGAGGCTGCCCGGCTGCTGCTCTGCCCTGGCGCCCAGGGCGCCCTGCTGACGGTGTTTTCCCTGCTGACCCAGCCGGGGGATGCCGTTGCCGCCGAGGCGCTGACCTATCCCGGCGTCCGGGCGCTGGCGGCGCATCTGGGGCTGCGGCTGCTGCCGGTGGCCATGGACCGCGACGGCATGCTGCCGGAGGCCTTCGAGGCGCTGTGCCGGGCGGAACGGCCGAAGGCGCTCTACTGCACGCCGACCCTGCAGAACCCGAGCACCGCCACCCTGCCGCTGGCGCGCCGCGAGGCCCTGGTCGCCATCGCCCGCCGCCACGGCGTGCCGGTGGTCGAGGACGACGCCTATGGCGCCCTGCCCGCCGCCCCGCTGCCGCCGCTGGCCGCCCTGGCCCCGGAGCTGGTCTTCCAC
>NZ_MLCO01000483.1 GCF_001982615.1 Teichococcus deserti | reverse complement strand
CGCCGCGGCATGGCGCTGGAACTGTTCCGCACCGCCGGGATCTATGGTCCCGGGCGCAGCGTGCTGGATGAGGTGCGGGCCGGCCGGGCGCGGCGGGTCGAGAAGCCCGGGCACCATTTCGCCCGCATCCATGTCGAGGACATCGCCGCCGCGGTGCTGGCGGCGGCCGCCTCGCCGGCCACGGGCGCCCGGGTGCTGCACCTGGCCGACGACGAGCCCGCAGCCAATGCCGATGTGGTGGCCGAGGCCGCGCGGCTGCTGGGCGTCGCCCCGCCGCCGCTGGTGCCCTTCGCCCAGGCGCTGGCCGCCATGTCGCCGATGGGCGCCAGCTTCTGGGCGGAGAACCGGCGGGTCGCGAGCGCGGCCACCCGGGCAGCGCTGGGCCTGGCCTGGCGGTATCCCAGCTACCGCGAGGGGCTGGCGGCGATCATGGCCGCCGAGAGGGCAGGGGAAGAGTAGCGCGCAACCTATCATTCAAACCGATATCGGGAATTCGGAAAACGCGTTTCAAATCGATCGGTACAGAGGTCATCTTCCGGGCAACCCCGCAGGCACGGCCTGCACCACTGCTCTGAAGGACGACCACCATGATCCGCATTGCCGCTCTCCCCGCCCTTGCCATCGCCGCCGGCCTGGCCCTGGCTCCCAGCCTGTCGCAGGCCCGCGACCTGCTGGAGAACACCAACAACGCCTCGGCCAC
>NZ_MLCO01000482.1 GCF_001982615.1 Teichococcus deserti | reverse complement strand
TCTCGGCGTCCGCGTGCGATGTGTAGAGGGGACGGGTGCTGCGGGTCGCGGCGCCGCCCCTGCTCGCGGGCCGGGCCTGCCTGGCGCCGCGGCTGGGGAGGGAGCTGTGACGGGGCCGCCGCCCGTTGGCCTGGTCGCCCCCCCGCCCACGCCCGAGCCGGCGCCGCCGCGCGCGATGCCCGAGCCGCCGCGCCAGCCCGGGCCCCGCACCGCGACGCGCGGCCAGCGGCTGGCCCTGGTGCTCGGCCTGACGGTCGCGGCGCTGTTCCTGGTCTGGCTGTTCTCGGCGATCCTGACGCCCTTCGTGCTGGCGCTGTGCATCGCCTATTTCCTCGACCCGCTGGCGACCCGGCTGGCGCGGCTCGGCCTGCCGCGGGGGCTCGGCGCGCTGGTGCTGGTGGCCGGGCTGATGGCGCTGGCGCTGATCGCGCTGCTGCTGCTCTACCCGCTGATCATCGCCCAGGTCGGCACCCTGCTGGCCCGGCTGCCGAGCTATGCCACGGGCATCGCCGCGGCCATCCAGGAAGGCCTGGCCGGGCTCGAGGAACGCCTCGGGCCGGAGGTCTTCGACACCCGCCTGCGCGACCTGGCGGTCAGCCAGATCGGCGCCATCCTGGCCTTCCTCGGCACCGCGGCGACCCGGCTGATCGGCGGCGGCTACGCGCTGTTCTCGGTCTTCACCCTGGTGGTGGTGACGCCGGTGGTCGCCTTCTACCTGCTGCGCGACTGGCCGCGCATCATGATGCGGCTGGAAAGCTGGCTGCCGCGCCGCTCGGCAGGCACGCTGCGGGTGCTGGCGCGCGACGCCGACCGGGTGCTCTCGGCCTGGCTGCGCGGCCAGCTGCTGTGCTGCGCGCTGCTCGCCGCCTATTACGCCATCGGCCTGTCGGCGGTCGGGCTGGAGCTCGGGCTGATGGTCGGCATCGCCTCCGGCCTGCTCTCCTTCATCCCCTATGTCGGCTCGATGACCGGGCTGGCCACGGCCCTGCTGCTGGCCATGGGGCAGTTCGGCACCTTCAACGGCGTCGGCATGGTGCTGGCGATCTTCGTCACCGGACAGGTGGTCGAAGGCTATATCATCTATCCGCGGCTGCTCGGCGACCGGGTCGAGCTGCACGCTGTCTGGGTGATCTTCGCCCTCTTCGCCGGCGGCGTCGCCTTCGGCTTCCTCGGCGTGCTGCTGGCGGTGCCGATGGCGGCGGCGCTGGGCGTGCTGGCGCGCTACTGGCTGCGCCGCTACCTGGAGAGCCCGCTCTACCTCGACCCGCCGCGCACCGGGCTCTGACGCGGCGATGCGCCCGCGGTGACACCCCCGAGCCGCCAGCTGGCCCTGCCGCTCGACCTGCCGGTGCTCTACCGCGGCGAGGTGCTGGCCGACCCCTCCAACGCCGAGGCGCTGGCCTGGCTGGACCGGGTCGAGGGCTGGCCGGTCGGGCGGCTGGCGATCTTCGGGCCGGAAGGCGTGGGCAAGTCGCATCTGCTGCGGCTGACCGCGGCGCGGCAGGGCTGGCGCGTGCTGGAGGGCCCGGCGCTGCGCGGCGTGCCGGAGCCGGCGGCCACCGTGCTGGACGATGCCGACGGCTTCGCCGACGAGGCGGCGCTGTTCCACCTGATCAATGCCTGCGCCGCCCAGCGCCTGCCGCTGCTGCTGGCCGGCCGCCACCCGCCGGCGCGCTGGGCGGTCGGCCTGCCGGACCTGGCCAGCCGGCTGCGCGCAACCGCGGCGGTGGGCATCGCCGAGCCCTCCGACCGGCTGCTGGCCACCCTGCTGGCGCGGCATTTCGCCGAGCGCCAGCTGCGCGTGCCGGAGGCGGTGCAGGACTGGCTGCTGGCCCGGCTGCCGCGCGAGGCCGGCGCCATCGCCGCCGCCGCTGGCCTGCTGGACCATGCGGCGCTGGCCGCGGGCGGGGCGGTGACCCGGGGCCTGGCGCGCGCGGCGCTGGCCGGCTGGCCCGGCTTCGAGCCGGTTGATGACGTTTCCATGGAAACTGCCGCGAGTCCCTCGCTGTCGGCGCTGCCCTTGCTGTAGTCTGGCGGCATGGACGCCGCCGACGCCAAGCAGCACGCCCCTGCCGCCGCCCCCCAGCCCGCCGCCGCCTCGACCGAGAGCGCCGCGCCGCAGGCTTCCGCGACTCAGCCCGCCGCCCCTGCGGCGGGGGCGATGGCGCCGAACGCCCCTGAGCGCTTCATCCACCGGGAGCTGTCCTGGCTGGACTTCCACGCCCGGGTGCTGGAGGGGGCGGCCAACGCCCACC
>NZ_MLCO01000481.1 GCF_001982615.1 Teichococcus deserti | reverse complement strand
AGCGGCGCCGGCTCGCCTCGATCTTCTTCGGCGGCGGCACGCCCAGCCTGATGCCGACGCAGGCCGTCGCCGACATCATCGCCGACGCCTGCCGCTTCTTCGACCCGACGCCCGACATCGAGATCACGCTGGAGGCCAATCCAACCAGCGTCGAGATCGCCAAGCTGGCCGAGCTGCGCGATGCCGGCGTCAACCGGGCGAGCCTGGGCGTGCAGGCGCTGAACAACCAGGCGCTGGGCTTCCTCGGCCGCAAGCACGATGCCGGACAGGCGATCGCCGCGCTGGAGGCGGCGCGGTCGCTGTTCCCGCGCCTGTCCTTCGACCTGATCTATGCCCGCCCCGACCAGCAGGAGGCCGAGTGGCGCGCCGAGCTGCGCCAGGCCCTGGCGCTCGCCGCCGACCACCTTTCCCTCTATCAGCTGACCATCGAGCCGGGGACGCGCTTCGCGACCGAACATGCCCGCGGCGCCTTCGCCCTGCCCGAGGGCGACGAGGCGGCGGCCCTCTACTTCGCCACGGGGGAAGAGGCGGGGCGCTTCGGCCTGCTGCCCTACGAGGTCTCCAACTACGCCAGGCCGGGGGCGGAAAGCCGGCACAACCTGGCCTATTGGCGCTATGGCGACTATCTCGGCATCGGCGCCGGCGCGCACCAGCGGCTGCTGCTGCGCGAGGGGCTGGTGGCCAGCCGACGCCACCGCGGTCCCGAGGAATGGCTCGCCCGGGTCGAGGCCGACGGCCATGCCATCACCCATGCCGAGACGCTCTCCGCCACCGACCGCGCGCGGGAGGCGATGCTGATGGGGCTGCGCCTGTCGGAAGGCGTCGACCCGGCCCGCATCGAGGCCCGCACCGGCATAACCCTGGCCGAGGCGGTCGATCCGGCCATCCTGGCCGCCTGCCTGGACGAGGACTATCTGCGCTGGACCGGCGATGGCCGCCTGGCCGCGACCTGGGAAGGGCGGCTCAGGCTGGACGCGCTGCTGCCCGCCCTGCTGCGCTGACCGCCCGAACCGCCACGCTTGCATCCGGGGTCTTTAAGAACAAATATAGAACTAAAGTCTCCGGATCGCCTGCGCCATGGATCTCCGCGCCAAGCTCGCCCTTCTGGCGGATGCCGCCAAATACGATGCCTCCTGCGCCTCCTCCGGCACCTCGAAGCGGGATTCGCGGAAGGGCGGCCTGGGCAGCACCGAGGGGATGGGGATCTGCCACGCCTATGCGCCGGATGGCCGCTGCATCTCGCTGCTCAAGGTGCTGCTGACCAATGCCTGCCATTTCGACTGCGTCTACTGCATCAACCGCGCCAGCTCGAACGTGCCGCGGGCGCGCTTCACGGTCGACGAGCTGGTCCGGCTGACGCTGGCCTTCTACCGCCGCAACTACATCGAGGGGCTGTTCCTCAGCTCCGGCATCATCCGCTCGCCCGACTACACCATGGAGCAGATGAACCGCGTCGCCCGGACGCTCCGCGAGGAGCACGGCTTCCACGGCTATATCCACTTGAAGACCATCCCCGACGCGGCGCCTGCTTTGCTGGCCGAGGCCGGGCGCTGGGCCGACCGCCTCTCGATCAACGTCGAGCTGCCGCAGGATGCCAGCCTGCAGCGCCTGGCGCCCGAGAAGGACCTGCCGGCCATCCGCGGCGCCATGGCCGGCCTGGCCACCCGCATCGAGGAGGCGAAGGAGGCGAAGAAGACCGCGCGCCGCGCCACGCCGCCGCGCTTCGCCCCGGCCGGGCAATCGACCCAGATGATCGTCGGCGCCGATGACAGCGACGACCGCCGCATCCTGACCACCGGCGCCGCGCTCTATGGCCGCTACCGGATGCGGCGGGTCTACTACTCGGCCTATTCGCCGATCCCCGCAGCCTCGTCCCTGCTGCCCCCCGCCGCGCCGCCCCTGCTGCGCGAGCATCGCCTCTACCAGGCCGACTGGCTGCTGCGCTTCTACGGCTTCGGCACGGAGGAGATCATGGAGGGCGGCGAGGCCGGCATGCTGGCGCTCGACATCGACCCCAAGCTGGCCTGGGCGCTGAAGCATCGCGGCCTCTTTCCGCTCGACCTCAACCGTGCCCCGCGCGAGATGCTGCTGCGCGTCCCCGGCCTCGGCGCCCGCAATGTCGACCGCATCCTGGCCGCCCGCGCCGAGGGGCCGGTGCGGCTGGGAGAGCTCGCCGGGCTGCGCGTGCCGCTGAAGAAGGTGGCGCCCTTCGTCACCGCGCCCGACCACCGGCCGCCGCCGGGCCAGCTCGACAGCATGAATCTGCGCGAGCAGTTGCGCCCCGGCAGCCGCTTCGCCCGCGCCGCCCGCCCGGCGCAGCTCAGCCTCGATGTATAGCGTCGCCCTCGAGGACGAGGCGGATTGGGACGGCGGGCGCCGGGCCGCCCGCCACCTGCTGGCCGCCGGCATCCCGCCCGAT
>NZ_MLCO01000480.1 GCF_001982615.1 Teichococcus deserti | reverse complement strand
CGCCGCCCGGAACAGCGCCAGCGCAATCGGCCGGATCTCATCCATGGTCACCCGCCCGTCGCGGTCGGCGTCGGCGGCGCGGAACATGGCATCGAGGCGGTTGTCCATCGCCTGCCGGGCGCGCTCGGACGGCGCGCGGCGCTCGCCTTCGGGGCGGTGGGCCTGCCACTGGCTCTGCAGGAAGGCGGTCAGCTCTTCCTTGGTCAGGCCGCCATCCTTGTTGGCGTCGGCCTCGGCGAAGCGGGCCGAGAGGGCGCTAAGGGCTTCGGTCTCGGTGACGCGGCCGTCGCGGTCGGCATCGGCCATGGCCAGGAGGCGGGCGGGGCCGCGCGGGCCACGCTCGACCTGGACCTGGGTCTGAGGATTGGGCGCGGGGGTCGGCGCCGAAGCCTGGGCGAAGGCGGGCAGGCTGGTGGCGACGAGGCTGGCGCCAAGCACGCCGAGGGTGAGGAAACGGTTCATGGCGGGAGCTCCTCCTGAAGCGACGCGGCGGGGTGCCGCCTGAGGGAGAAGCTGGGGAGCCGATGTAACAGCGGCATTGCCGCCCCGATCGTGTCGGGTGAGGAAATGTGACGGGCCGTTGTCGCGGCCCGGCACGGTCGCAGGATCAGCGGTTCGGGCGGCGCTCGGCGCGGGCCGGGGCCTGGGTGGCGCGGGCCG
>NZ_MLCO01000479.1 GCF_001982615.1 Teichococcus deserti | reverse complement strand
CGAGCAGCGCCTGCGCCTGCTCGGCGCGCAGCCGCGCCACCGCCTGGGCCGGCGTGACGCCCGTCTGCGCCAGGAAGCGGCGGTGGCGCGGCTGCGCGCCGAGCAGGCGCAGGCGCTGCTCGGCACCGCCAGCGCGTGGGCCAGCGGGCAGGCCAGCGGGCGGATGGGCGGGCGGATCGGCGAGATCGCCTTCCGCTGCGGCTTCGGCAGCGAGGCGGCGATGCGCCGGGCGCTGCGGCGCTGGGGCGGCGTCGGCGCGACGCCGGGTCCGTCAGCCTCGGGCGAGGCAGCCCTGGCCCGGGCAGCGCTTGGCGGAACGCCCTGATCAGCCGGGCACGGCGACCACGGCGCCGTTGCGGCGCGGATCCGCCGCCCCCTCCAGCCGCCCCGAGCCCGGATCGCGGGCGATCGCCTGCATGCCGCCGACCCGCCAGGAGAAGGGCCGCGGCAGCGCCTGCGCGTCATGCCCGCGCGCGCGCAGCTGGGCGATGACCTCGGCGTCGACGCGGTTCTCGATCTCGACCAGCCGGCCGTCCCAGAGCCGGGCGCGCGGCGCGTCGATCGCCGCCTGCAGCGGCAGCGCGAAATCCAGGTGGCTGACCATGGCCTGCACCTGCGTCTGCAGGATGCCGTAGCTGCCCGGCGTGCCCAGCGCCAGGCAGGCCGCGCCGCCGCGGGTCGATATGCTGGGCGACATGCACATGGCCAGCGGCGCCCCCGGCCGCGCCCGGTTCGGGCTGCCCGGCTGCACGTCGGCCCAGTAGAGGAAGTTGTTCAGCACCACGCCGGTGCCGGGGACGACGACGCCGCTGCCGAAGACCGAGCCCAGGCTCTGGGTGACGCAGACCAGGTTGCCGTCGCGGTCGGCGATGGAGAAGGAGGTGGTGTGGCCGGGATCGGCGCCGGGCGGCAGCTCGCCGGTCCATTGCTCGGTCGGGCCCTCGAGCCCGTCCCCGGCGCGCAGCTTTTCACGCAGCCGGGCGATATTGGCCTCGGACAGGATCCGTTCCAGCTTCGCCGGATCGGGGTTGTTGTCGGCGATGCGGATGCCGGCGGCCAGGCGGATGGCGCGCAGCACCAGGTCGAGATGCGCCGCCGACAGCGGCGCCAGCGCCGCCAGCTCGAAGCCCTCCAGCAGCCGCAGCGCCAGCAGGACCTGGAAGCCCTCGCAGGGCGGCGGCGGCACATGGATGCGCAGGCCCCGATAGGGCACCGCCAGCGGCGCGCGCCAGACGGGCGCGACGGCGGCCAGGTCGTCGCGCGTCAGCGTGCCGCCCTGGGCTGCCAGGTAGCCGGCGATGCGGGCGCCAAGCTCGCCCTTGTAGAGCGCATCCGCCCCCTCCTCGGCCAGCTGGCGGAGCGTCGCGGCCAGCATCGGCAGCCGCGCCGTCCCGCCTTCCTGCAGCGTCGCGTGGAAGGGGAAGGCGGCGGTGAAATCCGCGCCGGTGCCGGGGGCCGCGGCATGGGCAGGCGCGAAGGCGCGCATCTCCTCGATGCCGAAGCCAGAGAATTCGAAGCCCTGCCCGGCCAGGGCGATCGCCGGCGCCATCACCTCGCGCAGCGGCATCCGGCCATAGGCCTGGTGCAGCGCGCACCAGCCGGCGAGGTTGCCGGGGCTCGCCACCGCCGCCGGCCCCGACAGCAGCTGCTCGCGCGAGGTGAAGCGCCCGGCCGGGAAGGAGCGCGGGATCGGCGGGACGAAGTCCAGCACCCGCACCCGCGCCTCGGCGGCGACCCAGGCGGTCGCGAAGCCCATGCCGGCCAGGCCCGACATGTAGGGCTCGACCACGTTCAGCGCGGCGGCGGTGGCGACGGCGGCGTCGAAGGCATTGCCGCCGCCCTCCAGGATGGCGGCGCCGGCCTCGGAGGCGCGGCGATGCGCGCTCGCCACCATGCCGCCCTGGCTTCCCGTGACCCCTCCGCCGGATGCAGCAGCCGTCATCGCGTCCCCTCCCCCTCGCGGCGGCGCGGGCGAATCCCCGGCGCCGTCTGCCTGGCGGGAATGCTAGACGGCTTCTCCCGGCGCGGCCAAACCGGCGCCGGTCAGCCCGGATGCGCCGCCGCCCAGCGCCCGTTCTGGGTGCGGCCGCCATAGCCATAGGCGTCGCCGTCCACCGCATGCACCAGCACGTAGCTTTCCTCGTGCAGCGGGCCGAGCAGCGCCGCCATCTCCGTGAAGGCGGCCTGGACGAAGGCCGTGGTCTCCGTCTTGTCGTTGGTCCCGGCGGTGACCTTGATGTCCAGCCAGAAGGCCGAGAGCCCGGCCTCGGTCGGGTGCCGGCCGGCGATGAACCAGGCGTCCGGCGCCGCCTCCTCGACCAGCACGGCGGTGACGGCCGGGTCCTTGCCGAGCCGCGCGGCGCCGAGCCTCGCGGCGAGGGCCGCGATCTCGTCGCGCAGCCCGGGCCGCGGCGTGGCGGCGACATAGCGGATGGCGATCATGGGCATCGGAACCTCCTCGATCGTGATGCGACGGCGGCCAGTCTGGCGCTGCGCGAACCCTGCCGGAACGCTATGATCCGCACTTGTCATCATCGTAGAAAAGTATGCTCGACCTGGGCTCGGTGCGGCTGTTCATCCTGGCCGTCGAATTCGGCAACCTGACCCGCGCCGCCGAGGCCGCCGGCACCGTGCAGCCGGTGGTCAGCGCCCGGCTGAAGGCGCTGGAGGCAGCGCTCGGCCGCCGCCTGCTGGAGCGCTCGCCGCGCTTCGTCCGCCCGACCGCCGACGGCCTGGCCTTCCTGGAGCGGGCGCGGGCGCTGATGGCGGCGCATGACGCCGCCGCGCGCTTCGGGGATGCTGCCCCCCTGCGCTTCGCCATCGGCGCCAGCGACCACGCGCTCGGCGCCGGGCTGGAGGCGGTGATCCGCCAGGTGCGCGCGGCGCTGCCGGCGGGCAGCGCGCTGGCGCTGCGCCTCGGCCTGTCGCAGCCGATCCGCGCGGCCTTCGAGGCCGGCGAGCTCGACGCCGTCATCCTGCGCCGCGAGGCCGGCGGCGCCGGGGGCGAGGTGCTGGGCCAGGACCCGCTGGGCTGGCGCGCCCCCGAGGCGGCGGCCTTCGCACCCGGGGCGCCGCTGCCGCTGGTCACACTGGGCCCGCCCTGCGGCGTGCATGCGGTCGCGCTCCGCCGGCTGGAGGCGGCGCGGCAGCCCTGGCGCGAGGCCTTCCGCGGCGGCAGCTGCAGCGTGCTGCTGGCGGCGGTGCGGGCCGGGCTCGGCGTCGCGCCGATGGGGGCGGTGGCCTCGGGCCGGCTCGAGGATGCCGGGCCGCGGCTGGGCCTGCCGCCGCTGCCGCCCTCGGAGATCGTCATGCTGGCCCGCGCGGCCTCGCCCGCCGCCGGGGCCGCGGGGCGGGCGCTGGAAGCCGCGGTGCGGGCGATGCTGCGGCCAGGGTGACGGCCCGGGTGACGGCCCGGGTGATGGCCCGGGTGATGGCCCGGGTGATGGAGAGGGTGGGCGGCGCGCCACTTTCGCGCCGGCGCCGCGTTCTGCTTCCGGGAGACACCCCTCCCCGGGAGCAAAGCCATGCAAGAGGACGCGACGCGGCAGGCCGAGATCGAGACGCGGGCCTATACGCTGTGGATGGAATCCGGCCAGCCGGAAGGCCGCGCCGAGGAGTTCTGGCACCTGGCCAAGTCGCAGATCGAGGCCGAGGAACGGCCGGTCGAGCCGGCCGGCGGGATCTCCCTGCCGCCCGAGGAAGGGCCGGTCTCGCCGCCGCCGGCCGCCGGCTGAGCCGGGTCAGCCGAGGCAGCCCGCGCGGCCGGCGGTGACGTCGGTCGCCGCCGGCAGCGCCTTGCCGGCCCGGGCGGGGTCCCGCTCCGTCACGCGGGCCGGCCAGCGCACAGCTGGCCAGGTCGGACAAGCTGGTGCGCGACGGTTTTACTGCGCCCTGGCACAATCCCTGGATGTAGACGCCGCCCTCGCTACACCAATTCCTGGCGCGCATTAACACATCAGAAAGAAAGCTGCCCGCATATCGCGGCGAATACCTGTCTCTTCCCGCCAAAAGGGCTGGATCTTCTGATGTTGCAAGATGCGACAAGGGCGCCGCCGCGCCGCGCCGGACAGCGTGCCGGCGCCTGGCTGGTCACCCGCCTCGTCCCGCTCGGCCTGATCGTCGCCGCCGCCACCCTGCTGCTGGGCGGTGCCGTGCTGCTGGATGCGCGGCACGACGCCTGGGCGCGGGCAGAGCAGGCCTCGATGAACCTGGCCATGGCGGTCGAGCGCGACATCACCCGCAGCCTCGCCGCCTACGACCTGTCGCTGCAGGGCGCCGCCATGGCGATCGAGCAGCCGCATCTGGCCGCCAGCAGCCCGGAGATCCGGCAGATGGCGATGTTCGACCGCGCCGCCGGGGCGCGGCAGTTCGGCACGCTGCTGGTGCTGAACGCCGAGGGCGACGTGGTCGCCTCCTCGGCCGGGCCGGTGCCGCCTTCGACGAACCTCGCCGGGCGCGACGTCTTCCGGGTGCACCAGGCGCGCGCCGATCTCGGCCTCTATATCGGCCATCCCGACCGCGCCCCCGCCGCGCCCGAGGATCTGCGCGTGCCGGTCAGCCGCCGGCTGCCGCTGCATCGCAGCTTCTTCGGCGGGGTGGTGGTCGGCTCGCTGCGGCTGGCGGATTTCCAGGAGCTCTTCGCCCGCTTCGACCTGGGCCACCGCGGCTCGATCACCCTGCTGCGCGCCGACGGCCAGCTGCTGGCGCGCCACCCGGTCAGCCTGCCCGACATCGGCCGCGACTTCAGCGCCGCCGAGATCGTCCGCCGCTTCATGGCCGCCCCCGCCGGCAGCTTCCCCGGCATCGCGCCGATCGACGGGGTCGAGCGGCTCTACACCTTCCGCCACCTGGGCGACTATCCGCTGATCCTCAGCGTCGCCATCGCGGTGGACGACGTCTATGCCGCCTGGTGGCGCAAGGCGGCGGTGATCGCCGGCGTGCTGCTGCTGCTCTGCGTCGCGACCGTGGCACTCTGCGTCATCGCCCGGCGCGAGATCCGCCAGCGCCTGGCCGCCGAGGCGGCGCTGGTCGAGACGGCGGCGCGCTTCGAGCGGCTGTCGCAGGTCGACGGGCTGACGGGGCTGGCCAACCGCGCCAAGTTCGACGCCGAGCTGGCGCTGGCCTGGCGGCATGCGGCGCGGCACCGCCAGCCGCTGTCGCTGGTCATGCTCGATGCCGACTGCTTCAAGGGCTACAACGACCGCTACGGCCACCAGGAGGGCGACCGGGTGCTGCGCGCCGTCGCCGGCTGCATCAAGGTCGCCGCCACCCGGCCGGAGGACACCGGCGCGCGCTATGGCGGCGAGGAATTCGCGGTGCTGCTGCCCGGCACCGGCACCTCCGGCGCCTATGCGGTGGCCGAGAAGATCCGCGCTGCCGTCGCCGCCGCCGCCCTGCCGCATCTGGACAGCCCCTGCGGCCGGGTCACCGTCAGCGCCGGCGTGGCCCTGGTCTGGCCGGAGCAGGACAGCGCGCCCGGGCAGCTGGTCGCCATGGCCGACCAGGCGCTCTATGCCGCCAAGCGCGGCGGGCGGAACCGGGTGGAGATCGGCCTCAGCCTGGCAGCCGCTCCGGACATGGCGATGTCGGCCTGAGGCGTCACTCCTCGGCGGCGGCCGCCAGGGCCCGCTGCGCCTGGGCGCGCAGATGCGCGACGCCGCCGGTCGACAGGCCGCCATCCGCCGCCAGCTCGCTGCCGGTCATGAAGGAGGCCTGGTCGGAGGCCAGGAAGAGGACGATGCTGGCGATCTTCGCGGCGCTGGCCTCGCGGCCGAGCGGGATGGCCTGGCGGTTGGCTTCCAGGTGGCCCGGGGGCGCCGCTGCGGTCAGCGGCGTCGCGATGGTCGCCGGGTGCACCGAGTTGACGCGGATGCCGAGCGGCGCGAATTCCAGCGCCGCCGCCTTGGTCAGCCCGCGCACCGCCCATTTGCTGGCGGTGTAGGAGGGGTCGCCATGCGCGATCAGCCCGGCGGTCGAGGAAATGTTGACGATCGCCGAGGGCGCGGCGCGGGCCAGCAGCGGCCGGCAGTGCTGCATGCCGAGGAAGGTGCCCGCGACATTCACCGCCATGGCGCGGTCCCATTCGGCCCGGCTGGTCGCCGCCAGCGACTTGCGGATGATCAGCCCGGCATTGTTGACCAGCCCGTCCAGCCGCGGCCCGACCGCCGCCGTCAGCGCCGCCCAGTCGTCTTCCGAGGTCACGTCCAGCCGGTGGAAGGTGGCGGCAAGCCCTTCGGCCCGCAGCGCCTCGGCCAGCGCCCGGCCGGGCTCCTCCAGCACGTCGCCCAGATGCACCTCCGCCCCCGCCGCGGCGAAGCGCCGGGCGATGGCGGCGCCGAGGCCGCGGGCGGCGCCGGTGACGACGATGCGGCGGCCGGTGAAGAAGGTGCCGCTCATGCGCCGGCGCCGATCGCCACGGCGTCCTGCGGCGTCAGGCCGAGCTGCTGCAGCGCATGGCGCGCCGCGGCGTCGAAGGCGATGTCGACCCGCTCGGCGCTGGGGCGGCCCTGGTAGACCGCCGGCATGTCCGCAACGCCCAGGATGCGGTCGGCCCAGAGCCGCAGCTCGCAGCCCGGCACGGCGCTGGGCGCGATCCGCCGCGCCGGATCGGCCAGGAAGACGATGCGCGCCGCGCCGTCGGCGCGCGGCGTCAGGTCGACGAGCCCGGCGCTGCCCGGCGGCTGCCAGACCGCGTGATAGGCCACCGCGTTGAACATCCCCTGGCGGACGATCCAGCCGGGCACCACCTCGCCGCCCGCCTCGCGCACCCGATGCGCCACGTTGACGTGGCACTGGCCGGCGGCATGGCGCGGATCCAGCAGGGTCAGCGGCAGGATCGCCGAGCGCGACAGCTTCAGGCGCCGCAGGAACTGCTGGACGAGGGCGGGTTTCGGCAGGGGCGAGCTCATGTCCCCGCTCATACCACCAAACGGCGCGGCGGCGAGGTGGGGCGGGGGAGGTGGCGCGCTCAGGCGCCCGCCGACCAGACCTGCCCCGGCCGGGCGGCGAGGAAGCGCCCGGGCGCCACGCCGTCCCGCGCCAGCGCCGCCGCCAGCGCCTCCACCGGCCGGGCGACGCCCTCGTCGGTCAGCTTGAAGGTGCCCCAGTGGTAGCCCAGCGCCTGGCGGGCGCCGAGCAGCCGGAAGCCCTGCACCGCATCCTCGGGGTTCATGTGCTGGTCGGCCATGAACCAGCGCGGCGCATAGGCGCCGATCGGCAGCAGCGCCAGGCCGGGCGCGCCATGCCGCTCGGCGACGCGGCGGAAGGGGCGGCCGGCATCGAAGCCGGTGTCGCCGGCGAAGAAGACGCCCTCCCCCAGGCCGCGCAGCACGAAGCCGCACCACAGCGCGCGATTGCGGTCGAACAGGCCGCGGGCGGTCCAGTGATGCACCGGCTCCAGCACCGCCTCCACCCCCTGGCCGAGCGGCACCACGGCGCCCCAGTCGGCCGCCGTCACCGCGATCGCCGGGTCGTGGTCGCGGATGGTGGCGTCGTTGCCGAGCGGCGTCACGATGCGCGGCCGGTCGCGCTGCCAGAGCCGCGCCAGGGTCTCGAGGTCGAGATGGTCGTAATGGCCGTGCGAGACCAGCACCACATCGATCGGCGGCAGGTCGTCGAAGACGATGCCCGGCGCATTGACCCGCTTCGGCCCGGCGAAGCTGAAGGGGCTGGCGCGTTCGGACCAGACCGGGTCGGTCAGGATGTTCAGCCCGGCGCCCTGGATCAGGAAGCTGGCATGGCCGGCGAAGCTGACCCGCAGCGCGCGGCCCGGCACCCGCGGCGGCGGCCGGTCCGGGGCGAAGGGGCTGGGATAGGCCTCGGGCCAGGCCTCGTCCTCGCCGCCCAGCTTCCAGCGCGCCAGGTCGAGGAAGGAGCGCGGCCCGGCGCCGCCCGGGTTGAAGAAGCGGCTGCCGTCGAAATGGTCGCTGGCCGGCAGGGCAGAGCGCGCGGCGCCGCTGCCGAGGCAGCCGCCCAGCCAGGGCAGCGACCATTTCGACGGCAGC
>NZ_MLCO01000048.1 GCF_001982615.1 Teichococcus deserti | reverse complement strand
TCCCCTCCCCCCGCTTCGAGGCCGCGGGCATCCAGACCATCGCCACCCGCCCCGAGAACGGGCTGGCCCAGGCACCGGGCTGCGCCCAGTCGGCGCCGCTGTTCCGCTCGCATATGCCGCGCCTCGTCGCGTGGCAGGGCGCGCGGCAGCCGCAGCGGCTGGACGTCTCCCCCCTGCACGTCTCCCAGGCGAAGGGACGGCCGGAAGGCCCGACCGACCGCCAGGGCCGGCCGTTGCCAGGCAACCGCTTTCAGCCCGGTACCCCCGGGCAGGGCGCGGATCGCGGCATCCCCCCGGCCCTGCCGCCGGGCGCGGAAGATCCGGCCACCACGCCGGCCATGCACCAGGCGGTGCATCTCTGCGTGGTGGACCGCTTCTCGCCGCAGCAGCCGCTGGGCGGCGCGTCCAGGGCCGTCTACCGGCTCTGACCGCCCGCTGTCTTTCCAGGCCGGTCATCCCCGAGAGGGGGTGTCCGGCCTTTTTCATGGTCCCGCTTCCCGGCCTGCACGGCCGATGAAGACTTGGCGACAGCAGCCGGCGCGCGCAGGACGATGGTGCCACCCGTCGGCCGGAGCGGTGCGGGCCACCCTGGGCGGCTTGCCGGAAAAACCCCCGTCCCGGCAATGAATTGGCGGCAAAACTCTGGCAAGGCTCGGCTTTCGGCCGGGCGCCGCAGGGTCTGGCTCGGGGCTGCCCTGCGCCGCGTGCCGGGGTCGGGTGGCGGAAAGGCTCGCTTTTTGCCGCAAGCCAGCCTATCTGTGCGCCGCAACAAGCCGCCCGGCCCGCCCGACCTGATCTCCGCCGCACCCTGCGGAGGGGTCGCCGGGCTTTGAGCACAGGCGGCGCAGCCCCTTGGAACTGCCCGCCCTATGGAATTGCGCAACGTCGCCATCATCGCCCACGTCGACCATGGCAAGACCACGCTGGTCGACAATCTGCTGAAGCAGGCGGGCGCCTTCCGCGCCAACCAGGCCGTGGCCGAGCGCGCCATGGACCGGAACGACCTGGAGCGCGAGCGCGGCATCACCATCCTGGCCAAGTCCACCGCGGTGGAGTGGAAGGGTGTGAAGATCAACATCGTCGACACCCCGGGCCACGCCGATTTCGGCGGCGAGGTGGAGCGCATCCTGTCCATGGTGGACGGCGCCATCGTGCTGTGCGACGCCGCCGAGGGCCCGCTGCCGCAGACCAAGTTCGTGCTGACCAAGGCGCTGGCCCGCGGCCTGAAGCCGATCGTCGTCATCAACAAGGTCGACCGCCAGGACGCCCGCGCCGACGAGGTGCTGAACGAGGTGTTCGACCTGTTCGCGGCGCTCGGCGCCTCGGACGAGCAGCTCGACTTCCACACCATGTTCGCCTCCGGCCGCCAGGGCTGGGCCGATCTGACGATGGACGGTCCGCGCAAGGACCTGTCGCCGATGTTCGACCTGATCCTGAGCCATGTGCCGCAGCCCAAGGTCGACCTCGACGCCCCCTTCGCGATGAACGCGACGATCCTGGAGGCCGACAACTTCCTCGGCCGCATCCTGACCGGGCGCATCGAGCAGGGCGTGGCGCGCACCAACATGCCGGTGCGCGTGATGCGCCAGGATGGCACGGTGGTGGAGACCGGCCGCCTGACCAAGCTGATGACCTTCTCGGGCCTGGACCGCGTGCCGGTCGACGAGGTGCAGGCGGGCGACATCTGCGCCATCGCCGGCCTGTCGGAAGCCACCATTCCCGACACCATCGCCTCCCCCGAGGTGGCCGAGCCGCTGCCGGCGATCCCCATCGATCCGCCGACGCTGACCATGACCTTCCGCATCAATGACGGCCCGCTGGGCGGCCGCGAGGGCAAGAAGGTCACCTCGCGCCAGATCCGCGACCGCCTGTTCAAGGAGACGGAGGGCAACGTCGCCATCCGGGTCAAGGTCTCCGAGGAAGTGGACGCCTTCGAGGTCGCCGGCCGCGGCGAACTGCAGCTGGGCGTGCTGATCGAGACGATGCGCCGCGAGGGCTTCGAGCTGACGATCGGCCGGCCGCGCGTGCTGACGCAGGTCAATGCCGAGACCGGCGAGCGCGAGGAGCCCTTCGAGGAGGCTGTGATCGACGTCGACGAGGAGTTCTCGGGCGTCGTCGTCGAGAAGATGTCGGTCCGCAAGGGCATGATGCAGGACATGCGCCCCTCGGGCGGCGGCAAGGTCCGGCTGGTGTTCCACATCCCGTCGCGCGGCCTGATCGGCTACCACGGCGAGTTCATGACCGACACCCGCGGCACCGGCATGATGAACCGGCTGTTCCTGGGCTATCGCCCCTGGGCCGGTCCGATCGAGGGCCGCATCAAGGGCAGCCTGATCTCCAACTCGGATGGCGAGGCGGTGCAGTACTCGCTGTTCTCGCTGCAGGAGCGTGGCACGCTCTTCGTCGATCCGGGTGCCAAGGTCTATGTCGGCCTGATCCTGGGCGAGCATTCGCGCGAGAACGACCTCGACGTGAATCCGATCAAGGAGAAGAAGCTGACCAACGTCCGTGCCGCCGGCAAGGACGAGGCGCTGCTGCTGATCCCGCCGCGCCGGATGAGCCTCGAGCAGGCGATCGCCTATATCGAGGAGGACGAGCTGGTCGAGGTCACCCCGACGGCGGTCCGCCTGCGCAAGCGCTACCTGGATCCGCATGAGCGCAAGAAGCACGCCAAGCGCGGCGACAGCGAAGCGGCGTGATTTCGCCTGAGCGCCCCCCAGCGGGGGGCGCCCTGGCAGAAAAAAGGATGGGGGTCCGGGGGAATTCTTTCCCCCGGGCTTTTTTTATGGCTCGACCGGATTGGTGATCCAGACGATGCGGGTCGGCGCGTCCGTCGGATTGTCGAACATGTGGGGCACGGTGGAGGGAAAGCGGAAGCTGTCCCCCGCCTCCAGCAGATGCGCCTCGTGGTCCAGCCACAGCCGCAGCGTCCCGGCGAGCACGTAGCCCGCCTTCTCCCCCTGGTGCTTGACGAAGTCCGGGCCGGAGGAGCCGCCGGCGCTGAGGGTGAGCTCGTACATCTCCATCTGCCCCGGCGCGTCCGGCGCCAGGCTCTCCTTGAGCACGCCCGAGGGCGTCAGCCGCAGCAGCCGGCGCTGCCCGCGGCGGACGATGTAGCGCGGTGACGGCCCTTCGGCGCGCTCCTCGAAGAAGAAGGAGATCGGCACCTGCAGCGCCAGGCTGAGCAGGCGCAGCGTCCGCACCGAGGGGGTGGCGAGACCGCGCTCCAGCTGGCTGATCATGCCGATCGACAGGCCGGCGCGGCGGCCGAGCTCCTGCAGCGACAGGCCCATGTTCTGGCGCAGCAGGCGGACGCTCTCGCCCAGGCGGCGGTCGCTGGCGGCCTCGTCGATCTCGGGCGGCGTCCGGGCGGTGAGCTCTGCCTGTTCTTTCATCCGTCCGCTCCTCCGCCCGCCGGGGGCTGCCGCCGCGGCGCGCAGGGGCGCACGCCGGGACGATGAAGATGATTGCCATGCCGCCACTCGGGCGTTGACAGCAAGCTTTCACCAGCGTGAACATGCCGGCAAGAATTTTGATCCCGGTAAAAGCCGGGACTTCAAGGGAAAGCCTGCGCGGTTTCTGGACCAGCCGGATGACGGTTGCGCCGACGCGCCCGGCTGAGCGGGAGACGAGGACCATGACGCAAGACGACACCGCGCGCCTGTCGCGCATCCTGGCGCCGACGCGGCGCGGGCTCTTCGCCATCGGCGGCGGCGCGGCCGCGGCCATGGCCAGCGGCACGGCTTTCGCCCAGGGCCGCCCCGCTGGCCGCCCGCCGGAGAAGCCGCGCGGCCAGGTGGTGATCGGCCTCAGCCAGGAGCCGACGGTGTTCCACCCGCTGATGCCGGGCATCGAGGTGGACCAGGGCGTCTGGTGGAACCTGTTCAGCACGCTCTGGTACATCGATCCCGACGGCAAGTTCGTCCCCGACCTGGCCGCCGAGATGCCCAGCCAGACCAATGGCGGCATTTCCGAGGACGGGCTGACCTGGAAGGTGAAGCTGCGCCGCGACGTGAAGTGGCATGACGGCACCGCCTTCACCGCCGAGGACGTGAAGTTCACCCTCGACCTGATCAACAACCCGAATTTCCGCGTGCGCAACCGCGTGGGCCACGGGCTGGTCAAGGACATCAAGGTCAATGCGGTCGACGAGATCGAGTGGCGGATGGACGCGCCCTATGCGCCCTATCTGTCGATCCTGTCGCTGACCTTCATGGTGCCGAAGCACATCCTGTCGACGGCGACCGACCCCAACACCTCGCCCTTCAACAACGCCCCCGTCGGCACCGGCGCCTTCCGCTGGGGCAGCCGCACCGCCGGCGACAATGTCCAGCTGGTGGCCAACCCTGCCTATCACGGCGCCGGCCCGTATCTGGAGCGGGTGGTGTTCAAGTACATCCCGGACCTGACGGTGATGTACACGCAGTTCCGCACCGGCCAGATCGACTATACCGGCATTTCCGGCATCAGCCCCAACTTCGCGCGCGAGGCCCAGGCGCTGCGCGGCCGCCGCGTGCATGTGAACCCGACCGCCTCGGTCGAGAGCATCGCGCCGAACCTCGGCAGCCCGGTCTTCGGCGACAAGGCGGTGCGCCAGGCGCTCTACATGAGCATGAACAAGAAGGCGCTGATCGACGCCATCTATTACGGCCTGCCGACGCCGACCGAGAGCTTCCTGCCGGCGCAGTCCTGGGCGATCAATGCCGAGCTGCCGAAGCACGAGTTCAACGTGGCGAAGGCGAACGAGACGCTGGAGGCCGCCGGCTGGAAGCGTGGGCCCGACGGCATCCGCGCCAAGGACGGCGTGAAGCTGGAATTCGCCAATTCCACCACCGCCGGCAACCCGGTGCGCGAGCAGGCGCAGCAGGTGCTGATGCAGGACTGGAAGGCCGTGGGTGCTGCCATGCGCATCCAGAACATGCCGGCCGCGGTGATCTGGGGCGAGTTCTGGCAGCAGTCGAAGTTCAGCTCGGTGATGGTGGCGGTGAACTACATGCTGGGCAGCGACCCGGATGTCACGCCGCGCTTCAGCAGCAAGGCGATCCCGGCCAAGGGCGGGCGGGGCCAGAACACCTTCCAGTTCGAGAACAGCCGCGTCGACGCGCTGCTGGAGACCGGCGCCACCCAGTTCGAGCAGGCGGCGCGCCGCACCACCTATGGCCAGATCCAGCGGATCATCCGCGACGAGCTCGCCATCCTGCCGATCTTCCAGCAGGTGCTGGTCGAGGGCACCAAGGACAACCTCACCGGCTTCAAGCCGAACATCAACACGTCGTCGAACTGCTGGAACGTGCGCGAGTGGTACTGGGCCTCCTAAGGGCCCGGTCATCCTCTCTGTCTTGATGAAAGCGTAAGATCCGAATGGCCCCCTATCTCATCCGGCGCTTCGGCCAGGCGGTGCTGCTGCTCCTGGTGGTTTCCATGATCGGCTTCGCCATCCTGCACCTGGCGCCGGGGGGGCCGATGGCGCAATACGCCATCGGCTCCAACATGTCGCAGGAAGACCTCGACCGCATCGCCCAGCAGCTCGGCCTCGACCGACCCCTGCCGGTGCAATATGCGGAATGGCTGTGGCGCATGCTGGGGGGCGACTGGGGCACCTCCTTCCGCGACGGCCAGCCGGTGCTGCATGTCATCGGCTCGCATCTGGGCGCGACGCTGCAGCTGATGCTGACGGCGACCCTGCTGGCCATTTTCCTCGGCTGCTGGATCGGCATCCTCGGCGCCATCCGCCGCTACTCGGTCTTCGACTACCTGGCGACGATCGGCGCCATGGTGGCGCTGTCGATCCCGACCTTCTGGTTCGGCCTGGTCACCATCTTCGTCTTCTCGGTCGAGCTCGGCTGGCTGCCGGCCGGCAACCGCGAGACGGTGGGCGACGGCTCGCTGCTCGACATGCTGCACCACCTGATCGCGCCGGCCATGGTGCTGGCGCTGGTCGAGACGGCGATCTGGAGCCGCTTCATGCGCTCCTCCATGCTCGACGTGGTCAACCAGGACTATATCCGCACCGCCCGCGCCAAGGGCCTGCCGCGCTTCAAGGTGCTGACGCGCCACGCGCTGCGCAACGCGCTGCTGCCGATGATCACGGTGGCCGGGCTGCAGATGCCGACGCTCCTCGGCGGCGCGCTGGTGACCGAGACGGTCTTCACCTGGCCCGGCATGGGGCGGCTGTTCCTCGATAGCATCAGCTACCGCGACTATCCGGTGGTGATGGGCATCCTGATGTTCTCGGCGGCGATGGTGCTGATCGGCAACCTGCTGGCCGACATGCTCTACGCGGTGGCCGACCCCCGCATCCGCCTGGGCTGAGGGACGCACGCCATGAGCAGCTCCATCTTTGACAGCAGCCCGGGTGACAGCAACCCGGGTGGCGACTTCGCCGCCCGCGAGGCCGCCATCGCCCTGCCGCCGCGCAACACCGCGCTGCGCCGCTTCTGCCGCCACCGGCTGGCCATGGCGGGGGCCATCATCATCGCCATCCTGGTGCTGGGCAGCTATCTCGGCCCCTATCTGATCCCCTACGACGACACCTTCATCGACATCATGCAGCGCTTCGCGCCGCCCTTCTCGGGCGCGCATATCCTGGGCACGGACGAGCTCGGCCGCGACATGCTGGCGCGGCTGATGATGGGCGGGCGGATCTCGCTGGCGGTCGGCTTCACCGCCATGGTGATCAGCATGGGCATCGGCATCCTGGTCGGCGCCATCGCCGGCTATTACGGCGGCATCGTGGGTGCGGCGCTGATGCGCTTCGTCGACGCGGTGCTGTGCTTCCCCTCGATCTTCCTGCTGCTGGCGCTCGCCGCGCTGATCGAGCCCGGTGTCGCCTCGATCACCCTGCTGATCGCGGCCACCGCCTGGATGGACGTGGCGCGCATCGTCGAGGGGCAGATCCGCGGCCTCCGCGAGCGCGACTTCGCCGTCGCCGCCGAGGCGCTGGGCGCCTCCGACCTGCGCATCGTCTTCCGCGAGCTGGTGCCCAACGCGGTCGCCCCCATCGTGGTGGCGGCGACGCTGAACGTGGCCAAGGCGATCCTGCTGGAATCCTATGTCAGCTACCTGGGCTACGGCATCCAGCCGCCGACGCCGAGCTGGGGCAACATGCTGAACAACGCGCAGATCTACCTGACCAGCGCGCCCTGGCTGGCGATCCTACCCGGCCTGTTCATCACGCTGGCCGTCACCAGCTTCAACTTCCTGGGCGACGGGCTGCGCGACGCGCTCGATCCCCGGATGGAGAACCACTGATGGCGGGCGAGCTCCTGCTGGAGGTCGAGAACCTCGCCGTCAGCTTCCGCAGCCGCGGCGCCGTGGCCGACGCGGTCAGCGACGTCTCCTTCCGCCTGCACCAGGGCGAGACGCTGGCCATGGTCGGCGAAAGCGGCTCCGGCAAGAGCGTCACCTCCCTGGCGCTGATGCGGCTGCTGCCGGACGCGCCGCAATGCCAGGTGCGTGGCAGCGTGAAGCTGCGGGACAAGACGGGGAGCGGCATGCTGGACGTGCTGGCCCTGCCCGAGCCGCAGATGCAGGCGGTGCGCGGCAACAACATCGCCATGGTGTTCCAGGAGCCGATGACCTCGCTGAACCCGGTCAAGACGATCGGCGCGCAGATCACCGAGACCATCCGCCTGCACCGCCCGATGCTGGCCCGCGCCGCCGAGGACGAGGCGGTGCGCCTGCTCGACCTGGTCGGCATCCCGGCGCCGCGGCAGCGCCTGACCGCCTATCCGCACCAGCTGTCGGGCGGCATGCGGCAGCGGGCGATGATCGCCATGGCGCTGTCCTGCGAGCCCTCGGTGCTGATCGCCGACGAGCCGACCACCGCGCTCGACGTCACCATCCAGGCGCAGATCCTCGACCTGCTGAAGCGGCTGCAGGAGCAGACCGGGATGGCGGTGATCTTCATCACCCACAATCTGGGCGTCGTCGCCGAGATCGCCGACCGGGTGATGGTGATGTATTCCGGCCGGGTGGTGGAGCAGGCCGATGTGGTGCCGCTCTTCCAGCAGCCGCTGATGCCCTATACGCGCGGGCTGCTGCGCTCGGTCCCCCGGCTGGACCTGGCCGGGCGGCGGGCCGGCGCGCTCTATGCCATCCCAGGCAATGTCCCCGATCCGCGCCGGCCGCCGCCGGGCTGCGCCTTCCATCCGCGCTGCGATTCCTTCGCCGACGGGCGCTGCAATGTCGAGGCGCCGCGGCTCGACAGCACCGCCGATGGCCGCCAGGTGCGCTGCCTGCGCTGGCCGGAGTTCGTCGCATGACCGCCCTCGTCGAGATCGACTCTCTCCAAAAGCACTTCCCAGTGGGGGGTGGCCTGTTCGGACGGGGGAAGAAGCAGGTCCGCGCCCTGGATGGCGTGTCCCTCTCCATCGAAAAAGGAGAAATCCTGTCGGTCGTCGGCGAAAGCGGCTCGGGCAAGACGACGCTCGGCCGCACCGTGCTGCGGCTGACCGATCCCACCGCCGGCGCCATCCGCTTCGAGGGGCAGGACATCACCAGCCTGTCGCGCCGGGCGCTGCGGCCCTTCCGCCAGCGGATGCAGCTGGTCTTCCAGGACCCCTTCGCCTCGCTGAACCCGCGCCAGACGGTGGAGCAGATCGTCGCCACCCCGCTGGCGATCCATGCCGGCGGGTCCTCCGCCACCGAAAAGCGCGAGCGCGTGGCGGACATGCTGCGGCTGGTCGGGCTGCAGCCGCACCATGCCGACCGCTATCCGCATGAGCTGTCCGGCGGGCAGCGCCAGCGCGTCGGCATCGCCCGCGCGCTGATCCTGAATCCGAGCTTCCTGGTGGCGGACGAGCCGGTCTCGGCGCTGGACGTCTCGATCCAGGCCCAGGTGGTGAACCTGCTTCTCGAGTTGAAAGAGAAGCTGGGGCTGACCATCCTGTTCATCGCCCATGACCTGGCGGTGGTCGGCCATATCTCGGACCGCATCGCGGTGATGTATCTGGGCCGCGTGGTCGAGGTGGCGGAGACCGGCACGCTGTTCCGCAGCCCGCGCCATCCCTATACCGAGGCGCTGTTCTCGGCCGCGCCGATCCCGGATCCGACGGTGCGCCGCAGCCGCGTGCTGCTGCAGGGCGATATCCCGAGCCCGATCGACCCGCCCTCCGGCTGCGCCTTCCGCACCCGCTGCCGCCACGCGCTGCCGGAATGCGCGACCGTGGTGCCGCCGCTGCGCCAGGTCGGCCCCGGCCATCTCTCCGCCTGCATCCGCGACGACATCGCGCTGCAGGCCTCCATCGCCTGATCTTTCTTTCAGTCATCAAGGACGCCCGCCCATGTCGCCTCCTGTCGATCGCATCGCCAGCGATGAGAAGCTGCCGGAGGCGGTCGATGTCGTCGTCATCGGCGCCGGCATCATCGGCGTCGCCGCCGCCTATCACCTGGCGAAGAAGGGCCGCTCGGTCGCGCTGATCGAGAAGGGCCATGTCGGCGCCGAGCAGTCCAGCCGCAACTGGGGCTGGTGCCGCCAGCAGGGGCGCGACCGGCACGAGATCCCGCTGGCCCGCGTCAGCCTGGAGATGTGGGGCGGGCTGCATGAGGAGATCGGCGCCGATCTCGGCTTCCGCCGCAAGGGCGTGCTCTGGGTCACCAAGGACCCGAAGGAGCTGGCCGGCTGGGAGCGCTGGGCCGATGTCGCGCGCGAGCAGCAGGTGCACAGCCGCATGCTGAGCAAGGCGGAGATCGCCGAGCGCCTGCCGACCCATACCGAGGGCTGGCTGGGCGGCATGGAGACCCCCTCCGACGGCCGCGCGGAACCCGCCATGGCGGCGCCGGCGCTCGCCAAGGGCGCCCGGGCCTTGGGCGTGAAGATCTTCCAGAACTGCGCGGCGCGCGGCATGGAGACCAGGGGCGGCGCCATCGACGCCGTGGTCACCGAGAAGGGCCGCATCCGCACGCAGGCCGTGCTGCTGGCCGGCGGCGCCTGGTCCACCCTGTTCTGCCGCCGCCACGGCATCGACCTGCCGCAGGCCATGGTCACCGGCACCGCCTTCCGCACCAACCCTGGCCCCGCCATCACCGAGGGCGCGTTGGGCACGCCGGGCTATTGCATGCGCCGGCGGGAGGATGGCGGCTATACCGTAGCGCTGCGCGGCCGCGGCACGCTGAACCTGACGCCGGAGGGGCTGCGCTACGCCCGCCAGTTCTGGCCGACCTTCCGCACCCGCGCCGCCAAGCTGAAGATCCGGTTGGGCAAGCCCTTCCTGGACGGGCTGATGACCGGCGCCAGCTGGTCCTTCGACAAGGAGACGGTGTTCGAGCGCAACCGCGTGCTCGACCCGGCGCCCGACATGTCGCTGGTCGAGGAGGCGCTGGCCATGCTGGGCCAGGCCTATCCGGAACTCGCCGGCATCGGCTGCGCCGAGGCCTGGGGTGGCACCATCGACTCGACCCCCGACGCGGTGCCGGTGATCTCCGGCGTCGACACGCTGCGCGGCTTCTATCTGGCGACCGGCTTCAGCGGCCATGGCTTCGGCATCGGCCCGGCGGCCGGGCGGCTGGCCGCCGATATCGTCACCGGCGACACGCCGGTGGTCGATGCCCATCCCTATCGCTACACGCGGCTGATCGACGGCACCTATCTGGCGCCTTCCGGCGCCTTGTGACCGGCGTGGCCTGATCGGGCTGGGCGGAAGTTGTTGGCCGGGCGGGCTTGTCGCGCCCGGCCGACAGGTCTACGCCGCTGGGCGTGCGACACGATCTCTGGTCCTGGCTGACCCGCCAGGCATGGCCCTGCTGGCTGGCGCATGGCGTCGACTGGCAGGCCCGCGCCTTTCATGAAAGCCTCGACCTCGGGTCGAAGCGCTGCCCGGCGGATCACCGCCGGCTGCGTGTCGTGGCGCGGCAGGTCTACAGCTTCTCCCTGGCGCATCGGCACGGGATTCCGCGCGCGGCGGAGGCGGTGGAGCTCGGCCTCGACTTCCTGCGGCGCACCGCGCGGCAGCCGGATGGCGGCTATGCCTGGCGCTTCGCCCTGGACGGGCGGGTGATCGACGACCGGCGCGACCTCTACGACCATGCCTTCGTGCTGCTGGCGCTGTCGGCCGCCTCTGGCGTGCTGCCGGCGGCGCCGCTGCGCGCCATGGCGATCGAGCTCGACGACTTCATCGAGCACCGCATGACCCATGCCGAGGGCGGCTACCTCGAAAGCCTGCCCCCTGCCCTGCCGCGCCGGCAGAACCCGCATATGCATCTGCTGGAAGCCCGGCTCGCCGCCTATGAGGCCTTCGGCGACGCGCGCTTCCTGGACGCCGCGACCCGCCTGGTCGCGCTGTTCCGCCGCAAGTTCTACCAGCCCGCCACCGGGACGCTGGCCGAGTTCTACGACGACGACCTGCGCCCCCTGCCCGCTCCGCTGGCCGGACCGGTCGAGCCCGGCCATCATTGCGAATGGCTCTGGCTGCTGGACTGGCATGCGCGGCTGGCCGGCGGTCATGTCGCCCTGGCCCAGGCCGGCGGGCTGCAGCGTTTCGTCGCGCGCTTCGGCCTCCTGCCCGACGGCACGCTGCGCGACGGGGTTGCGCCCGACGGCACGCCGCTTTCCGATTCGGCCCGGCTCTGGCCGCAGGCGGAGCGGCTGAAGGCGGCGGCGCTGCAGGGGCCGGCCGCGCTGGCCGCGGCCGAGGCGGCGCTTGCCACCTATCTGCGCGCCGACGGCCTGTGGCACGAACGGCGCCTGGCGAATGGCGAACTCAGCCAGGAGGCGGCGCCGGCCAGCAGCCTCTACCACCTGTCCTGCGCGCTGGATTTCGTCGCCCGGCGCGGGTGAAGCACGGCGCGGGTGAAGCAGGGGCGCGGATGAAGCAGGGGCGCGCGCCCGCCGGGTGTCACTCGCCCAGCAGCACGACCCCGCCCCAGGACAGGCCGATGACCAGCACCACCACCAGCGCCGCGGCAGTGCCGGGATTGCGGGCGGCGCGGTCCAGCAGCAGCCCGGCGGCCGAGGCACCCAGGGCGAAAAGCATCAGAACCGAGAGGAAGCCCATCAGCGTGGGATTCATCGCGGCATTCATCCGCGCATCGGATCCACCGAGCGCGGGCCGAAGCCGGCACGGCGCTGCACCTCCTGCGCCTGGCGCTGGGCGTGGCGCTCCTCCGGCGTCAGCGCGGCGTAGCGCTGCCGCGCCGCGCGCAGCCAGGCGGTGCGCTGGCCGGGACGGGCCGCCTCATCGGCGCTCCGCTCGGCCTCCTGCTCCTCCAGCATCGGCGAGGCACCGGGCTGCTCGTCCTGCGTCTCCGGCGGATAGGCGGCCAGCCACCCCATCAGGGCCAGAGGCCAGAGCCGCGATCCGGACATATCGGTCATGATCCCCTCCGTGCCTATCTGTATCAAGTGGTGCTGCACCATGTGTTCCACCTTCGGGCGGCACACCATTATCGAGGGATGCAACGCCTTCATGGCCATCATGTGTCATCGCGTGACAAGATTGGCGGGATGGGGTGCCTCGGGGGTTCACGGCTGCTTGAGACCACACCAGGAAAACAATTCTTGACGAAGGAAAGACGGAACTTGGCGAAAGTCCTGGGCCTGCCGCCGCTGCTCGCCGGATTGCGCCCCGGCCTGTCGCCGGCGCTGGACAGCCGCGGCGCCACCATCCTGCGCCAGGTGGTCGAGATGTATGTGGAGACCGGCGAACCGGTCGGCTCCCGCACCCTTTCCCGCCGCCTGCCGCTGGCGCTCTCCCCGGCCACCATCCGCAACGCCATGGCCGACCTTGAGGAGGCCGGGCTGCTCTACGCGCCGCACACCTCGGCCGGCCGCCTGCCGACCGAGCAGGGGCTGCGCCTCTTCGTCGACGGGCTGCTGGAATTCGGCGCCCTGTCGGAAGAGGACCGCGACGCCATCGCGCTGCGCTGCGCCGCCTCCGGCCGCAGCATGGAGGAGACGCTGTCGGAAGCCGGGCAGATGCTGTCCGGCCTGGCCGGCGCCGCAGGCCTGGTGGTCGCACCCAAGACCGAGGCGCCGATCCGCCATATCGAGTTCGTCGCCCTCTCCCCCGGCCGCGCTTTGGTGGTGCTGGTCAACGCCCATGGCCAGGTGGAGAACCGGGTCATCGAGGTGCCGCCCGGCCTGCCGCCCAGCGCCTTCACCC
This sequence comes from Teichococcus deserti, assembly GCF_001982615.1. Lineage (GTDB taxonomy): Bacteria > Pseudomonadota > Alphaproteobacteria > Acetobacterales > Acetobacteraceae > Pseudoroseomonas > Pseudoroseomonas deserti. The sequence continues at coordinate 5,862 of NZ_MLCO01000048.1, read as the reverse complement.
AGGCCAGCAACTTCCTCAACGCCCGCCTGTCCGGCCGCACCCTGGAAGAGACCCGCACCAAGGTCGCCGACGAGATCCAGGCCAACCGCACCGCGCTGGACGACCTGACCCAGCAGATGATCGAGGCAGGGCTGGCCACCTGGGCCGGCGGCGGCGGCGGCTCGCTCATTCTCCGCGGCCAGTCGAAGCTGCTGGAAAACGTCGACCAGATCGCCCGGGTGCAGGAAATCCAGGCGCTGTTCGAACGGCTGGAAGCGCAGGAGACCATGCTGCGCCTGCTGGAGCTGGCCCAGCGCGGCCAGGGCGTGCAGATCTTCATCGGCGCGGAATCCGGCCTGTTCAACAGCGCCGGCTTGTCCATGGTGGTGGCGCCCTTCCGCGACGGCCAGGAACAGATCGTCGGCGCCATCGGGGTGATCGGACCGACACGCATCAACTACGGGCGGGTCATTCCTGTGGTTGATTACACGGCCCGGGTGATCGGGCAGCTGCTGGGTTAGGCAAGAACAGGGGCAGGCCAGGGGAATGAATTCCCCTGGACCCCTTCTTTTGTCTGTCTGCTGGCCGTTTGGCGGACAACGCCACGACCCAGGCCATGCCAGGGTCGCGCCGCGGCCGGGCCGCTTCACATCCTGTCGCCACGTGGAGGCGGCAGACAGCGCGGAAAAAAGATGGGGGTCCAAGGGAGGATTCATTCCCCCTGGCCCTGCCTTCAGGGGCTTCCCTTACTCCTCGATCGCCCCATGCTGCCGCAGGAAGCCCAACAAAGGCAGCAGCGGCAGCCCGAGGATCGCCGAATGCTCGCCCTCGATCTCGCGGAACAGCTGCACCCCCAGCCCTTCCAGCCGATAGGCGCCGACCGAGGACAGCACCGCGGCACCTTCGCTCGCCAGGTAGCGGTCCAGGAAGGTGTCGGAGAAGTCGCGCATCACCAGCCTGGGCGTGGCCACGTGCTGCCAGACGCGCTGGCCGCCGCGCCACAGCACCATCGCCGTATAGAGCGTGTGGCTGCGGCCGCGCAGCGCCTGCAGCTGGGCACGGGCGGCGGCCAGGTCGGCCGGCTTGTCGAACCAGTCCCTGCCGCAGACCAGCAGCTGGTCGGCGCCGATCACCAGGGATTCGGTGTCGCGGCGGCCGATGCGGGCGGCCTTCGCCTCGGCCAGCAGGATGGCGGCCTCGGCGGGCGGGGCCTCCTCGGCCTGGGCGGCCTCCTTCAGCGCGGCCTCGTCGACGGCAGCGGGGCGGGCCTCGAAATCCAGCCCGGCGGCGCGCAGCAGCGCCGCCCGCGTCGCCGAGGAGGAGGCCAGGACCAGCCGCGTCATGCGCCGATCAGGCCGGGCTTGGGCGGCTGGCCGCCACCGCCCCCGCTGCCCAGGCTGCGCCGGGCATGCCAGGCTTCCATCAGCTGCAGCACCGTCGCCGCCGTCTCCTCGATCGAGCGGCGGGTGACGTCGATCACCGGCCAGCCATGCGTGGTGCAGAGCCGCCGCGCCGCCTGGATTTCCGATTTCACCGCTTCGAAGTCGACATATTCGTTGGTGTCCTGCCGCACGCCGCCGGCGCCGATGATCTTCAGCCGGTGGCGGCGGATGTCGATCAGCGCGTCGGTGGCGATGGTCAGGCCGATCACCGGGCAGGGCGGGTTCAGCAGCTCCTCCGGCAGGGCGGCGCCGGGGACGATCGGCACATTGGCCGCCTTGATGCCGCGGTTGGCCAGGTAGAAGCAGGTCGGCGTCTTGCTGCTGCGGCTGACGCCGACCAGCACGCAATCCGCCTCCTCGATGCCGGCGACGCCCTGGCCGTCGTCATGCGCCAGGACATAGTGCATGGCGTCGATGCGGCGGAAGTAGTCGGCATCCAGCACGTACTGGGCGGCGCGCTTCTCCCGCGCCTGCTGGCCCAGCTGGGTCTGCAGCAGGTCCATCACCGGGTCCAGCACCGAGAGATGGGCGATGCCCAGCTGCTGGCACACCCCCTCCAGCGCATGCCGCAGCGAGCGGTCGACCAGCGTGAACATCACCGGCCCGGGCTCCGCCTTGATGCCTTCCAGCACCTGCTCGAGCTGCAGGTGGGAGCGCACCAGCGACCAGCGGTGATGCACCACATGCGCCTCGGCGAAGCGGGCGAGCGTCGCGCGGGCGATCGAGTTCAGGGTCTCGCCGGTGCTGTCGGAGACGAGGTGCAGGTTGAGGATGCGGCTGGACATCGGCTCCGGCATGCGGCTGGCGGTGGCGGAAAGGGGTGCCGTCTCCTGGGGGGGAAAACGGGGATTGCTGTGGAGATTGGGGAAAACTACACCGCTGGCCAGCCCCCCCTGGGTGAATCGGGGATGGAATCCGCATTTTGAAGGGCTTGGGGACATTTGCGCCGATCGGCTGGTGCGAGTCCGGGGAAACGCGCGGAAACCGGCCTTTGAGCTGGGTTTTTGCCCGATTCGCGCCTGTGGAGAAGTTTGTGGATTCAACGCGCGCCGAATTGCGTCCCCCTTATCCACAGGCCCTATAAGACCCCCATCTTTCTTAAAGACTCTTTTTCATAGAAAGGGGCGCCATGGAAAACGCGTCGAAGCCACTCCTGCGTGCCCTTGGCGGCGAGGCCGTCTGGCCGCCGCCCTTCTGGCTGATGCGCCAGGCAGGGCGGTACCTGCCGGAATACCGGGAGCTCCGCGCCCAGGCGGGGGACTTCATTAGCCTCTGCACCAACCCCGAGCTGGCAGCCGAGGTGACGCTGCAGCCGCTGCGCCGCTACGGCATGGATGGCGCCATCCTGTTCAGCGACATCCTGATGCTGCCCTGGGCCATGGGGCAGGGGCTGCGCTATGCCGAGGGCGAGGGCCCGCTGCTCGACCCGATCCGCGACGCCGAGGCCTTCGCCCGGCTAACCCCTGAAAACATTCGCAAAAACATCGCGCCGATTCTGGAGACGGTGGCGCGGGTGCGGGCGGGACTGGCTCAGGAAGCGCCGAAGACCGCGTTGATCGGCTTCGCCGGAAGCCCCTTCACCGTCGCCTGCTACATGGTCGAGGGGAAGGGCGGCGGCGAATTCGCCCATGCCCGCCGCATGGCCTATGCCGATCCGGCGCTGTTCGGAAAGCTGATCCGGCTGCTGGTGGACAGCACCGTCGAATACCTGCTCGCCCAGGCGGAAGCCGGGGCCGAGGCGCTGATGCTGTTCGACAGCTGGGCCGGGCTGCTGTCGCCGGCGCAGTTCCGCCGCTGGTCGATCGAGCCGACCAACGCCATCGTCCGCGGCATCCGGAAAGTGCAGCCGACCATTCCGCTGATCGGCTTTCCCCGCCTCGCCGGGCCTTTGCTGGTGGAATACGCGCAGCGCACCGGCGTCGGCACGGTGGGGATGGATACGGGGATGGATCCGCGCTGGGCCGCGGCGAATGTCCCCGCGAATATCGGATTGCAGGGCAATCTCGACCCGCAGGCGGTGGTCGCCGGCGGCATGGCGCTGGAGGCGGAGGCGCGCTCGGTGCTGGCGGCGATGCGCGGCCGGCCTTTCGTCTTCAACCTGGGCCACGGCATCGTGCCGCCGACGCCGCCCGAGCATGTCGCCGCGCTGGCCCGCGTCATCCGCATCGGGTGATTAGTTTTTCTAGGGGCTCGGGCGGAAGGCTCCGCCAGGCCCCTGGAAAAATTTCCTAACGCTGCGTCGGGCGGGCTGGGGGCGGCACCAGGGCCTTCCGGCGGCCCGGCGCCTCCTTGACGCCACCCGGGGTCCTGCCGGCCTCCAGCGGCTCTCCAGGGCCGGCTGAAGGGTCAGCAGGCCTCGGCGTGCCGCTCCTTCAGCAGGGTCAGCACCAGGTCGGGGTCCTGCTGCCACCAGCGATGTGACAGGATCTCGGCCTCGATGGCGCCGCGATAGCCGGCGGCCTCGACCATGCGGCGGATGCCGGGGATGTCGATCACCCCCTCGCCCGGCAGGCCGCGGTCGAAGACGGTGTCGGTGGTCGGCACCAGCCAGTCGCAGACATGGAAGCCAGCGATGCGGTCGCCGGCGCGGGCGATCTGCCGGGCGATCTCCGGGTCCCACCAGATGTGGTAGACGTCGAGCGCGACGCCGGTGCCGGCCCCCAGCGCGTCGCAGAGGTCCAGCGCCTGGGCGGTGGTGGTCAGCACGCTGCGGTCGGCGCAGGTCATCGGGTGCAGCGGCTCCAGCGCCAGGGTGACGCCGGCGGCGCGGGCCTCGGGCAGGATGGCGGCCAGGCCGTCGGCGACCATCGCCCGCGCGCCCTCGAGGTCCCTGGAGCCCTCCGGCAGCCCACCGCAGACCATCACCAGGCAGGCGGCGCCGAGGGCCTGCGCCTCGGCGATGGCGCGGCGGTTGTCCTCGATGGCGGCGGCCCGGCCGGCGGCGTCGGGCGCCGGGAACATGCCCCCGCGGCAGAGGCCGGAGACCGACAGCCCGGCATCGCGGATCTGCTTTGCCGCCGCCGCCACCCCCATGGCCTGCAGCACGTCCCGCCAGGGGGCGATGGCAGGGATGCCGTGGCGGGCGCAGCCTTCGATGCAGTGGGGCAGGTCCCAGCGCTGCTTCACCGTCACGGTGTTCAGCGACAGCGGGCCCATGGCGCTACTCCACCCCGTGCAGCGCCAGCAGCGTCCGCATCCGCCGGGCCGCCATTTCCGGGTCGGACAGCAGCCCCGCGGCATCGGCCAGGCGGAACAGTTCGGCAAAATGGAGCAATGACCGCGCCGATTGCTGGCCGCCCAGCATGCAGAAATGCGGCTGGTGGCCGTTCAGCCAGGCCATGAAGACCACCCCCGTCTTGTAGAAGCGGGTGGGCGCCTGGAAGATGTGGCGCGACAGCGGCACGGTCGGCGCCAGGATGGCGTGGAAGCCCGCCAGGTCGTCCTGCGCCAGGCAGGCCAGGGCGCCTCCCACCGCCGGCGCGATCGGGTCGAAGATGCCGAGCAGCGCGTCGGAATGGAGCTCGCCGTCGCCGGCGATCAGCTCCGGGTAGTTGAAGTCGTCGCCGGTGTACATCCGGACGCCCTCCGGCAGGCGCCGGCGCATGGCGACCTCCTTGCCGGCATCGAGAAGAGAAATCTTCACGCCGTCGACCTTGCCGGCATGCGCGCCGATCACCTGCAGCGCCGTCTCCATCGCCGCCATGTGGTCCGCATGGCCCCAGTAGCCGTCGAGCGCCGGGTCGAACATCTCGCCCAGCCAGTGGATGATCACCGGCTGCCGGACCTGCGACAGGATCCGGTCATAGACCCGGACATAGTCGTCCGGGCCCCGCGCGGCATGCGCCAGCGCGCGGGAGGCCATCAGGATGATCCGCCCGCCCATCGCCTCGATGGCCGCGCATTGCTCCTCATAGGCGCGGATGACGTCGTCGATGGTGACGCCGGGCCCGGGCGCCAGGTGGTCGGTGCCGGCGCCGCTGGCCATGGCAGCACCTGGAAAGTCCTGCATCGCGTCGAGCGAGCGGCGCACCAGCTCCTGCGCGGTGGTCCAGTCCATCCCCATGCCGCGCTGGGCGGTGTCCATCGCCTCGGCGACGCCGAGGCCGAGCGACCAGAGGTGGCGGCGGAAGGCGATGGTGCGGTCCCAGTCGATCGCCTGGGCGTCCCAGGGGTCCTGGGGGACCAGCGGGTCGACGACCATATGCGCGGCGGCCAGCGCGATGCGCGGGAAGGGGGGGCGGGCCGCCGGGAAGCGCCGCGCCGGGCTCAGCGCGAAGGGCGCCAGCCGGCCATCGGCACCGGGCAGCAGGATGCGATCCATGACAGGACTGGCCCGGGTGTGGCTGGACATGGCGGACGGTTCCCTGTTCCCGGGGGGCTCGGGCCCCCTCGTGCTTTCTGCGCCGGCAGTCTGCGCGGAAACACCGGGGACAGGAATGGG
>NZ_MLCO01000478.1 GCF_001982615.1 Teichococcus deserti | reverse complement strand
GGGGGAAGGAATTCCCCCGGACCCCCATCTTTTTTCTGTCAGTTGATGGGCTCCAACACGAAGACCTCGGCGCGCTCCTTCATCAGGCCTGCGGCCTCGCGCGCCTCCGACCCCCAGCCCCAGAACAGATCGGCCCGCGCCTCGCCACGGATGGCGCCGCCCGTGTCCTGCGCCAGCACCAGCCGCCGCATCGGCGCGCCGGTGACGGGGTGCTTCGCCACGATCCACACCGGACGGCCCAGCGGGATATGCGCCCGGTCCACCGCGATCGACCGCAACGGCGTCAGCGGCACGCCCTGCGACCCGACCGGGCCTTCCTCCGGCCGTGCGGCACGCTCGCGGAAGAAGACATAGGACGGGTTCTCGTCCATCAGCGCCCGGGCACGGGCCGGCCCCGCGCGCTCCAGCCAGGCCAGGATGCTCTGCATCGAGACCTCGGCCCGCGGGATCTCGCCGCGCTCCGCCAGCAGCCGCCCGATCGGCACATAGGCCCGGCCATTCGCCGCCGCATAGCCCAGCCGCCGCACGCTGCCATCCGGCAGCACCACCCGCCCCGAGCCCTGGATCTGCAGGAAGAATTTCTCGGCCGCATCCTCGGCCCAGAGCAGGATCGGCGCGTCGCCGGCCCCCGCCTCGATCGCGGCCCGGTCCGGATAGGGC
>NZ_MLCO01000477.1 GCF_001982615.1 Teichococcus deserti | reverse complement strand
GTGTAGTGGAACAACCCGGTGCCCCCCACCCCGCCCGGCAGGTTGGCGCGGCCCGTGGTCTCGATGGTCTTGACCGAGCCGCCGCCGCCCGAGCCTTCGATGACGCGGAGGATCGGCAGGCGGAACTCATGGGCCATGCGCTCGGCCATCAGCGGCTTCTCGCGGATGGTGGCATCCGCCGAGCCGCCGCGCACGGTGAAGTCGTCGCCGACCAGCACCACCGGCCGCCCGTCCAGCCTGGCGCGGCCGAAGACGCAGTTCGACGGCGTCAGCGTCTCCAGGCTGCCATCGGCGCGGTAGTCGGCGCGGCCGGCAATGGCGCCGATCTCGTGGAAGCTGCCGGCATCGGCCAGGCGGTCGATCCGCTCGCGCACGGTCAGCCGGCCGCCATCATGCTGGCGCCTGACCTTGTCCGGGCCGCCCATCGCCTGGGCCATGGATTCGCGCGCATGGAGCTCGTCGAGCTCCGGCTGCCAGTCGCTGCTGCTCGCCGGAAGGGAGTCGGGCATGGGGGACAGGATCCTCAGGCGGCGGCGCCGGGGGACAGCAGGCTGGCCCGGGCGGTTTCCAGGAAATGCGTGTCGTGGCCGGCGGCCTGCACGGTCGGGCTGCGCAGCGCGGCGGCCAGGAAGGCGGCATTCAGCGCGACGCCGCGCGCCTCGCACTGGTCCAGCGCCGCGGCAAGCCGGCGCAGCGCCTCGGCGCGGTCCCGGCCATGGGCGATGATCTTGCCGAGCATCGGGTCGTAGAAGGGCGTCAGCCGGTCGCCCTGGCGCACGCCGCTGTCGATGCGCAGCGCCCTGCTCGCCTCGGGCAGGCGCAGCACCTCCAGCAATCCCGGCGAGGGCAGGAAATTGCGGGCGGGGTCCTCGGCGCAGAGCCGCGCCTCCACCGCATGGCCTTCCAGGCGGATGTCGTCCTGGGCGAAGGGCAGCGCCTCGCCGGCGGCAATGCGCAGCTGCCATTCGACCAGGTCGAGGCCGGTCACCATCTCGGTCACCGGATGCTCGACCTGCAGCCGGGTGTTCATCTCGATGAACCAGATCCGCGCCGGGTCCAGCGGCGCCCCGGCATCGGCCACGAATTCCACCGTGCCGGCGCCGACATAATGCACCGCCCGGGCCAGGGCGACGGCACGCCGTCCCAACTCCTCGCGCAGCGCCGCATCGACCCCGGGGGCCGGGCTTTCCTCGACCAGCTTCTGGTGGCGGCGCTGCAGCGAGCAGTCGCG
>NZ_MLCO01000476.1 GCF_001982615.1 Teichococcus deserti | reverse complement strand
CGCCGCCGCGGCGGCGCTGAACGTCTCCCAGCCCGCGGTCACCCGCATGCTGCAGAAGGCCGAGCAGCGCCTCGGCTTTTCCCTCTTCATCCGCGAGAAGCGCCGGCTGCGCCCGACCCCCGAGGCGCAGCTGATGTTTCCCGAGACGCTGGGCGCCTTCGCGGCGCTGGAGCAGGTGCAGCGCCTGGCCGGCGAGCTGCGTGCCGGGCGGGCCGGCATCCTGGCGATCTCCTGCATCCCGGCGCTGGCGGCCTCGCTGCTGGCGCCGGCGATCCAGCGCTTCCGGGAGCGGCGGCCCGAGGCCTCGGTCACGCTGCAGAGTTTTGGCGCGCATGAGGTCATTGAACGAATAGCGGCGCAGAAGGACGATCTGGGCTTCATCATCGGCCCGGTCGGGCATGACGCGCTGCTGGTGGACGAGCTCGGCACCAGCGAGCTGGCCTGCCTGCTGCCCCCCGGGCATGCCCTGGCGGCGCGGCAGTACCTTGGCCCGGCCGAGCTGGCCGGGCAGCCGCTGCTCTGCCCCGGCCGCCACCTGGTGCTGGGCGAGCAACTGGCCCGCGCCTTCGCCGAGGCCAATTTCCCCTTCCGCATCGCGGTCGAGGTGTCGCAGGCGGAGGCCGTTTGCGCGCTGGTCCGGGCGGGGGCGGGAATCGGGCTGCTCAGCGGCTTCGGGCTGCGCGGGTCGAACCCGCCGGACCTGGTGGCGCGGCCCTTCCGCCCGGCCATCGTCAGCACCGCGCGGCTGCTGCGGCCGCGGCTGCGGCCCTTGTCCCGCCTGGCCCAGGGCTTCGTCGAGGCGCTGGGCGAGGCCTAGCCCCGGCTTTCTCCCGCCGCCCCGCGCGGCTATCATGCGCGCCCCGCGGTTGCGTTGCCCGCACCGGGTTTGCTCTAAGCTCCCACCCGTTTTTCAGCCTCGCCTGGCCGCGCCGGAGTCGCTTCGGTCGCGCCAGGAACTTCTGCCTGCCGGAGAGACCCACGCATGTCCGAGACCAGCGCCGCGCCCGAGAAGATGGACCTGCTGACCGCCAACCCGGTCTACAAGCCCTTCCGCTACCCCTGGGCCTACGAGGCCTGGATGACGCAGCAGCGCGTCCATTGGCTCCCCGAGGAGGTGCCGATGGCCGATGACGTGAAGGACTGGCAGAAGAACCTGACGGATGCCGAGCGCAACCTGCTGACGCAGATCTTCCGCTTCTTCACCCAGGCCGATGTCGAGGTGAACAACTGCTACATGAAGCACTACGCGCAGGTGTTCAAGCCGACCGAAGTGCTGATGATGCTGTCCGCCTTCAGCAACATCGAGACGATCCACATCGCCGCCTACGCCCATCTCCTCGACACCATCGGCATGCCGGAAACCGAGTACACGGCGTTCCTGAAGTACAAGGAGATGAAGGACAAGTACGACTACATGCAGTCCTTCTCGGTCGAGAACAAGACCGAGATCGCCAAGACGCTCGCCGCCTTCGGCGCCTTCACCGAGGGCCTGCAGCTCTTCGCCTCCTTCGCCATCCTGATGAACTTCCCGCGGTTCAACAAGATGAAGGGCATGGGCCAGATCGTCTCCTGGTCGGTGCGCGACGAGACGCTGCACTGCCTGTCGGTGATCCGCCTGTTCCGCACCTTCGTGCAGGAAAACCCGGAGATCTGGACCGAGCAGCTGAAGGCCGACCTGGTCGAGATCTGCACCACCATCGTCGAGCACGAGGACGCCTTCATCGACCTGGCCTTCGAGCTGGGCGGCGTCCAGGGCATGACCGCCGAGGACGTGAAGCAGTATATCCGCTTCATCGCCGACCGCCGCCTGCAGCAGCTGGGCCTGGAGCCGCATTACGGCACCGAGAAGAACCCGCTGCCCTGGCTGGACGAGATCCTCAACGCCGTCGAGCACATGAACTTCTTCGAGGGCCGCGCGACCGAATACTCCAAGGCCTCGACCGCCGGCACCTGGGAAGAGGCCTTCGCCGACGGCGTCTTCGTCGACAAGCAGCCGGAAGGCGAGATCTTCCGGTAACAGGAGGGTCGCCGGCGTGTGATCGCCTGAGGCGGAATCGCCGAAAGGCGTGAATCACCCGCCCAAACAAAAACCTAGATGGCGAACGGCACTTCTATCAGCGCCGTTCGCCATCTAGGCTGGGACCTCTCCTTGGTCCCAGCCGATCCGCCGCCCATGTCCGAGACCCCCTGGAGCAGCTACGCCGATTTTTACCGGCGCTCCCCCTATGCCGCCTTCCCGCAGGAGCATCGCCGCTCGCCCGGCCAGCTCCCCTGCCAGATGATCCTGGTGGAGCAGGGGCCGCATGCCTTCACCGACCCCGAGCTGTCCGAGACCGTGCTCGCCCTGCCGCTGGCGGTGCCCGGGCGCTGCCGCTGGGGCTGGCGGATCGGCGCGCATCGCCAGGTGCAGCAGGCCGAGCCCGGCCGCATGCTGGTCGTCCCCGCCGATGTGGAAAGCCACTGGCAGGTCGATGGCAGCCGCCGCATCCTGATCCTCTCCGTGCCCAACGCCACGCTGCGCCGGCTGTTCGGCCGTGACTGCCCGGCCGATATCGGCGCGGCCTTCCGCAGCCTGTCGGAAGCCACCTGGGCCGACCCGCTGGTCGAGGCGCTGATGCGCCAGCTCTGGCAGGGGCTGGAGGAGGAAGGCCACGGCCAGGCCCGCGCCTTCCTCGCCGACGGGCTGCTGACGGCGCTTCTCTCTCAGCTGCTGATCCGGGCGGGAACGCGCCTGGAAGAACAGAAAGACATCGCCCTGCCGCCCTGGCGCCTGCGCCGGGTGCGGCATTTCGTCGAGGCCCGGCTGGGCGAGAGCATCACCCTCGACGACCTGGCCGGGGCCGCCGGCCTCAGCCGCCGCCATTTCGCCCGCAGCTTCCACCAGGAGACCGGGCAGACGCCGCATCGCTGGCTGATGCAGCGCCGGCTGGAGGCCGCGCAATCCCTGCTGCGCGACACCGCCGAGCCGATCGGCGCCATCGCCGAGCGCTGCGGCTTCTCCAGCCAGAGCCACCTGACGGCCGCGCTGCGCGAGGCCACCGGCCTGACCCCGCTGCGCTGGCGCCACCGCCTGGCCTGAGGCCTCAGCTCTTTTCGACGCCCCAGAACGTCGGAAAACCTTTGCCGACGCCCTTCAAAGAAGCCCGGTAGGCCGTCGCGAAGATATACTGGCCGAGCGGCACGTAGGGCACATCCTGCAGCGATTGCAGCTGGATCTGCTCGGCGATCTTCTGCTGCGCGCTGCGGTCGGGGGCGGCGATCCACTCGCTGCGCAGCGCCTCGATGCGCTCGCTGGTCGGCCAGCCGGGGGCGGCGGCGGCGCCGTTGCTCCACAGCGTGGTGTTGGTCACCGGGCTCGCCTGGTCGAGGCCGCCGGTGAAATAGGCCGTGGCGCTCCAGCCGCCCTTGTCCAGCGGCTCCTTGCTGGCGCGGCGCTGAATCAGCGTGCCGAAATCGGTCGCCACATAGTCGAGCTTGAAGCCCAGCCTGGTGAACAGGTCCGCCGCCACCAGGCCGATGGCGTTCAGGATCGGCAGGTCGGTCGCCGCCAGCAGGGTGACCGGCGCGCCGGCGAAGCCCGCGGCGGCGATCTCGGCCCGCGCCTTGTCCAGGTCGCGCGGGCCGGTGATGGCCTCGATGCCGGCCTTGTTGGCCATCGGCGTCTCGGGGCTGAAGAAGCCGACGCCGTCGCGCCAGGCGCTGCGGTCGTCGCCGACGGCGGCCTGCATGAAGTCGGCCTGGTTGACCGCCATCAGCAGCGCGCGCCGCACCCGGGCGTCGTTGAAGGGCGCGTGCAGGTGGTTCAGCCGCAGGATGCCGATATAGCCGTTAGGGTCCTGCACCTCGACCTTCAGCGCGCGGTCGCGCCGCAGGATCGGCAGCAGGTCGGGCGGCGGCAGCTCCCACCAGTCGATGCCGCCGGTGCGCAGGGCGCCGGCGGCCGAGGTCGGGTCGGGCATGGTGGTCCATTCCACCCGCTCGACCAGCGCCCGCTTCGGCCCGGCCATGAAGCTGGCCGTGCCCTGGCGGGGGACATAGCCGTCGAAGCGCTGATAGACGTTGCGCGCGCCCGGCACCCGCTCGTCGCCCAGGAAGCGGAAGGGGCCGGAGCCGACCATCGCCGTGACCTGCTTGAAGGGGTCGGTCTCGGCCAGGCGCTGCGGCATGATGACGCAGAGATTGTTGGTGCCCTTGCCCAGCGCATCCGGCAGCTGCGGGAAGGGGGCCTTGAGGCGGAACAGGATGGTGCGGTCGTCGGGGGCCGAGAGCTCCGCCGTCGCCGCCATCAGCCGCTGGCCGAAGCCGTCGCGCACGCCCCAGCGGCGGATGCTGGCCACCGCGTCGCGCGCCAGGACCGGGGTGTTGTCGTGGAATCGCAGGCCCTCGCGCAGCGTCAGCGTCCATTGCAGCCCGTCGGAAGCGACCTCATGCCCCTCGACCATCTGCGGCTGCGGGACATAGCCGGCGTCGTGGCCATAGAGGGTGTCGAAGACCAGCATGGCGTGGTTGCGGGTGACATAGGCCGTGGTCCAGACCGGATCGAGCACCGCCAGGTCGGCATTCGGCACGAAGCGCAGGATGCGGGCGTCCTGGGCGTTGGCCAGGCGCGGCGCGGCCAGCGGGGCGGCGAAGGCTCCGGCGGCGAGGCTGCCCAGAAGCTGGCGGCGGGTGGTCATGGTCGGCGGTCCTTGAGCGGTCGGAAAATCAGGCGAAGCGGTAGAGCCGCGCCGCATTGTCGTGCAGCAGGGCGCGCTGGTCGGCCGCCGGCAGCCTGGCGATGCCGCCGCGGAAGATGTCGAGCGCGTGGGCATAGCTCGTGTCGCGCCGCGCCACCGGATAGTCGGAGCCCCAGAGGCAGCGCGCCGCGCCGAAGGCCTCGAGGCAGGGGTCCAGCACCTCATGCGCCACGGCGGCGCTGGGCGAGGACAGGTAGCGCGGAACATTCGACAGCTTCAGGTGGATGTTCTTCTGCGCGCCCATGGCGGCCAGCCCGTCGCGCCAGCGGGCGATCCCCGCCGCGTCGCGGTCCATCGGCGAGCCGCAGTGATTGACCACGATGGTGAGCCCCGGGTGCTCGGCCGCCAGCCGCGCCACGTCCTGCGCCGCCCAGGGGTTCATCAGCAGCTCGAGCAGGAAGCCGTGGCGGGGGAGCAGCGAAAGACCGCGCTGCCAGGCGTCGGTCTCCCAGTATTTCTCGGCGCTCCAGCGCTGCGCCGGGTCGGGATGCCAGCGGATGGTCTGGCGGATGCCGGCCACCCGGCCGTGCCGCGCCTGCGCCGCCAGGATTTCCTCGGCGCGCGGATCCTGCAGCGGGCACCCGGCGACGCAGCGTTCAGCGACGCCGCCGCGCAGCGGCAGGCTGTCGAGCCAGGCGGTTTCCTCCACCGGGTCGCGCGCCGGGTCCCACAGCGCCTCGACATGCACGCTGCCGACCACGCCGGTGCCGGCGGCATCGCGCCGGAAGTCCTCCACCAGATAGTCGCGGCGCAGGTAGGTGAGATCGCCCAGGGCGGTGACGCCGCCGACCGGCGCCAGCCAGGGGTGGCGCCCCATCGACAGGTCCCAGAGATGGTGGTGGCTGTCGATCACCGGTCCGGTATCGGTCGGCATGTCCATGGCGGGCACTCCTGCAAGCGGCGCCAAGTATGCGAGGCTGGCCTGGGCGCGGCTATGCCCCGCAGGCCGCGGCTGTCACGGGAGTGCCATTTTCGCGCGGGCGCAGGCCGGCGCCTGGCGCGATGCTGACAGCTATGGCCTGGGCAGGACAGCGGCGCCGGCGCCGGCGCGCTATGCAGGGGGTCGCAAAAACCCCCG
>NZ_MLCO01000475.1 GCF_001982615.1 Teichococcus deserti | reverse complement strand
CCCTTCCCGCCCCCGCCGGAGAGCGAGATGACCGAAGCCGGCATCGCTCCGCGCGGCCTGGAGTCCTTCTCCCTCGCCGAGATCCCGGTGCCGCCATCCCCCCTCGCCTTCCTGGGTCTGCTGGGCTGGCCCTGTTTTGTCGCCGGCTTCCTGCTGATAGCCTCGCCGCTGGCGCTGCTGCTGCCGGGCGAGGCCGTCGGCACCAGCGCGGCGATTGGCGGCAGCCTGGCGGCAGCGGCGCTGGCCCTGGCCGGCGGCGCGCTGGCCATGCGCCGTGTCGTCGAGGAAGCGGGCTCGGCCCTGGCTGTCCAGGACCTGCCCCACGCGATCCGCGCCGTGCTGCAGGAGGAGCGGCGCCAGACCCACCAGGCCAGCCAGGCGCTCAGCCGCGCGGTCACCACCGGCGCGCAGCTCTCCAGCCTGGCCCGCGCCGTCGAGAAGCAGCTGAAGGAAAGCCTGGCGCAGGCTCCGGCGCTGGAGCCCGCCATCGCCCGGCTGGCCGGCCTGGTCGAGCGCGCCGAGGCGGCGCAATCCGGCCTGCCGCAACGGTTGGAGACGGTGCTGTCCCGGCTGGAAAGCGCCATCCCGGCGCAGGCGCTGTCGCGCATCGAGGATTGCGCCCGGCAGCTGAGCACCGCCGGCGCCGGCCTGCCGGCGCTGACCGAGGCCGCGGCGCAGATCGGCAGCGAGACCCGCCGCCTGCAACGCGCCGGCGTTGCCATCGATTGGCTGGAGGAGATCACGGCGCAGCTGGCCACCGCCCCCGCAGCCCCCGCCGTCGGCGTGGCGACGATGCCGGCGCCGCTGGAAGGCGCGCTGGCCGGGCTGGCGCAGAGCCTGACCGGGCTCGCCCGCAACGAGGCGAGCCTGGGCGACGCCGCCCGTTACCTGACCGAGACCACCGACCGCTATGCCGCCATCACCGGCCAGCTCGAGACCCATGCCGTCCGGCTGCAGGCGATGATCCGCATCAGCGGCGAACGTGATCCGCGCGCCGAGGTGGCGCCGCTCTGCGCCGCCCTGGAGCAGCAGATCACCGCGGCCGAGCAGCTCGGCCAGCGGCTGGACCAGACACAGCAGCAGATGGTCGAGGCCCTCGCCATCGCGGCCGAGGTCGCCGCCAGCCAGGCCGCGCCGCCGCCCGATCCCGCCGCCGCCGGCCCGCGTATCCTGGGGGAGCTCGAGCATGTGGCACTGACGCCGGCCGCCCGCGGCGCGCTGCAGGAGCTCGGCCGGGTGGAGACCCATGCCGGGCAGCTGCTGCAGCAGGCGGAGGCGCTGACGCGGGAGGCCTGGCCGATCGCCCTCAGCCAGCGCGCGCCGGAACTGCAGGCGGCACTGCACCGCCAGGCCGAGCGGCTGCAGCGCGCCGCCCGGGCGCTGACGCCGCGCGACTTCTGACCGTCCGACTTCTGACCGCCTCGACTTCTGACGTCAGAAGTCGAGGCGGTCAGAAGTCGGACG
>NZ_MLCO01000474.1 GCF_001982615.1 Teichococcus deserti | reverse complement strand
CCGCGCCTGCGGCTGACCCGCACGGACGGCGTGTGGCGCGCCCGGCTGGAGGGCTGGGAGGCGGCGCCCCCCGGCCCGCGCCAGCTCGGCACGCTGTTCGGCGCCAGCCTGGCGGAGGAGGCGGCGCGTCTCGACCGCGCCGCGCTGGCCGCCGCCCGCGAGCGCGAGCGCGCCGAGGCCGCCCGCCTGGCCGAGCTCGGCGCCCTGGCCGCCACCGTCGCGCATGACATCCGCAACCCGCTGAACATCATCGCCATGGCCGCCGCCGGTGCGCCGCCGGAGGTCCGCGCGGAGCTGCGCGAGCAGATCGCCCGCATCACCCGCCTGACCGCCGATCTTCTCGACTACGCCAAGCCTTGGCGCGTGGAGCCGGTGGACTTCGATGTCGCGGCGCTGATCCGCGCCGAGGCGGTCCGCCTGCCGCAGGCGAGCCTCGGCGCCGGGCTGCAGGGGCCGCGCATGGTGCGCGCCGATCCAGGGCGGTTGCGCCAGGCGCTGGTCAACCTGCTGGACAATGCCCGCGCGGCTCCCGGCGTCACCCGGATCCTGCTCGACGCCGAAGACGCGCGCGATGGCGGGTTGCGGCTGGTGGTCGCCGATGACGGCGCCGGCGTGC
>NZ_MLCO01000473.1 GCF_001982615.1 Teichococcus deserti | reverse complement strand
GGGTCGGGCTGCAGCTGATCCTGGTGGCCATCGTCATCTTCTGGCCGGAAAGCGTGACCTACTGGCTGGAACCGGCCAGCACGGTCGATCCCAACTCGGTCGTCATCGACGTGCCGATGCCGGAAGCGCCGTCGGACGACGCGCCGTTGATCTTCAAGTGAGCGCTGGGGAGGCGCCGCCTCCCCAGACCCCTCCGCCGGGGGCATTGAATGCCCCCGGACCCCCACATCAGTTCAGCACACCCCTGATCAAGGCGATGCGCGTGCGCTCGCCGGTGATGCCGAAGTCATCATCATTGATCAGCATCAGCACCCCGCCCGGCAGCAGCGCGATCCCCTCCAGCTTGCCCGGCAGCTCCGGGTGGTCGGCGCTGTCCAGCACCAGCCGCTTCTCCAGCGGCACCACGCCGGCGCCGCCTTGTTCCAACGATGGGCGGGTGGCGGGATCGTCCCAGGACGAGCCCAGGATGTTCGTCGCGCCGCCGTCCAGGCGGACCTCATAAAGCTTCGTCGTCTTCTCGGTCCGCTCCAGCACCAGCAGCCGGTCGGGGCCCAGCCAGGCCATCTCCGAGATGCGCGGGTCGCTCTGGCGGTCGGAAGGGTCGTTGCGGAAGCTGCGCGGGTCGTCCAGCTGATAGACCCATTCGCCGGTGACGCGGTTGCCCGCAGGGTCGTAGCGCAGCAGGCGGGTGTTGCGCGCGGCGCGGAAGGCAGCCGCATCCGGATGGGCCAGCGGGTTCTGCAGCAGGGCGTAGAGCGTCGCCCCATCCGGCGTGCCGGTCAGGCTCTCGATGCCGCGGTTCGACTGGCGGCGGGCCAGGATCGCCGGCAGGCCCTCGACCACCGGATAGCCGGCGCCGGCGAATTCGCTGGCGGTGCCGGCCGGGACCACGCGGCGGCGGATGCGGCCGTCGGGCGCGACCTCGACCAGCGAGGGGCCATTCTCCTCGCCCACCCAGAAGCTGCCGTCGGGCAGGCGGATCAGCCCCTCGGCATCGATCGCCGAAGGGTCATGCGCCAGGCGGCGGCCGGCGCCGTCCAGCGGCTGCTCGGTGCGGCCGGGCAGGGGGTTGGTCAGGCCGGTGATCGGCTGGCCGTCGGGACGCTTCAGCGCGATCGCCTCGAACAGCGCGAAGCGCCGCTGCTCCGGCAGCAGCCGCAGCCCGTAGAGCGTCGGCGCATAGGAGGGCGCCGGATAGACCCGGCCGCGCAGATCCTCGGCGCAAAGCTTTGCCGCCGGCAGGCCGGAGATGTCCTCCGCCTCGCTGCAGGCGAAGTTCGGGCCGCGGTCGGACAGGGTGTAGACGATGTCCGCCGGGTCGCCGGGGCGGTGATGGGCGGCGCTGCCGATGCCCACCGACATCTCCAGCACCTTGCCGCCCGGGAAGGCGAAACGGCCGAGGCGCAGCGCCGGGTCGTCGCTGGTCAGCATGGTGATCTCGGGCGCCGCCTGGGCGGCGAGCCCCGGCAGCAGGAAGCAGGTGGCGAGCAGCAGGCGGCGCATCGTCTCGGTTCCGCGTGTTGGAAGGCCGCGGAGCCTAGCGCCGGGTTCAACCGATGCCCTGTGACCCTTCGGTGACAGGCAGCGCCCGCCCGGCGGCCCAGCCGGCGCGGGACAGGCGGTCCTCGCCGGCGACCGCCAGGCCCAGCAGCGGGCCGAACTTGAAGCCATGGCCGGAAAAGCCGCTCATCACCAGGGCGCGGTCGCCGAGCGGCTCGAGGATGAATCGCTCCTCCGGCTCGACGTCGTAGTAGCAGGCGCGGGCGCCGATGACGCGATAGCCCGCCGCGTCGCGCAGACGCGGGCGGACGAGGGCCATGATGCCTTCGATCTCCTCCGCGCTGGGCGTGCGGGAATCGGTTTCCGCGTCGCCGGACAGGGAGAAACGGTGGTCGCCGACCTTCAGCGCGGTACCGGCGACGGGGGGCACGGCGTAGAAGCCGCCATCGGTCGCGAGATCCAGCACCATCGGGGCGCGCTCCCAGGCAGCGCGGTGCTCCGGCGGCGGCTCCAGGTAGACGGCGATCTGGCGGGAGGCGGTGACGCGCCCGGCGAGGCCCGGCAGGAAGCGCGGCATCCAGGGGCCGGCGGCGATGACCAGCAGGTCGGCGGATTTCTCCGTGCCGTCTTCGAGTGTGAGCGTGGCGCGGGCGGGGTCGGCGTCCGTCGCGCGGGCGCGGAGGAAGGTGACGCCCTTCGCAGCCAGGTGGCGGGCGAGGCTGGCCACGATGCGGCGGGCGAGCAGGACGCCGGCATGGTCCATCCGGAAGGCGGCGTGGATGCCATGGCCGGACAGCATGGGGAATTGCGCGGTCAGTGTCGCGGCGTCGATGTCGGCGAAGGGGTAGTTGCCGGTGGTCAGTCCGGCGCGGCTTTCGGCCAGCCAGCCGCCGGGGGCGTCGGCCAGGGCCAGCAGGCCGGTCGGCACGTAGAGGGTTTCGCCGAGATCGGCCCAGAGCTGGTTCCAGGCGTCGTGGGCGGCGTCGACCATGCGCATGTAGCCGAGCTCGGCGCCGTAGGGGTGGCGGATGAGGCGGTGGTCATCGACGCTGGCGCCGCGTTCGTTCGGCGTCGTGTCCTGTTCGACGAGGGTGACGGACCAGCCGGCGCGGCGCAGTCCCCAGGCGGCGGAGAGGCCCATGATCCCGGCCCCGAGGACAAGCGCGTGCTGCATTTCTTGATAGTGCGACGCTGGTGGTTTTCGACGCAAGCGTCCCGCGCCTGTTGTCTAGCGTGCGGCAGCACCGACAGAAAGAAGAAGGGGTCCAGGGGAATTCATTCCCCTGGTCCTGCTTCGATTTTGATTTGTCCGGCCAGGGTCTGGCCCGACTGGACAACGTGCATCGGGCCGAATTCGGGTTGGTTGATGGCGTTGGGCGGGTGGCTGACCGGCTCCAGGCAGAGCACCGGCGTTTCGCGGGGCGCGAAGAGCTGGAGGTTGTGGCTCCAGGCGCCGGTGGCGCTCAGGGTGATGGCATGGTCGGCCGTCGTGAAGCGGGCCGTGCCGGTCCAGCCGGTAAAGTGGCGGTCCTGGCCGAGCCAGTCCTGCGTGCTGGCGGGCTGGGCGGCGATGGGCAGGCCGCGGCGGTCGGTCGCGAGCTGGGTTTCGGCGGCGAAGGCCAGTGTCGTGCCGGGCGGGCGGTGGAACCAGGGGTGCCAGCCGATGCCGAGGGGGCATGGCTCGGGGCTGTCGTTGCGCAGGGACAGCGCCAGGGTGACGCCGTCCTCGGCCAGGGTGATGTCCAGGCGGGCGGCGATGTCGAAGGGGGTGGCGGACAGCGACTGGGTCAGCACCGCATGGCCAGGGCCGGCGTCCATCACCGCCCAGGGGTTTTCGCGGACCAGGCCGTGCAGCGCATTGCCTTCGTCGGGCCGGTTGATCGGGAAGCGGTGACGCGCCCCGAAGGCGCCGCCATCGAGGCGGTTGGTCCAGGGCGCCATCCAGAAGGCGCCGGCGCGGGTGGTGTTGGGATCGGCGCCGTCCAGCGGGCGCAGCACCGGGCGGGCCGCGAAGTCGAGCCTTTCGAAGGCGGCGCCGCGCCCGGGCAGCAGGTGGGCGGACCAGCGGCCCGCCCGGAGGTGCAGCCCGCTCAATCGAGCGCGAAAGCGTCGCGCGGGCTGGGGCTGGCGCGGCTGTAGTCATTGGCGCAATAGGCGCCGCCCTGGTAGCGCTCGGCGACCGGATTGCCGGAAAGCAGCTTCTCCACCTTGGCGCGGAAGGCTTCCGAACTGTCGAGCGGCTCCCAGCCGATGCGGGCGCGGTGGTCGGCGCCCCAATAGGTGGCGGGGTTGTTGCTGGCACCCCAGACCACGGCATGGCCGACCTTGGGTGCCTCGAGGAAGGCGATGCAGAGCCGCGCCAGGTCGTCGAAGGACAGCCAGGTGGCCAGCATGCGGGCGTCGACCGGCTCGGGGAAGCAGCTGCCGATGCGGACGTTGAGGTTCTCGACGCCGTGCTTGTCCCAGTAGAGCCGGCCCATCAGCTCGCCATAGGCCTTGGACAGGCCGTAGAAGCTGTCGGGGCGAAAGGAGCCGGGGGCGTCGAGCTTCGGCTCGCCCGGCCCTGGGCGGCTGTGGAAGCCGATGCTGTGGTTGGAACTGGCGAAGAGCACGCGGGCGCCGGCGCGGCGGGCGGCCTCGTAGATGTGGTAGAGGCCGCGGATATTGGGGTCCATCACCTCCTCGAAGGGGCGGTCGACGGAGACGCCGCCGAAATGCAGGATTGCCTGGCAGTCATCGGCGATGCGCAGCATGGCGGCCTCGTCGCCGAGGTCGGTGGTGACGAATTCGGCGCCGGCCGGCAGGTCGTCCGGGAAGGCCTTGATGTCGGTCAGGCGCAGCCGGTAGCCGCGTGCCGAGAGGGCGGCGGCCAGCATGCGGCCGAGATTGCCGGACGCCCCTGTCACCAGGACAGGCTTTTTCAGATCGGTCATGCGGACGCTCCCTCGAGGACGGCGGTGCTGCCTTTGGCGGTATTATCGGGCCGGATGGTTTTCAATGGAACAACCGCGGGAGCCACAGGGAGACCGCCGGGACATAGGTGACCACCATCAGCACCAGGAAGGCGGCGGTGTAGAAGGGCAGGCTGGTCTTGGTGGCGTCCCACATGGAGACCTTGCCCACCGCGCAGGCGACGAAGAGCACGGGTCCGACCGGGGGCGTGATCAGGCCTATCCCGAGGTTCAGGATCATCACCACGCCGAACTGCACCGGGTCCATGCCCAGCTTCAGGGCGACCGGCAGGAAGATCGGCGTGCCGATCATGATCAGCGGCGCCATGTCCATGAAGGTGCCGAGCAGCAGCAGGATGACGTTGATCAGCAGCAGCAGCAGCAGCGGGTTGTCGGTGATGCCCTGCATCAGGGCGACCGTCATGGCCGGCACCTGCAGCAGCGCCATCAGCCAGCCGAAGGCGCTGGCGCAGCCGATGATCAGCAGCACCATCCCCGTGGTGCGGGCGCCGCCCAGCACCGCCTGGACGAAGCCGTTCCAGTCCAGGCTGCGATAGACGGTCAGCGTCACCAGCAGGGCGTAGAGCACGGCGACCACCGCCGATTCGGTCGCGGTGAAGATGCCGCTGCGGACGCCGGCGAAGATGATGACGATCAGCATCAGCCCGGGCAGCGCCGCGGCCGCCAGCCGGGCCAGCGCCCACCAGCCCGGGAAGGCCTCCCGCGGGTAGCCGCGCTTCACGGCCACCGCCCAGGCGGTGAACATCAGGGCGACCATCAGCAGCAGCCCCGGGATGATCCCCGCGGTGAACAGGTCGGCCACGCTGATCGCGCCGCCGGCGGCGATGACGTAGAGGATCATGTTGTGGCTGGGCGGGATCAGCAGGTCGATCAGCGCCGCATTGGCGGTGACATTGACCGCATAGTCGGGCGCATAGCCGCGGGCGCGCATCTGCGGGATCATCACGCCGCCGACCGCCGAGGCGTCGGCGACCGCCGAGCCGGAGACGCCGCCGAACAGGGTGGCGGCCACCACATTCACCTGGCCGAGGCCGCCGCGCATATGGCCGACCATGGCCGAGGCCAGCGCCACCAGCCGGTCGGCGATCTGGCCGCGCAGCATCAGGTCGCCGGCGAAGACGAAGAAGGGGATCGCCAGCATCGAGAAGATGTTCATGCCGGACGAGATCTGCTGGAAGACGACGATCGCCGGCAGGTCCATGTAGAGCACGGTGACGAAGGCCGAGATGCCCAGCGCGAAGGCCACCGGCGTGCCGATCAGCAGCAGCAGCACGAAGCTGCCGAGGAGGAGGGTGATTTCCATCGGGGCGGCCTCAGGCGTCGCTGACCAGCGGGGTGACGAGGGCTTCGGAGGGGGCTTCCTCGCCCGCCAGGTGGGCGGCCAGGCGCTCGGCGCCGAACAGGCCGATCATGATCCCGCCGAGGACGAGAGGAAGATATTCGACGGCGCCGGGCAGGCCGATGGCGGGCAGCGTCGCGTCCCAGACGCCGAGCGCGAGCTCTCCCCCGAACCAGGCCATGCCGAGCCCGAACAGCGTCACCACCAGATCGGAGACCAGGTCGCAGGCGCGGGCGATAGGCGCCGGCAGGACATGCTTCAGCGTGTCGAAGCCCATGTGGAAGCCTTCGCGCACGCCGGCCGCGGCGGCGCCCAGGATCACCCAGCCCATCAGCAGCATTGCCGTGGCGTCCGCCCAGGCCGGGGTGTCGTTCAGCACGAAGCGGCCGAAGACGCTCCAGGAGACGACGCCGGTCATCAGCACCAGGCAGAGGCCGGCGATGCCCAGGCAGAGGCTGCAGCAGAGGTCGAGCGCGCGGCCGAGGGAGCGTGGCAGCCCCCCCTTCCGGCCATGGCTCGGGCCGTCATGGGGGGCCGCCATGGTCAGGCGGTCTCCCGGATGCGCTGCACCATGGCCTTGAGGCGGGCGTCGCGGGCGAACTGCTCGTAGACCGGGGCCATGGCCTGCTCGAAAGGCTTCTTGTCGACGGTGTTGATCTGGGTGCCGGCGGTGACGACCTCGGCCTTCGCCGCCTCGCTGCGGGCGACCCAGAGCTTGCGCATCTCGGGCACGCTGTCGCGGGCGCTCTCCCGCAGCACGGTCTGCATGTCCTTGCCCAGCCGGTCGTAGCTGCGCTTCGACATCACCAGGATCTCCGGCGACATCGAATGCTCGGTCACCGAGTAGTACTTGGACACCTCGAAATGCCGCTGCGACTGGTAGGTCGGGTAGTTGTTCTCGGCCCCATCCACCACGCCGGTCTGCAGCGCCGAATAGATCTCGCCGGTGGGCAGCGGCGTCGGGTTGGCGCCCAGCGCCCGCATCATCGCCAGCCACAGATCCGACTGCTGCACGCGGATCTTCATGCCCTTCATCTCGGCGGGCGAGTTGATCGGGCGCAGCCGGTTGTACATCGACCGCGCGCCGCTGTCGTAGCAGCAGAGGCCGATCAGCCCGTGCTTCTCGGCGCCGGCCAGGATCTCGCTGCCGATCTCGCCGTCCATGACGCGGTGCATGTGGGACTCGTCGCGGAACAGGAAGGGCAGGCCGGGGATCACCGTCTCCGGCACCAGGTTGTTCAGCGGCGCGAAGTTGGTGCGGTTCAGGTCGATCACGCCGAAGCGGGTCTGCTCCAGCGTGTCCTTCTCCTCGCCGAGCTGGCGGGAATGGAAGACCTGGATGTTGATGCGGCCGTTCGACCGCTCCTTGGCCAGCTTCGCCATGATCTTCACGCCCTCGACGGTCGGATAGCCGTCGGGGTGGATGTCGGCGGAGCGCAGGTTGATCGCCTGGGCGCTGGCCTTGAAGCCGATCAGGGCAGGGGCGGCGAAGGCAGAGGCCGCCAGCAGCGCGCGGCGGCGCGGCAGGGTGATGGGCATCGGAACGTCTCTCCTGTTGGGCCTGCGGGTCCGACGTGATCGCCGGCCTGGCCATGTCGACCTCAGGGTATGACGTCCTGTCGTCAGACGACTGATGCCGCATGCGCTTGCGCGGATGGTGGCGAGGAAGGGTCGGCGCTGTCAACGGCCTCGTCATGATGGCTTTTGATGGAGGGGCCGCCTGCTTGTCAGGGCGCCGGCCTCGGCCCAGCATGCGCGGCTCTCCTTCCGCCGCTGCCCGGGACCGCCGCCATGCCTCGCTCCGAACCGACCACGCTGCCCGCCGCCGCCGCCGCCCTCGCCGCCGGGCAGACCAGCGCCGTGGCCCTGGCCGAGGCAGCGCTGGCCCGCATCAACGACCCGGCGGGCGAAGGATCGCGCGCCTTCGTCGCGGTCCAGGCCGAGGCCGCCCTGGCCAGCGCCCGCGCCATGGACGCGCTGCGCGCCGCAGGCCGGGCGCCAAGCCCCTGGGCCGGCATCCCGATCACGGTGAAGGATCTGTTCGACCAGGAAGGCATCCCCACCCGCGCCGGCGCTATGGTCCTGGCGGATGCGCCGCCGGCCAGCGCGACCGCGCCGGCGGTGGCGCGGCTGCAGCGCGCCGGCTTCGTCGTGCTGGGCCGCACCAACATGGTGGAATTCGCCTTCAGCGGGCTGGGGGTGAACCCGCATCACGGGACGCCGCGCTCGCCCTACGACCGCGCTGTGGGTCGTTTGCCCGGCGGGTCCTCCTCCGGCGCCGCGGTCGCGGTGGCGGATGGGATGGGGCTGGCGGGCCTCGGTTCCGACACCGGCGGGTCCTGCCGGGTGCCGGCGGCGCTGTGCGGCATCGTCGGCTACAAGCCGACCTCGAAGCGGGTGCCGCTGCAGGGCGTGCTGCCGCTGTCGCCCAGCCTGGACAGCATCGGCCCGATCGCCAACAGCGTCGCCTGCTGCAGCATCCTGCACGCGCTGATGGCCGGGGCCGAGGCGGCGGTGCCTCCCTCCGTTCGCCCGGTGGCGGGGCTGCGCTTCGGCATTCCGGAAGGCTCCTTCCTGTTCGACGGGGTCGAGCCGGCGGTGGCCGCGGCCTTCGAGCGCGCCGTGTCGCGCCTGGCGGCGGCCGGCGCCTTCATCGAGCGGTTCTCCTTTCCGGAGCTGGCGGAAATCCCGGCGGCCAATGCCAAGGGGGGGTTCGCGGCGGCTGAGTCCTATGCCTGGCACCGTTCGCTGATCGCGAAGTCGCGCGACGGCTACGACCCGCGGGTGTTGTCGCGCATCCTGCGCGGCGCCGAGCAGGATGCCGCCGACTACCAGGAGCTGCTGACCGCGCGCGCCCGGATCATCGCCGCGGCCTCGGCCCGGACGGCGCCGTATGACGCGGTGCTGGCGCCCACCGCGGCGCTGACGCCGCCGCCGATCGCCGCGGTCGAGGACGAGGCGGAATACGGCCGCATCAACCTGCTGCTGCTGCGCAACACGGCGGCCTTCAACTTCCTCGACCGCTGCAGCATCAGCCTGCCCTGCCACGCTCCCGGAGAGGCGCCGGTCGGGCTGATGCTAACCGGCGCCCATGATGGCGACGCGGCGCTGTTCGGCGTCTCGGCAGCGGTGGAGTCGGTGCTGAGGGGGTGATGGGCCTTTGGGGCTGGATGCGTTCCGAGCGGAGCCTGAGGTGTGCCAGGGGGGGCGAGGGCTGTCGAAGGCCTCGCCGCCCCGTCATCGCCAGGGAACGGAGAGGCAGCTTTCCAGGGCTTCCCATCCCGCCCGCATCCAGGTAAAGAAGCCCGCGGCGAGGACCCGTAGCTCAGCTGGATAGAGCGTTGCCCTCCGAAGGCAAAGGTCGTACGTTCGAATCGTATCGGGTCCGCCAA
>NZ_MLCO01000472.1 GCF_001982615.1 Teichococcus deserti | reverse complement strand
CAGAAAAAAGAAGGGGTCCAGGGGAATTCATTCCCCTGGTCTGCACACCCTTACTTCAGGAACATCTCCACCGCCGCCACGAACCCTTCCGGCTTCTCTGCATGCAGCCAATGCCCGGCGCCCTTGACCGTGCCGAAGCGCACCGCAGGGAAATACCGCCGGAAGACGGGACGCGTTTCTTCCCGGATGTAGTCCGATTTCTCCCCGCCCAGCGCCAGCACCGGCCCCTCGAAGCGGGCGCCTGCCGCGAAGGGCGGCGCGGCCTCGATCACCGGCAGGGCGGCGGCGATCGCGTCCAGGCCGATGCGCCAGGATGGCGGGTCGAAGCGCAGGCCTTGGAGAAGAAAACCGCGGATGCCTGGGTTCGGGACGGCCTCGGCGAGAGCAGCGTCGGCCTCGCGGCGGGTCAGGCCGTCCTGCAGGGGGATGGCCTGCATGGCGGCGGCATAGGGGCGGAAGGCGGGCGGGTAGTCGACGGGGGCGATGTCGGCGACCACCAGGCGGGCGATGCGGGCGGGCTGGGACAGCGCCAGGGTCATCGCCACCTTGCCGCCCATCGAATGGCCGAGCAGGTCGACAGGCTGGTCGCCGAGCAGCGCGGCCAAGGTCTCGGCCACGTCGGCCGCCATGACCGGATAGTCCATGACGGCGTCATGCGGCGACTGCCCGTGGTTGCGCAGGTCGAGCGCGATGACGCGGCGGCCATTCGCGGCCAGGGTCTT
>NZ_MLCO01000471.1 GCF_001982615.1 Teichococcus deserti | reverse complement strand
GCCCTGGAGGCGGCTATCGGGGCGCACCTCGGCAGGTGACCCCAGGGCCCCGGCGGGGGGGGGCGACCCCCCACCCCGTTGGGTCCTTCCGGAGCAAAATCGCATCGCAGGGGTTCGAACCTCGTCACCTGGCTACCCACAAGCATCCCTAGGGGGTTCATCATCACCATGGTCCCGACCGAGATCACCGCCGGCGAGCTGGCCGGCATCCTAGGCGTCTCCGAGCGCCGCATCGCCGCCCTGAAGGCTGAGGGGCGCATCCCGACCGCGGGCAACGGGAAGATCCTGCTGCACGATCTGCTGTACCGGCAGCACGCCGAGTTGGCCCGGGTCAGGCAGCAGCCCCACATGGCCAGCGTCCTGGCGAAGGGCAAAAGCTGGGACGAGCTTCACCCAATCGATGCCATTGCCCGAATCGTCGCCAACGTGCTGGCCGGCCTGATGCCTGCCGCAGCCGTTCAGGCCGCGCTGTCGGTCGGTGTTTCGGTCGAGCAGGCCAAGGCGCTGCATGCCGTAATGCTGGTGGAAGCGGCTAAGGCGCGGGAAGCGGCCAAGGGAATGTGCACCATTGAGCAAGACCCTGACGGCCCTGAGCCCGGCGAAGTGCTGGACCTCAAGCCGGTCGACTGGGATGCGCTGGCTGCTTAATGGGGGAGCGCGCTAGATCCGCGCCTGTTACCCCGGTGTTACCCCGGGGATTTTTGTGACCTGCCTAAGCGGCTGTAAGTCACTGATAAGGTTGGCGGACCCGATACGATTCGAACGTACGACCTTTGCCTTCGG
>NZ_MLCO01000470.1 GCF_001982615.1 Teichococcus deserti | reverse complement strand
AGGCCGGAGCGGCGGCGCTGGCCGTGATCCCGACCGCCCGGCTGCTGGCCTTCGGCCATGTCGGCGACGGCAACATCCATTTCAACCTGGCCCAGCCGAAGGAGGGCGTGACGGCCGAGGCCTTCCTGGCCCGGTCCAAGGACGTCTATCGCGCCGTGCACGACGTGGTGGCGGCGCTGGGCGGCAGCATCAGCGCCGAGCACGGCATCGGCCAGATGAAGCGTGCCGAGCTGGCCCATTACGCGCCGCCCGCCGAGCTGCGGCTGATGCGGGCGGTGAAGCAGGCCATCGATCCCCGGGGCATCATGAATCCGGGGAAGCTTCTGGCCTAGAGGATCGGGCAGAATCTGGCTCTTCTCCAGGCCAGAGGTTTCGGCTTCCCTGTCGCGACGGCCCGGCATCCCCGGGTCCTCGGGACAGCGGGGCAGAGCATTGGCGCAACGTGATTGGGACATCGGCACCGATATCGGCGGCACCTTCACCGATATCGTCGCCCTGCACCGGCTGACCGACGAGCGCCGCCTCGCCAAGGTGCCCTCCCGCCCCGCTGCCCCGGTGCGGGCCATGCTCGAGGCCCTCGCGGCGGTTGGCCTGGCCGAGCCCGATGTGCGCCGCTTCGTCCATGGCACCACCCGGGTGACCAACGCCCTGGTCGAGGGCCGCCTGCCGCGCACCGCCCTCGTTGCCACCGCCGGCTTCGAGGATGTGCTGGAGATCGGCCGCTACCGCCGCCAGGAGCTCTACCGCCTCGACGTGCCGCCCAAGGCGCCGCCGCTGGTGCCGCCCGAACTCTGCTTCGGTCTGCGCGAGCGCATCGGCCCCGACGGTGCCGTGCAGCTGGCTCTGGAGCAGGCGGAGATCGACCGCCTGGCCGCCTGGCTGGAGGGGCGCGGCGTGCAGAGCCTGGCCGTCTGCCTGCTGCATTCCTACGCCAACCCGGCGCATGAACGCCTGCTGGCCGAGCGCCTGGCCGGCCTGGTCCCGCATCTCTCCCTGTCGCACGAGGTCAATCCGGAAGCCCGCGAATACGAGCGGGCGTCTTCCACCGCCTTCAACGCCGCCGCCATGCCCATCGCCGTCGAATACCTGTCGGAGCTGGAAGAAAGACTGCCGATCGGAGCGGGGCTGCAGGTCTTCCATTCGGCCGGCGCCATGGTGCCGGTGCCGGCGGTGAAGCGCCGCCCGCTGGTCATGGCCATGTCGGGCCCGGCCGCCGGCGTCGCCGCCTCGGCCCGCATCGCCCAGCGGCTGGGCCGGCCGCGGGTGCTGACCTTCGACATGGGCGGCACCACCACGGATGTCTGCCTGATCGTCGACGGTGCTGCCGAGATGGCCGATACCCGCATGATCGGCGGCCGCCCGCTGCGCCAGCCGATGCTCGCGGTGCATTCCATCGGTGCCGGCGGCGGCTCGATCGTCCGCCTCGGCCCGGGCGGGCTGAGCGTCGGTCCGGACAGCGCCGGTTCCGAGCCGGGCCCTGCCTGCTACGGCCGCGGCGGCCGGCTCCCCACCATCACCGACGCCAATGCCGTGCTCGGCTACCTGGATCCGGCGGCGAAGCTGGGGGATGCCATCCAGCTGGACGTCGCCGCCGCCCGCGCCGTCATCGCGCCGATCGCCGAGGCGCTGTCGATGGGCGTCGAGGAGGCCGCACTTGGCATCGTCAAGGTGGCGAACGCCGCCATGGCCCGGGCGCTGCGCCGCGTCACGGTCGAGCGCGGCGTCGATGGCCGCGACTGCAGCCTTCTGGCCTTCGGCGGCGGCGGGCCGATGCATGCGGTGGGCCTGGCCGAGACCTATGGCCTGTCGGAGATCATCGTGCCCGCAGCCTCCAGCGCCTTTTCCGCGCTGGGATGTCTTGCCGCCGATCTCAGCTTCCTGCAGCAGCGGACGCTGCGCCTGCCGCTGCAAGGCTTCGACGCCGGGCTCTTCGCGGCCCGACTGGCGGAACTGGAAGCCGAGGCCACCGCCCCGCTGCTGGCCAACGGCGTGGCGCCCGGGGAGATCGGCATCGAGCGCGTCGCGCTGATGCGCTATGCCGCGCAGAGCGACGCTCTCCCCGTGCCCTTCGCGCCGCCCTTGTCGCCGGAGGCCCTGACCGAAGACTTCCACCGCCGTCACAAGGCGCTGTTCGGCTATGCCACCGGCGAGGCCTGTGTCATCGAATCCCTGCGTGTCGAGGCTCGCCGCCCGACCGGGATGGCGCCGCCCCGCGCCGAGGCGCCGGGAACGCCCCGCCCGCCGCGGTCGCGCGACTGCATGTTTGCCGGCCATGGCCGCGTCGTCACCGCCATCCTGGCCCGCACGGGCTTGCGAAGTCCCGTGCAGGGCCCGGCCATCATCGAGGATGCCTGGTCGACGGTCGTTCTGCCGCCCGGCTGGCAGGCGGCGCCCGATCCTGAGGGAAATCTTCT
>NZ_MLCO01000469.1 GCF_001982615.1 Teichococcus deserti | reverse complement strand
ATCGGGCGACCAGGGGAAACAACACGGGTAAGATCGTGGGCAGCGTCGGAGTTGGATAAGGGACAGGGCCCAGGGGGGAGGGGAGGGGGACGCCCCGCCCCGGCGGAGCGCATCAGCGGCTGACGCTGTTCATCTTGTCCAGCAGGGCCGAGGCGGCGGTGACGCAGGCCTGCATGGTCTCGTTCTCGGCGCAGCGGACCGAGATGCTGGTCTCGCCGCGCTCCAGCTTGAAGCTGGCGCCACGCGGCGGCGGCGGGCGATGGCCGAAGCCGGGGCCGCCCATGGGGCCACCCATGGGGCCGCCATGCGCGAAATGCGGCGGCGGGCCGGGTGGGCGGCCAGGGCCGCCTGGACCACCGGCGGGGTCGCCCGGCGGGGGCGGCGGCGGTGTCGCGGCCTGGCCCTGCGGCGCGGCGGGCGGCGTGGTGGTCTGGGCCACGGCCAGGCCCGAAGCGCCGAGCAGCAGCGCCCCGGCCCCGAGCATCAGCATCTTGCGCATGGCATTCCTTCCGTTCTGGGGCGGGCCGATCCTGGCCCGCCGTTGGAAGAGACTAGCCAGGGACTTCGTTTCAGTCCCCGGCGAAGAAGCAACGAAGTCTTGCACGGCGCGAGAAACGGCTTGCGGCTTCGTGACTGGCCGCGCGCGCCGCGCCGCCGCATGGCTGGGGCGTCACATCGAGGAATCACCGCATGGGTCAGCCGCCGCAGGCCCGCCGCAGCTCTGTCCCCTCCATTGGGGCCGCCGCCCCGCGCCCCGTCCCGCCGCCCGGCAACGGCGCGCCGCCGCTGCTGGAGGCAGGCTTCGCCATGACCCGGGCCGACCAGCTGGCCGGGCATCGCCTGTCGCTGCGGGCGCAGGCGGATGCGGTGGCGACGGGGCTGGGCGGCGCGCTGCTGGGCGGGCTGGTGATGCTGAGCGCGGTGCTGCACCTGCAGGCCGGCGAGACGCCGCTGTGGAAGGGCACCCATCCGCATGGCGGCACCTTCGCCGGACTGGCGCTGCTGCTGGCCGCCGCCGCCGCGCTGGGCTGGCTGGCCGAGGCGCGGCTGCGTCCCTGGATGATCCGCTGCCTGGTCGGCCGGCAGCTGGCGCGGATGCTGCCGGCCGGCGCCCCCGCCGCGCCCGCCCGGCTGCTGGTCGCCGGGGAGCATGTCGAATGGCGGTCCGAGGGCCGGGTGCTGCGCTACGAGGCGGCGCTGCTGCGCGGCATGATCGAGGGCGACGGCCAGCTGGTGCTGCGCTTCGGCTTCGGCTGCCTGCTGGTGGTGCCGCGCGCCGCGCTGGACGAGGCCGGGCTGAAGCGGCTGCGTGGCTGGGTGGCCGGCCATGCCCGGGGGCCGATCTGGTGACCCGGCTGTCGCTGGACTGGAAGGCCGCGGACCAGGCGGCGCTGATCGCGCTCGATTCGGCGCGCAGCCAGCCGGTGGCGCTGCCGGCGGCGGTCTCCCTGCTGCAGGGGGCCTGGCTGGCGGCGCTGGCCGTGGCCAGCCTGCGCGTGGTCGACGGCCTGCTGCGGCATCTGGGCGACAAGCCGTCGCTGTGGCGGGCGCCGGAGGCTTTCGAGCTGTGGCTCGCCGGCGGCATCCTGGGCGTCGCGGCGGTGATCGCGCTGGCCCAGCAGGCCTGGCCGCGGGCGGCGATGCGGCGGCTGCTGGCGCCCTATGCCGCCGAGCCGGCGCGGCAGCCGCTGTTCGGCCCGGTGGCGCTGGAGCTGGCCCCGGACCGGCTGACCTGCCGCGGCGAGGGCTTCTGCTGGAGCTTCGACCGCGACCGGCTGGACAGCCTGGAGGTGCTGCCGGCGCTGATGATCCTGCGCTTCGGCCCGGCGCTGCAGGCGATCGCCCTGCCGCTGCCCCGGCGCGACCTCAGCGAGGCGCAACAGGCGGAAATCCGCGCCTGGGCGAGCCCACCCGCGGCCTGACCGGCCGCGGGATTCCTTTCATTTTTCGACGAAGGCCTTCTCGATCACGTAGTGCCCGGGGCGGTTGCCGGCGCCTTCCTTGAAGCCCTTCTCTTCGAGGATGGTCTTCATCTCGGCCAGCATCTCCGGGCTGCCGCAGAGCATGACGCGGTCATCCTCGGTGGAGATCGGCGGCAGGCCGAGATCCGCCTCCAGCCTGCCCGCGCGGATCAGGTCGGTGACGCGCCCCTGGTTGCGGAACGGCTCGCGCGTGACGGTCGGATAGTAGACCAGCTTGTCGCCGACCAGCTCGCCCAGCAGCTCGTGCTGGTGGATCTCGTCGGACAGGAAGTCCTGGTAGGCGAGCTCCTTGACCTCGCGCACGCCATGCACCAGCACGACCCGCTCGAAGCGGTCGAAGACTTCCGGGTCCTTGACCAGCGACATGAAGGGGGCGAGGCCGGTGCCGGTGCCCAGCATCCACAGCGTCCGGCCCGGCAGCAGGCTGTCCGGCACCAGCGTCCCCACCGCCTTGCGCCCGATCAGCACCTGGTCGCCGGGCTGGATGTGCTGCAGCCGGCTGGTCAGCGGCCCGTCCGGCACCTTGATCGACAGGAACTCGAAGAAGTCGTCATAGGCGGCGCTGGCCATGGAATAGGCGCGCAGCAAGGGCTTGCCGTCGACCATCAGCCCGATCATCGCGAACTGCCCCGCCTGGAAGCGGAAGGCCGGGTCGCGGGTGCAGCGGAAGGTGAACAGGCGGTCGGTCCAGTGGTGGACGTGCTGCACCGTCTCGGTGAAGAAGGCGGCGTTGGCGGGGGGCGGCGTGGCGTTCATCGGCGGAACATCGTCTCGTCTCTGCGCGGAACAAGCGCTTCCCGCCGGGGTGGGCAGGAAATGCGATGGGCAAATGCGCGGGGGCAGGCGGCACGGCTTGCGCGGCGGCGGGGTTGCGGTCCAGCCTCGGCCTATCATGACAAGCCCCGACCGCGCCACTGCCGCCCCCGCGCCCCAGACCTCCTCTCCCGGGACACCCCCACCGGCGGGCCCTGCGGCGATCTCTTCTACACATCTGACGCTC
>NZ_MLCO01000047.1 GCF_001982615.1 Teichococcus deserti | reverse complement strand
AAGTTGTGTCTGTGAGTATGTAGGTGGCAGTGTTGAGGTTGAGTCGTTTTGAGTGTTGCAGATCTATTCATAATGTGGGTATTCTTAGCACGGCGCGGAGCGCCACAGAAGGTGTAGGGGCGTAAGGGGGCCGGAGGGGTGAGATGGGTATAAGAGAGAGGGCGGGAGGGGGGGGGCGCGGGGGGGGGGGGGGGAGGAAGCGCCGGTCCGTGTAGTCTCTGTGCCATACAACCCGGAAAACGGCGCCGGGTTGCGAGAAGGCAGCATTTTTTTCTTGCCTGCGGCTTTGACGCCGCAATTCGCCGGGATTGCCCTGGCGGGAGATGCACGGCGAAATAGGCTGCGGGGGCGGCCCGCCTGGACCGGCCCCACAGCAAGCCATTCCGTCAGGCCGAGGCCAGCGCCCCGGCGCCCCGCCCTCAGGCGGCGGCGGCGCGGCCCTGCGGCAGGCCATTCGCGGCCTGGCGCGCGCGGGCCTCGAACTTCTCCTCGAAGACCCGCGGGATATCGCCGCGGTTCAGGCCGATATCGGCCAGCTCGCGATCGCTCAGCATCGACAGCTCGTCATAGATGCGGCGGCGGCGGGGGAATTCGATGACGGCGCGGAAGGCGGCGGTCGCGGCCTTGCGGATCCACTGGCCGATCGCCTCATCCCGGATCTGCATCGCCTCGAGGGCGACAGCCTGCGCCGAGCTCATGCTCACGGCGGCGGCGGGGATGGCGGAGTCGAACTCCGGCTTGGTGATACGGGCGTCCATTGTCTAGCGTTCCAACACTACGCGCCGGGGCAGTCCGTGGGACTGGCTCTTGCCGTCGACCACCCGCCCCTCTGCGGTGGCCATGGTGTAATCTGCGGGCGTATCAAACAGCAGCGCTCAGCTAGAAGCCTAGCCATGCGTTCGCCGCATCGGTACCTATGGAAACATGTTCTTAACGGGATGCTCATCCAAGTGACACACGCCGTTGCCCCGACCGAGACGCAACCCTTGGACGGCCGCCGCCTGCAGGCTCTGCGGCGCGAGCTGCTCCGCGCCGGCGTCGACGGCTTCCTGGTGCCGCGCGGCGACGAGTATCTTGGCGAATACGTTCCCCCGAGCGGCGAAAGGCTGGCCTGGATCAGCGGTTTTTCGGGCAGCGCGGGCCTGGCCATCGTCACCGCGAGCCAGGCGGTGTTGTTCACCGACGGCCGCTACACCACCCAGGCCCAGGCGCAGCTGGACGCGAAGTTCTGGCAGATCCGTCACCTGACCGAGGAGCCGCCGCAGGACTGGCTGGCCGAGCACGCCGCCGGGCTGCGCATCGGCTTCGATCCCTGGCTGCATCCGCAATCGGCGATCGACAAGCTGGGCACGGGGGCCACGCTGGTGCCGCTGGTGGCCAATCCGCTGGATGCCGCCTGGACCGACCGCCCGGCGCCGCCGCTGGCCGCCGCCGTGCCGCAGCCGGCCGAATTCGCCGGCCGCGACTCGGCGGAAAAGCGGGCCGAGGCCGCGGCCAGCCTGCGCGCCGCCGGCGAATCCGCCGCGGTGCTGGCCGATCCGCATTCCGTCGCCTGGCTGCTGAACATCCGCGGCGGCGACCTGGAGCACACGCCCCTGGCGCTGGGTTGCGCCCTGCTGCGCGACGACGCCTCGGTCGAGCTGTTCATGGCGCCGGAGAAGCTGGACGAGACAGTGCGCCGCCACCTGGGCAATGCCGTCGCCACCCATCCGCCGGCCGCGCTGGCCGGGCGCCTGGAGAAGCTGGCGGGCAAGCGGGTGCGGATCGATCCGGAGATCACCCCGGTCTGGTTCGCCGCCACCCTGACCGAAGCCGGCGCCCGGGTGCAGACTGGCGAGGATCCCTGCCGCCTGCCGCGCGCCTGCAAGAACCCGGTGGAGCAGGAGGGTTCGCGGAATGCGCATCGCCGTGACGCCCTGGGGCTGGCCCGCTTCCTGGCCTGGTTCGACGCTGAGGCGGTGGGAAAGACCGAAATGCAGGCGGCCGAGGTTCTTCTCGGTTTCCGCCGTGCCCTGCCGCTGTTCCGCGCCGAAAGCTTCCCGGCGATTTCCGGCGCCGGCGAGAATGGCGCGATCATCCACTACCGCGCCACCGAGGCAACCGACCGGCGGATCAAGGCCAATGAGTGCTTCCTGATCGACAGCGGCGGGCAGTTCACCGACGGCACCACTGACGTCACCCGCACGCTGTGGACCGGCCCTGGCCCGGCGCCCGAGGCGCTGCGGCAACGCTATACCCGGGTGCTGCAGGGACATATCTCGCTGGCAGTCCTGCGTTTCCCGCATGGCATTGCGGGAAACCATATCGATGCCGTGGCGCGGGCGCCGCTGTGGCAGGCGGGGCTGGACTATGACCACGGGACTGGCCACGGCATTGGCAGCTTTCTGTCCGTCCATGAAGGGCCGGTCAGCATCAGCCGGGCGGCGAAGCCCATCGCCATCCAGCCGGGCATGATCCTGTCGGACGAGCCGGGCTACTACCTGCCCGGCGCCTATGGCATCCGGATCGAGAATCTCCTTCTGGTGCAGGAGGCCGCGCCGCAGCCCGACCAGAAGAAACGGTTCCTGGCCTTCGAGACGCTGACCCTGGCGCCCTATGACCGCCGTCTGATCGATCGTTCCCTGCTGTCGCCGGCGGAGATCCGCTGGATCGACGCCTATCACGCCCGCGTCCTGGCCGAGGTGGGGCCGGGGCTGGAGCCCGAACCTGCCGCCTGGCTGCGCGCCGCCTGCGCGCCGCTGCAGGGCTAGGCGCCGTGGCGGCGGCGCTGCGCGGCCAGCGGGTGCTGCTGGCCTATGGGCTGCTGGGCGAGGGCATGGTGCGGCTCGGCTTCGACTACATGGCCGGGCAGCTGCGCTGGCTGCAGGCGGCCGGCGCCGCGGCCAGCGTCGTGGCCCTGCCCACCACCGCCCGCATCGCCGACAACGCCGCGCGGATCGCCGCCGCGCTGCAGGCGGAGGAGCGGCCGGCGCTGCTGGTGGCGCACAGCAAGGGCGGGCTGGAATCGCTGGCCGCCCTCCTGGACCCGGCCGCCGCGCGCCATTGCCGCGGGCTGCTGACGCTGCAGTCGCCCTTCTACGGCTCGCCGGTGGCGGATGCGGTGCTGGCGCGGCCCTGGCTGCAGCGCGGCCTGGCGACGCTGGTGCAGCTGGCGGGCCTCGGCGCCGGGGAGGGGCTGGAAGACCTCTCCACCGCGGCCCGGCACCGCTGGATGCAGGAGAATGCCGCGGCGGTGGCGGCGCTGACCGCGAATCTGCCGGTGCTCTGCATCGGCTCGGCGGTGGGGGAGGAGGCGGTGGGGCCCGACCGCCGCTACCTGGCGCTGGCCCGCTGGATGGAGGGCGAAGGCCAGGGCCCGAATGACGGGCTGGTCTCGGTGGCCTCGGCGCTGCTGCCCGGCGCCCGGCACCGGGTGGTGCGCGCCGGGCATCGCGGCCTGGTCTCGGCCGGGCGCGGCCGCGACCCCATCGGCGTGCTGGAGTGGGGCCTGACGGCGCTGCTCAGCCCGGCGCTTCGTCCTGAGGCTCTTCCGGGGCCGCTTCCGGCATAGGCGACAGCCCGGCCATGGCGCGCCATTCGGCTTCGGTCAGCGTGGTGACGCCGAGCTCCGCCGCCTTCTTCGCCTTCGATCCCGCATCGGCGCCGACAATGACAAAGTCGGTCTTCTTCGAGACGCTCTTGGTCACCTTGGCGCCGAGCCGCTCGGCCACCGCCTCGGCCTCGTCGCGCGAGGTGGCGGCCAGCGTCCCGGTGAAGACCAGCACCTTGCCGGCGAAGGGGCTGTCGCTGGCGGAGAAGTCCTCGGCATCCTCGGGCGTCACCTGCTGCGCCAGGTCGTCAAGCGCCTCGCGGTTGTGCTTTTCCGCGAAGAAATCGGCGAGCTCGGTGGCGATGGCCGGGCCGATGCCCTGGATCGAGCCGAGCTCCTCCCGCGCCTCGGAGCCAACCACCGTGGCCGCCAGCATCTTCTCCCGCCACTGCGCCAGCGAGTGGTAGTGGCGGGCCAGCAGCTTGGCGTTCTGCTCGCCGATGCGGCGGATGCCGAGGGCGAAGATGAAGCGCTCCAGCGGCACTTTCCTGCGGGTGTCGATGGCGGCGAGCAGGTTGGTGACCTTCTTGCTCGCGGCCCCCTTGGCCGATCTGCCCCAGCCTTCCCAGCCGCGCATCTGCTCGGCATGCTGCTCGAGCTTGAAGATGTCGGCAGGGCTCTTCACGAGGCCTGCCTCGTGCAGCGTGATGATGTTCTCCTCGCCCAGCCCTTCGATATCCATGGCGTTGCGGGCGACGAAGTGCTTCAGCCGCTCGACCGTCTGGGCCGGGCAGATCAGCCCGCCGGTGCAGCGGCGCACCACCTCGCCCTCCGGCCGCACGGCATGGCTGCCGCAGGCCGGGCAGGTGTCGGGGAAGACGAAGGGCGTGCTGCCGGCCGGCCGCTTCTCCAGCACCACGCTGACGATCTGCGGGATGACGTCGCCGGCGCGCTGCAGCACCACGGTGTCGCCGATGCGCGCATCCTTGCGGGCGATCTCGTCCTCGTTGTGCAGCGTCGCGTGCTGCACCATGACGCCGCCGACATTGACCGGCTGCATCACCGCGCGCGGCGTCAGCGCGCCGGTGCGGCCGACCTGGATCTGGATGTCCAGCAGGGTGGTGGTGGCCTGCTCGGCCGGGAACTTCCAGGCGATGGCCCAGCGCGGCGCGCGGCCGACGAAGCCCAGCCGGCCCTGCCAGTCCAGCCGGTCCAGCTTGTAGACGACGCCATCGATGTCATAGGGCAGGCCCGCGCGCTTTTCCCCCAGTTCCGCCTGGAAGGTTTCTGCCGCCGTCTCGTCGTCGAGCAGCCGCGACAGCGGATTGACCGAGAAACCCCATTCCTTGAGCCGCGCCAGATAGCCGGAATGGGTGTCGGCGACGGGCTCGCTGGATTCGCCCTGGGCATAGACGAACAGCTGCAGCGGCCGGCTGCGGGTGATCTCCGGGTTCAGCTGCCGCAGCGAGCCGGCGGCGGCGTTGCGCGGATTGACCGGGATGCGGATCGCCTCGCCGACCTTCTCGCCACGCTCGCGACGCTGCTCGCGTTCCTCATGCAGCCGGGTCTGTTCGGCATGGAAGGACAGGAAATCGGCCTTCGACATGAAGACCTCGCCGCGGATCTCGATGCGGTCTGGAGCGTTGCCGCTCAGCTTCCGCGGCAGGATCTTCGAGGCGAAGGTTTCCAGGTTCCTGGTGATGTCCTCGCCGACGGTGCCGTCGCCGCGGGTGGCGCCGCGGGTGAAGACGCCCTTCTCGTAGAGCAGGTTGACCGACAGCCCGTCGATCTTCGGCTCGGCCGCGAAGGCGAGCACTTCCTCGGCCGGCAGCTTGAGGAACCGCCGGACGCTTTTGGCAAACTCCAGGAAATCGTCGGCGGAGAAGGCATTGTCCAGGCTCAGCATGGGCGTGCCATGGCGGGCCTTGGCGAAGCCGGCGGCGGGCTCGGCGCCGGGGGCGGCCTCGCTCGGGCTGTCGGCGCGCTTCAGCGCCGGGAAGCGCGCCTCGATCGCCGCGTTGCGCCGGCGCAGCGCGTCGTATTCGGCATCCGCCATCACCGGCTGGTCCTGCTGGTGATAGGCGATGTCGGCGGTGGCGATCAGCTCGGCCAGGCGGGCCAGCTCGGCGGCCGCCTCGGCCTCGGTGATCTGGTCCAGGGGCAGGCTGTCGATGGGGCGCGCGGCGGTCATGCTGCCTCCCCTAACGCAGCGGCCGGCCGGCTGGAAGCAGCCGGGCGACGCGGGCAAGAATTGCATAAAATGGCGCTGGTCACAGGCGGAATGTTGTGCTTCCTCCGCCGTCTACGCAAGATCCAGACCACGGAAACGTCCCATGCGCCGTCGCGCCCTGTTCCGCCAAGCCGGCTTCGCCGGCGCCGCCACCGCCGCCTCGGCGACCCTGGCCATGCCGGCCATCGCCCAGTCCAGCCCGGCGCTGCGCTGGCGCATGACCTCCTCCTATCCGAAGTCGCTGGAGACCATCTACGGCACCGGCGAGGTCTTCGCCCGCATCGTCGCCGAGCTGACCGACAACCAGTTCCAGATCCGCGTCTTCGGCGCCGGCGAGATCACGCCGCCGCTGCAGGCGCTGGACGCGGTGCAGGCCGGCACCATCGAATGCGCCCATACCACCAGCTTCTTCTACACCGGCAAGAACGAAGCCTTCGCCATCGCGACCGGGCTGCCCTTCGGGCTGAACACCCGGCAGCAGGAGGCCTGGCTGTACCAGGGCGGCGGCGTCGAGCTGCTGAACGCCTTCTTCGCCAAGTTCAACGTCTTCGGCCTGCCGCTGGGCTCGACGGGGGCGCAGATGGGCGGCTGGTTCCGGAAAGAGGTGCCGACGGCGGCCGACCTCAAGGGGCTGAAGATGCGCATCGGCGGCCTGGCCGGCCAGGTGCTGGAGCGCCAGGGCGGCGTGCCGCAGCAGCTGGCGGGCGGCGACATCTATCCGGCGCTGGAGCGCGGCACGATCGACGCCGTCGAATGGCTGGGCCCGGTCGATGACGAGAAGCTCGGCTTCGTCCGCGTCGCCCCCTTCTACTACTATCCTGCTTGGTGGGAGGGCTCGGCCAACACCCAGTTCTTCTGCAACCTCGAGCAGTACAACAACCTGCCGAAGCACTACCAGGCGGTGATCCGCTCGGCCTGCTCGGAGGCGACCAAGTGGATGGTGGCGCGCTACGACACCAACCACCCGGCGGCGCTGCGCCGGCTGGTGGCGCAGGGCGCCAAGCTGCGCGGCTTCTCGCGCGACATGCTGGACAGCTGCGCCCGCACCTGGGAGACGCTGGAGGCCGAGATCGTCGCCCGCAACCCGGATTTCGCCGCCATCCATGCCAGCTGGTCGAAAGGCCGCGACGACATGCGGCTGTGGCACCGGATTTCCGAACTGACCTTCGACAACTACGTGGCGCAGCTCTCGGCGCGCCGGTAATTTTCGAGCTTGGTCGGGGAGGGCAACCTCCCCGGTTCAGGAGCCGCGGACGGCGATGACCGCTACGGTGATGATCGCCATGCCCACCAGCACGATGACCGCCAGGACCTGATTGCTGTCCTGCGTCGTCGTCGCGCAACTGCCGCACATCAGCAGGTAGCCGTTCTTGCGGCGGCCGTTATGGCCCTTGAAGACCTTCTGGCGGGTGAGTTGCCCGTCCGGCACCGAGGCCCTGCAATTCGAGCAGCGCGCCATGTCAGTGGCAGTGGCGGCGACCGGTGGCGCGTTCCTTATGGCAGCCGTTGCGATCGGTCCGGCCGCCATGCGCCTCGGCGCGTCCAGCCTGGCTGAACGCCGCCACGACGCCCGCGATGGCCAACGTCAGGACGCGGCGGCCGACAGGCTTCGGCAGTAGCGTGGACCGCTTCACCGCAGCAGCGAATCCGCGGCCGCCCGCGCCGCCTCAGTCACCGTCTCGCCGGCCAGCATGCGGGCCAGCTCCTCGCGGCGGGCGGCGGGGTCCAGCGCCTCGACCCGGGTCTCGGCGCGGTCGCCGCGGACACCCTTGGCCACCCGCCAGTGCTGCGCGCCGCGGGCGGCGACCTGGGGGGAGTGGGTGACCACCAGCACCTGCAGCCGCTCGGCGACGCGGGCCAGCCGCTCGCCAACGGCGGCGGCGGTGGCGCCGCCGATGCCGCTGTCGACCTCGTCGAAGACCAGGGTCGGCACCGGCGAGCCGCGGGCCAGCACCACCTTCAGCGCCAGCATCAGCCGCGACAGCTCGCCGCCCGAGGCGATCTTTTCCAGCTGCCCCGGCTTCTGGCCCGGATTGGTGGAGACAAGAAAAGTGACCCGGTCCTGGCCATCGGCCGCCCAGGCGCGCTCGTCGCGCGGCTCGAGCGCGATGTGCAGCCGGGCGCGCTCCAGCTTCAGCGGGGCAAGCTCGCCAGCCACCGCCTTCTCCAGCTTGCGCGCGGCCGTGGTGCGGGCCTCGGTCAGCGCCGAGGCCTCCCGCACATAGCCAGCGCGCGCGGCGGCGGCGGCGGATTCGAGGGCCGCGGCGCGCTCGGCGCCGGCATCCAGCGCGGCGAGGCGGGCGGAGAGGTCCTGCAGCAGCCCCGGCAGCTCGACCACGGCGACGGCATGCTTGCGCGAGGCGGCGCGGAGAGCAAACAGCCGCTCCTCCACCACCTCCAGCCGGCGCGGATCGGGGCCGAGCTCGCTGGTCAGCCGCTCCAGCAGGCCTTCCGCCTCGGCCAGCGCGTCCTGCGCCGCGCCCAGCGCCGCCAGGATCGGGGTGGCTTCCTCGTTGGGGGCGGGCAGGCGCTCCAGCGCGCGGGCGGCGGCGCGCAGCGCGGCGGCGGGGCCGGTGCTGCCGCGGCGGTCACGCGGCTGCAGCTCCGCCAGGGAGGCGGCCACCGCCTCGGCCCGGCGCTCGCCCTGCTGCATGGTCTGGCGCTCGGCGGCCAGGGCATCCTCCTCGCCCTCGACCGGGGCGAGAAGAGAAAGCTCCTCGACGGCGTGGCGCAGCCATTCCTCGTCGCGCTGGGCCTGGGCAATGGCCTCCTGCGCCTCGCGCAGGGCGCGGTCGGCGGCGCGCCAGCCGCGAAACGCTTCCGCCACCTTGCCGCGGCGCGACTCCAGACCGCCGAAGGCGTCCAGGAGGCTGGCATGGGTGGAGGGGTCGGCCAGGCCGACCTGGTCGTGCTGGCCCTGCACCTCGACCAGCAGCGCGCCCAGACGCTTCAGCAGGGTGACGCCGACCGGCTCGTCATTGGCGAAGGCGCGGGAGCGGCCATCGGCCTGGACGACGCGGCGCAGCACCAGCTCGTCCTCGGCGCCGATGCCCTGCTCGGTCAGCAGCAGCCGGGCGGGATGCTCGGGCGGCAGGTGGAAGCAGGCGGCCACCGAGGCCTGGGCCTGGCCGTTGCGGACCATCCCCGCCTCGGCGCGCTGGCCGAGCGCCAGGCCCAGGCTGTCGAGCAGGATCGACTTGCCGGCGCCGGTCTCGCCTGTCAGCACGGTGAGGCCGGCGCCCAGCGAGAGGTCCAGCCGCTCGATCAGGACGACGTCGCGGATGGCGAGCGAGGTCAGCATGGCGGCCGGATGTCAGCGCGGGGCCAGGTGGCGGCTCAGAACACCGAGTTCCAGGCGCGGGACAGGAAGCCGGGGCGCTCGCCCTGGGTGGCGGGCAGCGAGCCGTCGACCAGCAGCGCGTAGGAATCCTGGTACCAGCTGCTGCCCGGATAGTTGTGGCCGAGCACGCTGGCGGTGCGGCGTGCCTCCTCGGTCAGGCCGAGCGCCAGGTAGATCTCGGTCAGGCGGTGCAGCGCCTCGGGCACGTGGTTGGTGGTCTGGTAGTCGTCGACCACGCGGCGGAAGCGGCCGATGGCGGCGGAATAGAGGCCGCGGGCCTGGTAGAAGCGGCCGATATTCATCTCGCGGCCGGCCAGGTGGTCGCGCGCCAGGTCCATCTTCAGCCGGGCGTCGCGGGCATAGGCGCTGTCGGGGAAGCGGTTGACCACGTCCTGCAGCTGGGCCAGCGCCGTCTCGGTGCCGCGCTGGTCACGCTCGGCGT
The DNA here is from genome assembly GCF_001982615.1 of Teichococcus deserti. Classification (GTDB taxonomy): domain Bacteria; phylum Pseudomonadota; class Alphaproteobacteria; order Acetobacterales; family Acetobacteraceae; genus Pseudoroseomonas; species Pseudoroseomonas deserti. The sequence continues at coordinate 611 of NZ_MLCO01000047.1, read as the reverse complement.
CGACGATCTGCTCGTAGTAGCTGAGCGCGCGGAGATAGTAGGCATAGGCGATGTCGCGATGCGCCGGGTGCAGCTGGATGAAGCGGTCCAGCCCGCCGATGGCCTCGGTGTAGCGGTTGCGCATGTAGTCGGAATAGGCGGACATCAGCTTCGCGCTGGTGGCCCAGGTGGAGTAGGGGTGTTCCCGCTCCACCGCGTCGAACATCTCGCCGGCCTGCTGGTAGCGTTCCTGTCGCAGGGCATCGATGCCCGCGGCATAGATCGCCTCCGGCGACTGGTTGGCCGCGGCGGCGGCCGAGCTGGGACGCAGCGAAGCGTCCTTGCCGTCCCATTGGCTGCAGGCGCCGGCCAGGAGCGGCGCGGCGAGCAGCAGGGACAGGCGGAGGGTCCGGTTCAGACGGGTGCGCATTGCGCTGGCTCTATACCACGCGGCAGGGGCAGGGCGGCAAGGGGGCGGCCTCACCTTAGCGTTCACCACATGTGTCTGGTGCAGCCAGCGCCGCCGCTGCGCCTCCCCGTTCGCGCCCATCGAGGCGCGAAAACCAGAAAAAAAACCGGCGCGGGGGGTGCCGCGCCGGTTTCGGGGGTGCCGGCCCCTCCCCGGGCCGGCA
>NZ_MLCO01000468.1 GCF_001982615.1 Teichococcus deserti | reverse complement strand
GGCCTTTTCCAGCGCGTCCCGCCGGTTCTTCGGCACCGGCGCGGTGAAGCTCTGCTTGAAGCGTTGCGCCGCGCCCCAGTCCAGCCGCAGCGCCGCGCCGCCGGCGACGCCGTGCGGCGCCAGACGCTGCGCCCGCTCCATCGCCTCGGCGACCGACCAGAAGACCTTCTTCGGCTCGCAGCCGCGCAGCGCGCAGGTGCCGCCGAAATCCCGGTTCTCGATCACCGCCACCCGCCAGCCGGCCTGTCGGCAGCGCTCGGCCACGGTCACCCCTGCGGTGCCGGAGCCGAGCACGATCAGGTCGTAGGGGGTGTCCCGCTGCGGCATCGGCCCGGCATCCTTCTTATCCTATGTGAAGGATGCCAACTCGGCCGGCGCCGCCCCGGTTGCCCGCCCCAGCGGACCTGCATCAGAGGATGCGCAGGCGGCCCAGGATGTAGCCGATGCCCGCCGCGATCGCGATCGAGGTCAGCGGCTGCTCGCGGACATTGTCGCAGAGCTGGCCGAGGACGTTCTCCGCCTGGCCCTGCATCTGGTTGGCGGCGCCGCGCGCCTGGTAGTCGCGGTTGCCGGTCAGCCCGCCGACCGCTTCCTGCACCCGGCCCACGGTCTCGCGGGCGGCGCCCGTCACGCGGTTCTCATCCATCTGGCGATTTCCTTTCCATCGCGGCCCCCACGGCCACGCTGGCAGGGAAACGCCGCTCCCCGCAGATGGATGCGCCCCTGCTTGCTTTGCCGCCGTCCGCGTGGTGCCTTGCCGCCGCCATGACCGACGACGCCATGCAGGACCCGCCCAGCACCCGCATCGCCGCCCCTGCCCGCCTGCGCCAGGGCGCCCCGGCGGCGGTGCTGGCGGCGCTGCCCGGAGCGCGCGCGGTGGGCGGCGTGGTGCGCGACATCCTGGCCGGCCGCCCGGTGCACGACGTCGACATCGCCGCCCCCCTGCCGCCCGAGGCCATCGCCGGGCGCCTGCGCGCCGGCGGCCTGAAGGTCTTCGAGACGGGGCTGCAGCACGGCACCGTCACTGCGGTCCTGGACCATGAGCCAGTCGAGGTCACCAGCCTGCGCCAGGACCTGGCCACCGACGGCCGCCACGCCACCGTCGCCTGGACTGAGGACTGGCGCGAGGACGCGGCGCG
>NZ_MLCO01000467.1 GCF_001982615.1 Teichococcus deserti | reverse complement strand
CGCCGCCGCAGGAATGGGCGGAATCGGCCAGCGTCCACTGCCCCTGGCTGCGCAGGTTGGTGGCGCGGTAGACGCGGCCGCGAGCGTCGTTGGCCGGGCAGTTCCGCGGCACCGAGACGAGGCAGAGCCGCACCCGGTCGCCGGGGCGCGAGGCCTCGATGCCCGGCACCGTGTCGTAGGAGACCTGGCCGCCGCCATTGCCGTAGGTGATCTGCGAGCCGCTGCCGGCAACCGGCCGGCCGCCCGATTCCAGCCGGGTGCCGGTCGCGCGCACGGTGGTCTCGGCGCAGTCGCCGACGCGGCGGGGCAGCGCCTCCTCGGCGGCCAGCGCCTCCTCGGCCAGCGCCTGGGTCGCCGCCGTCAGCAGCAGGACGGCCAGGGCATGTCGGAGGAGGAGCATTGGCGGCGCCTTCGTCAGCGAGGCGTCCTGTCTAGCAAGCCGCCGCCGGGCTGCCGCTGCACAAGAGGGTGCGCGGGAAGGGCGAAAGGACCGCCCGGGTCAGAACCGCCCGGTCGAGGCCACCACCAGCGCGGTCAGCGCCAGCATGCCGAGCAGGCTGAGGATCGCCACCATCCGGTTGCTCATGCCGATCCCCGGCGCGCCTGCCATCGCCGGCTGCAGCGGGGCGGCGACGCGGTGGTGCCGGGCTTCCTCGACGCAATCGGGGCAGATCAGCACGTAGCCCGCCTTGTCGCGCCCGGCGAAGCCCTTGCGGACATAGAACTGGAGCAGGCCGGACCGCGCCGTCTCACGGTGGCAGCGATAGCAGCAGGCGGTGGTCTCCATGCCTCTCTCTCTGGCAAGCGGACCGGATTTTCCGGCCTCCCCAGGGCATAGGGGCAGCAAAACCTTGCCAGCTTGCGAACCGTGAAGATGTCTCCACGCGCCGGTGGTTGCGGCAACCCGGGCGGCCGCCCCAGGTTCAGCCGTCGCGGGCCGCCGCGCCCGCCGCCACGTCGCACAGGATGGATCGATGACCCTGGCCTTTTCGACCCTGGCCTCGCTGCTGACCCGCCGCCTCCTGCCCGCCGCCGCCCTGCTGGGGGTCGGGATGGCGGCGCTTCCCGCCCGCGCCGAGGCGCCCGCCTGCAGCCCGGCGCCGGCGCAGCAGGTGAACGGCCGCGCCACCTATGAGCTGGCCCAGGTCTGGAGCGGCGTGCGCACCGAGATGGGCGCCGCCCGTGCCCCGAACGGCCAGTTGCTGGTCGCCTATTACGACGCCGAGCGCTGGCTGACCGTCGCCGCCCTCGACCCGGCCAAGGGCCAGGTCTGCCGGCTGCGCCTGCCGTCCCAGTTCGGCGGCTGGGACGCGCACAACGACATCTCGATGGCGGTGGCGGCCGACGGGTCGGTGCATGTCGTCGGCAATCTGCATGGCGACAAGCTGTTCTACGCCGCCGGCCGCGCCGACGACCTCTCCAGCGTCAAGCCGATGCCGATGGTCGGCCGCGACGAGGAGCGGGTGACCTATCCGACCTTCATCCGCACCCCGGAGAACGGGCTGCTCTTCTTCTACCGCAACGGCGCCTCGGGCCGCGGCACCTGGCTGGTGAACCGCTGGCAGGGCGGCCAGTGGCAGCGTGGCGCCGAGATCTTCGCCGGCCGCGACCGCGAGGGCCGGCTCAGCGCCTATCCCGGCTTCGCCATGGCGCCGGACGGCATGCTGCATGTCGCCATCATGTGGCGGCGCACCGGCGACGTCGCCTCCAACTTTGCGGTCAGCTATGCGCGCTCCCGCGACTTCCGCCGCTGGGAGGGTTTCGCCACCGCCCCGCATGACGGGCCGGTCGG
>NZ_MLCO01000466.1 GCF_001982615.1 Teichococcus deserti | reverse complement strand
CGCGGTGCTCGGACCCGGGGTCGCGCCGGGGCAGACGCCGCCGCCCGCCGGGCTGCTGCGCAACGGCGCCGCGACGGTAATGCTGCCGCTGCAGTTCGAGCCCGGCCGGCCGCTGCTGGCGCCGTCGAAAAGCTGAGCGACCCCCTGTCGTTACGGTCCCGCGCCTGCTAGCTGGGCCGTGACGATGGAGTGGATGAATGTCCGTTAGCCTGATCGCCCGGCTGCTGCCGCTGGCTGCCCTGCTCGCCGCCTGCGCCGCCCCGGAGCCGCAGGCCGCGGCGCCGGGTGGCCCGGCCGCGGCCGAAGCGGTCGCGGAAAGCCCCGAGGAGGCGCTGCGCCTCTGGTCCCGGGCCGCCAGCGACCGCATCGGCGAGTTCCGCCACGACCCGCGCGACATGACCGCGCCCGAGGCGAGCCGTGGCTACCCTGCCGGCAGCGTCGCCGTCCGCTTCACCATCGACCGCGTCGGCCGGGTGATGGCGCCGGAAGTGGCCAAGGGCTCCGGCCAGGCGCAGCTCGACGGCGCGGCGCTGATCATGGTGGTCGCCGCCCAGCCGCTGCCGCCGCCGCCTGCCAGCGTTCTGGAGAATGGCCGCGCCACCGTGGTCGTCCCGGTCCACTTCAGCGCCCGCCGCGCGCCGCCGCAGCCCACGATGATGGGGCCGAGGTAAGCCTCAGCGGCTGACCAAGCTGGCATGGATCCAGCCCCAGGGCTCGCCGCTGCCGACGCGCAGCCAGCCGCCGGCCGCCTCCTCGTAGACGGTCAGGCTGGAGCCCTGGGCGATCACCCGGATCACCTCGCCGCCGCCATTCGGATGGGCGCGCAGATTGCCGTTCTGCCGCATGGTGATCTGGCCCAGCGCCTCGCCGCGGCCGACCGGCGCCGCGGTCACCGAAAGCGGGCCGC
>NZ_MLCO01000465.1 GCF_001982615.1 Teichococcus deserti | reverse complement strand
GACGCTGCCCCGGCAGCCGCATCGTCACCCGGGGCAGCGTCCCCGCAGGCGCCGGGCTTCTACCGCTTCCGCCTGGGCGGGCGGGTGGTGACGCTGGTCAATGACGGCCAGGGCCGCCGGCCGAAGCCGACCGAGGGCTTCGTCCGCAACGCCGAGCCCGCCGCGGTGGAAAAGGCGCTGCGCGACGCCTTCCTGCCGGTCGAGCACCTGGACATCCCCTACACGGTGACCTTCCTGCAGGGGCCGGGCGGGCTGGTGCTGTTCGACACCGGCACCGGCGGGCAGCTGGGCGCCACGGCGGGGAACATCCCGGCGAATATGCGCGCCGCCGGCCTGGCGCCGGAGCAGGTCACGACCATCGTCGTCACGCATTTCCACGCCGACCATATCAGCGGCCTGACCGATGCCGAGGGCAAGCCGCTCTTCCCCAATGCCGAGGTGGTCGTGCCGGAGGCCGAATGGGCCTACTGGACCGATGAAGGGATCGCCAGCCGGGCGCCGGAGGCGATGCGCGGCGCCTTCGCCGGCGTGCGCCGCCGCTTCGGCCCCTACCAGTCGCGGCTGCGGCGGATCGCCCCCGATGCCGAGGTGGCGCCCGGCATCAAGGCGGTGGCGACGCATGGCCACACGCCGGGCCACAGCAGCTACCTGCTGAGCGACGGCAGCGACCAGGTGATGCTGCTGGGCGACGTGACCAACCGGCCGGAGCTGAACCTGGCCAATCCCGGCTGGCACCTGGTCTTCGACATGGATGCGGCGATGGCCGAGGCGACGCGCCGCCGCGTCTTCGACCAGGTGGCGACCGACCGCATCCGCTGCATCGGCTACCACTTCCCCTTCCCGGCCAATGGCCATGTGGTGAAGGAGGGCCAGGGCTACCGCCTGGTGCCGGCGCCCTGGTCGAGCGCCGTCTAGGTCCGAGATCCGGGGCGGCGCCGCCGCCCCGGGACCCGCGTCAGACGTGGAAGCTCTCGCCGCAGCCGCAGCGGCCCTTCTCGTTCGGATTGACGAAGGTGAAGCCGGCCGACATGGCCTTGGCCTCGTAGTCCATCGTGGTGCCGATCAGGAACAGCGTCGCCTTGCGGTCGACCAGCAGGGTCAGGCCCTTGTCGGTCACCACCTCGTCCGTCGGCGCCGGGGCGTCGGCCCAGCCCAGGTCATAGGCCATGCCGGAGCAGCCGCGGGTGCGCACCGCGACGCGCAGCAGCTTGCCCGCCTGGCCGCCGGCATAGAGCGCGCGCAGCCGCTCGGCCGCGGCGTCCGACAGCTGCATCAGCGGCGGCAGGGCGCGGCGGGCGGGCGGGTTGGTGG
>NZ_MLCO01000464.1 GCF_001982615.1 Teichococcus deserti | reverse complement strand
CCTGATCGGCGGCTCGGGCAACGACACGCTGAAGGGCGATGTCCATGACAACCGCCTGGTCGGCGGCGCGGGCGACGACGTCCTCGACGGGCGCGGCGGCAGCAACGTGCTGGAAGGCGGCGCGGGCAATGACCTGCTCTATGCCGGCCTCGGCACCAACGCGCTGAACGGCGGCGCCGGCAACGACACGGTCGACTACTCGCAGGCCACTGCGGGCCGGACCATCGACCTGCAGACCGGCGTGTCGGGCGCCGACACCCTGGCCGCCATCGAGAACGTGAACGGCACCAGCTACGACGACACCATCACCGGCGACCGCTTCAACAACATCCTGCGCGGTGGCGACGGCAACGACTTTCTCCACGGCAACAAGGGCGACGACATCCTGGATGGCGGCGAGGGCAACAACACCCTCAACGGCGGCAGCGGCAACGACACCGCCACCTATGCCGACAGCCGCGCAGATCATGTGTCCTTCGTGACCCTGACCTCGACGGTCGATCGTTTCAACTCGTCGAACACCCTTCGCGGCACCGACACGCTGATCGCGGTCGAGAATGTGATTGCGACCGGCAATGCCGGCGACCTGATCGATGGCAGCGGCGAGACGACGCGCGCTGTGAAGGCCAATCTGACGACGGGTACGCTGACCCTGACCGGCGCCGCGGCGATCGCGGTGGTCGGCTTCGAGAATGCCACCGGCGGTGCGCTGGCGGATGAGCTCACCGGCAATGCCGGTGCCAACACCCTGATCGGCGGCGACGGCAACGACACGCTGTCCGGCCTGGATGGCAACGACCTGCTGCAGGGTGGTTCCGGCGACGACACGCTGCTGGGTGGTGCCGGCAACGACACCCTCGAGGGTGGGATCGGCAACGACCGGCTCGAGGGCGGCGACGGCGATGACAGCCTTTTCGGCGGCGACGGCCAGGATACGCTGATCGGCGGCACGGGCATCAACACCCTGAACGGCGGCGACGGCGTCGACACCGTCGACTACAGCGCTGTCAACGGCAGCATGGCGGTCAACCTTGCCATGGGGATGGCGTCCGGCACGGGCATCAGCGATACGCTGATCGGCATCGAGAACATCAACTCGGGCCGCCGCGCCGACATTCTGGTCGGCAATGATGCCGCCAACCGGATCACGGCGGGCTCCGGCGACGACGTCATCACCGGTGGTCTTGGCGCCGATGCGCTCTACGGCGAGAAGGGCAACGACATTTTCCTGCTCTACTCGGCGGCGGAGTTCGCTCCGGGCGAGATCATCAACGGTGGCAGCGACTACGACACCATCCGCTTCGCCACCTCGATTGCCGAGACGCTGACCCTGACCAGCAACGTCACCTCGGTCGAGGAGGTGCGGGTCTCCGATGCCAGCGGCAACACGACCGGCACGCTGGCGATCAACGTCGATGCCCGCGGCCTGAGCGCCGGCTGGGGCATCACGCTGGTCGGCAATGACGGCGCCAACGAGCTCTGGGGCAACGACGACGGGATCAACGCGATCT
>NZ_MLCO01000463.1 GCF_001982615.1 Teichococcus deserti | reverse complement strand
GTTCTCGCTCGACGAGAACTGGCGCACCGGCTTCAACCTGAACCGCGCCAGCAGCGAGGCCTATCTCCGCGCCTGGCGCTACCCGGCGCCGCGCCAGCTCTCCTCGGATGCCTATCTCGAGGGCTTCTGGGGCATCAACAACTATGTCCGCGTCGATGCCCGCGCCTATCAGGGCCTGTCGGAGGTCGACGACACCGGGCAGATCCCGGTGGTCCTGCCGAACTTCTTCGGCGACCATTTCCGCGGCCGCGATGCGCTGGGCGGCTATTTCACCGTCGATGCCGGCGCCTTCTCGCTCTATCGCGACCAGGGCACCGACACCCGCCGCATCGCCAGCCGCGTCACCTACGAGCTGCCGCGCATTGACCGCTACGGCTCGGTCTGGACCTTCCGCGCCCAGGGCGACGCCCTGGCCCGCTGGGTCGACGACCTGGACCGCGCGCCGAACTACGCCAACCAGGGCACCGCGACCGACGCCACGGTCAATGTCCGCGCCGCCGTCGACTGGCGGATGCCCTTCGTCCGCCAGGCCGGCGAATACGGTGCGCAGATCTTCGAGCCGCGGGTGCAGCTGGTCACCGGCCCCTCGACCGGCCGGCAGACGCTGGTCGCCAACGAGGACAGCCTCGACTTCGAATTCTCCGACGCCAACCTCTTCGCGCTGAACCGCTTCCCCGGCCGCGACCGGCAGGAAGGCGGCAGCCGCGTCGACACCGCCTTCCGCAGCGCCTGGATGTTCCCGAACGGCGGCCAGCTGGAAGGCCTGGTCGGCCGCTCCTTCCGCGCCAGCAGCGAGAGCGTCTTCGAGGAGGATTCCGGCCTCGAGGGCCGCTCCTCCGACTGGGTCGGCCGCGTCCGCCTGTCGCCCACCCCCTGGCTCGACCTGACCGCCCGCACCCGGCTCGACAAGGACGGGCTGGACGCGCGCATGGTCGAGACCTCGGCCCGCATCAGCATGGGTCCGGTCTCGGTCGGCGGCGGCTATCTCTACACCATCCCCTCCAGCGCGCTGATCTCGACCCGCGAGCGCCGCGAGGTCTCCGGCAACGTCCAGGCGCGGATCGGGCAGTACTGGCGCGCCGGCACCTATGGCCGCTACGACCTCGAGCTCGAGCGGGCCGTCTCGGCCGGCGTCAACCTGACCTACGAGGACGAGTGCCTGATCTTCGACACCCGCTTCGCCAAGACCTATGCGGAGCCGTCGAACCGCAGCTCCTACTACCCCTCCTCGACCGTCCTGCTGTTCCGCGTCTCCTTCAAGACGATCGGCGACTTCGGCTTCCGCGCGATCTGATGGGGTGGCCTGCCCCCCGGCCCCGCGATTGGGGCTGGCGGTCGGGCCGCGCCCAGCCTAGGAAAACCGCCATGCGACGTGCTCACGCCCAGCTCGGGCTCCAGACCCGCCTCCCGGCCCGCGCCCTCCTCTCCGCTCTGGCGGCGACGCAGGCCCTGGCGGCCGTCCTGCTGCTGGCGCAACCCGCCGCGGCCCAGCCCCGCCGTCCGGCGCCCGCGCCCGAGGCCCCGGCGAGCGCCCCGTCGCAGACCAACCGCATCGTCGCGGTGGTCAATGGCGACATCGTCACCGCGACCGAGGTCGCCGGCCGCGCCCGGCTCTTCGCGCTGAACGCCAACATGGGCAATGCCGGCGACGTGGTCGAGCGGCTGCGCCCCCAGGTCACCCGCCTCCTCGTGGACGAGCGCCTGCGCATGCAGGAGGTCCAGCGCCGCGGCATCCCCGTCACCGACGAGGACGTGGCCGAGGCGGTGCGCGAGATCGAGGGCCGCAACGGCCTGCCCGCCGGCGCGCTCGCCGGCCAGCTGCGCGCTTCCGGCATCGCGCCGCGCGCCCTCTACGACCAGATCCGCAACCAGATCGGCTGGTCGCGGCTGATCCGCCAGCAGCTGGGCCAGCAGGGCCAGATCGGCAATGCCGAGATCGAGGAATTCGTCGCCGCCCACAAGGCGCGCACCGGCGAGCCGGAATACCTGGTCTCCGAGATCTTCATCCCCGTCGACGACCCCGCCGCCGAGCCAGAGGTGCGCCGCTTCGTCGACGACGTCGTCGGCCAGCTGCGCCGCGGCGTGCCCTTCCCCGCCGCCGCCACCCAGTTCAGCCAGAGCCAGACCGCCCTGCAGGGCGGCGACATGGGCTGGACCCGCCCCGACGAATTCGACCCGGCGGTCGGCAGCATCGTCAGCCAGATGCCCCCGGGCGCCATCGCCAACCCGGTCCGCGTCCCTGGCGGCTTCCAGATCATCGCGCTGCGCCAGAAGCGCGAGACCGGCCGCGAGCTGGCCACCATGGTCACCCTGCGCCAGGCCTTCTTCCCCTTCACCAGCGCGCTGAACCCGCAGGCGCCGACCGACCAGCAGCGCCAGGCCGTCGAGCGCGCCCGCGCCCTCGAAGGCCGCGCCTGCCCGGCCGTCGAGGCCGCGGCCCGCGGCGGCGACCGCCCCTCCGATCCGGGTGGCGCGCTGCGCCTCGACACCATGCAGCCGGCAGCGCTGCGCAACATCGTGGCCAGCCTGCCGGTCGGCCGCGCCAGCCAGCCGCTGGTCACGCCCGAGGGCGTGCTGGTGCTCGCCGTCTGCACCCGCGAGACCCGCAACCTGGCCGAGCTCTCCCCGGACGCGGCGCGCGGCCAGATCCTGCGCGACCGCATCGAGCTGACCTCGCGCCAGCTGCAGCGCGACCTGCGCCGCCGCGCGCAGATCGACATGCGGAGCTGAGGGCGCCATTTCCGCCGCCCTCCCCTCGCTCGCCGAGACGATCCAGAAGCACGGACTGGCCGCGCGCAAGGCGCTCGGCCAGCATTTCCTGCTGGATGCGACCCTCTGCGGCCGCATCGCCTCCATCGCGGCGCCGCTGGAAGGCCGCCAGGTCCTCGAGATCGGCCCCGGCCCCGGCGGCCTGACCCGCGCCTTGCTGGCCAGCCCCGCCGAGCACGTCACCGCCGTCGAGCTCGACCGCCGCGCCCTCGGCGCGCTGGAGGAGCTCTCCGCCGCCTATCCCGGCAAGCTCACCATCGTCGAGGGCGATGCGCTGCGCATCGATGCCGAGACCCTGCTGCCGGCGCCGCGCCGCATCGTCGCCAACCTGCCCTACAATGTCGGCACGCCGCTGCTGATCGGCTGGCTGCACCAAGCCGCGCTCTTCGAGAGCATGACTCTGATGTTCCAGCAGGAAGTCGCCGAGCGCATCGTCGCCGCGCCCGACACCGAGCATTACGGGCGGCTCGCCGTGCTGTCCCAGTGGCGCTGCCAGTGCCGCATGATGCTGCGCCTGCCGCCCGGCGCCTTCAGCCCGCCGCCCAAGGTCTGGTCGGCCGTCGTGCACCTGGTGCCGCATGCCGAGGACCCCGATCCCGCGCTGATGAAGTCGCTGGAAAAGGTGACGGCCGCGGCCTTCGGACAACGCAGAAAAATGCTGCGGTCGAGCCTGAAGACCCTGGGCAACGCCGAGGCCATCCTCAAGGACGCCGATATCGACGGGACACGGCGGGCGGAGACGCTGTCGGTTGCAGAATTCGAGCGGCTGGCGGTCAACGAGCTGAAGAAAGCAGGGGGCCCCGCCCCCTGACCCCCGCCGGGGGGATACGAT
>NZ_MLCO01000462.1 GCF_001982615.1 Teichococcus deserti | reverse complement strand
TGGCGCTGACCGGCTGCTCGCCCTGCGGCAGGGTCAGCGCCGTGATGCGGCCCCCATCGCGCTTGAAGCCGGTGACCGGCTGGGCCAGCAGCCCGCCGCCTTCGACCACGAATTTTTCCGCCAGCGCCCGCACCAGGCGATAGGGGTTCAGCACATGGGCGGCATCGGTGAAGATGCGGCCGCCCGCCGGCTTCTTCTTCAGGCCCGGCAGCAGGGCGAGAACTTCCTCGGGGGAAAGATCGCGCGTGCGGATGCCGAAGCGCGCCAGCGTCGGCGTCTCGGCCAGCGCGGCGGCCTTGCCGGCTTCGGTCTCGAAGACGTTCAGCGCGCCCTGCTGCCGCATGATCGAGGTCAGGCCGGACAGGCCGAGCTCCGTCTCCCAATCGGACCGCGCCGTGGCCAGCAGGCCGGCCAGCGCCGTGGTGCCGGCCTCGACCCGGCCGGGCAGGCTGGCGGCGGCGAAGTGGCGCAGCCAGGGCAGCATCGACGGCAGGCCCATCCAGCGCAGCGTCAGTGGCCCCAGCGGCTTGACCAGCATGGCGGGGA
>NZ_MLCO01000461.1 GCF_001982615.1 Teichococcus deserti | reverse complement strand
GGTCCTGGCCACCGGCGTCGCCACCACGGGGCTGGCCAGGCAGCTGGGCGTGAACCTGCCGGTGACGCCAGAGCGCGGCTACCATGTCATGCTTTCGGCCGGCGGGCCGGATTTCGCTTTGCCCACCACCTTCAACGAGCGCGGCTTCGTCGCCACGCCGTTGGAGATGGGCACCCGCCTGGCCGGCACGGTGGAATTCGGCGCCGCCGGCCGCCCGCCGAACTGGCGCCGGGCCGAAGTCCTGGCCAGCCATCTGAAGGCGCTCTACGGCGCCGCGCCTGGCATCGCCGAGCGCTGGAGCGGCGACCGCCCGACCCTGCCGGATTACCTGCCGGCGCTGGGCCGGCTTCCGGGGCTGGAGAATGCCGTGGTCGCCGCCGGCCACCAGCATCTGGGGCTGACCTTGGCCGCCACCAGCGCGCGGCTGGTGGCCAGCCTGTTCGGCACCGGGCCGGAGCCTTCGCTAGCCGCCTTCGACCCGGGCCGCTTCTGACCGGCGCGGCCGCGCCAGGCCGATGACCAGGAAGGAGGCGCCGAAGCACAGCCCGGCGAAGCCGATGCCCGCCGCCGGGCCGAGGCGCGCCGACAGCCAGCCGGCGGCCAGCGCGCCGAAGGGCCGCACGCCGTAATTGGCCAGCTGCAGCGTGGCCCCCACCCGGCCGAGCAGCGCCTGCGGCACCAGCGCCTGGCGGATCGACAGCTGGCAGACCAGCCAGAGCATCGGCCCGAAGCCCAGCAGGAACTGCGCCAGCATCGCCAGCGCCAGCCCGGCCGTCCCCGCGGGTGCGGCCAGCAGCAGCGCCGGGGCGAGCGCCGACAGCGCCGGCCCCTGCAGCAGCACCGGCGGATTGCCGAAACGCGCCAGGCACCACGGCGCCAGCGCGGCGCCGGCCAGCAGCCCGGCGCCCAGCCCCGCCTGGGCCAGGCCGATCTGCCCCGCCTGCAACCCCAGCGGCCCCAGCGCGAAGGGGACGAAGGCGGTCAGCATGGCGAAGAAGCCCATGTTCCAGAACAGCGCGCAGAGCCCGATGGCGCGCAGCAAGGGGTGCCGCAGCAGGAAGGCGGCGCCGTCGCGCAGCAAGGCCAGCGGGTGGCCACCGGTCGCGGGCGGCGGCGCCGCCACCGGCAGGCGCAGCGCGCAGCCCACCGCCAGCAGGGCGCCGGCCAGGCCCAGCGCATAGGCCAGCGGCAGGGCGCCGCGGGCGGCCAGCGCCCCCACGGCCACCGGGGCGGCCAGGGTGACCAAAGCGCGGGCCAGCTCCAGCCTGGCATTGGCGCGCGGCCGGGCCTCGGCGCCGACCAGCGCCGGCACCACCGCCGTCGCCGCCAGCACGAACAGCGCCGTGCCCATGGCGCCGAGGAAGCTGCCCAGCCCCAGCAGCCAGACGGCGCTGGTCTGCAGCCCGGCCAGCGCCAGCCCCAGCCCGGCCGCCGCCTTGCAGCCCGCCAGCGCCAGCACCCGCCGTCGCGGCCAGCGGTCGACCAGCAGCCCGGCCGGCAGCGACCAGACCAGCCAGGCCAGCGCCTGCAGCGCCAGCAGCTGCCCCAGCTGCCCGGCATCGCCGCCGAGCCCCAGCACCAC
>NZ_MLCO01000460.1 GCF_001982615.1 Teichococcus deserti | reverse complement strand
GCCGCCGCGGCGGCGAAGGCGCTGGTGACGTGGTGCTGCATGGCATGCACGTCCTGCATCAGCTCCATGGTGTAGCTGGGACGGCCCTGCGGCCGCATCGTGCACCAGAGGCTTCGGCTGTCGGATTCCAGCCGGACGTCCAGGTTGTCGAAGCGCGCGTCGAGCTCGCGCGCGGTGTTGCTGGCGGGGACGTTCTGGGCGGCGACGGGACGGTCGAGGAACATGTGAGGATTCTCCTGCTGCGACGGCAAGGGGCCGTCATGCGCGGGGCGCCACCCACCGACCACCGGCAGGCCAATCAGGCGTCCGCGCGGGGCATATTAGTGTTGTGTTCACGTCTCTGAGTCCCGAGCTTTTGTGCAGTTGCAACATCTGCGCGCCTTCGAACCATGACGCACCGCCGTTGCGCCCCCGCCTGAACCCTTCAGCAACCACCTCCCTGCCATGGCGTTTACGCGGCAATGCCCCGCGACAATGCCCCTGAACCGCAGGCCATCATGCAGAGGATCGACATGACGGCGGTCGACCCGGATGCGAAAGGCCTTCCTGGCGGTGACATGGCGACCGGCTTCGCCACTGCGGCCGATACCGATGGCGGCACCACGTCCGACGAATTCGTGAACGATGCTGCGCTGCCGGATAGCGACGGCGCCACTGGTGATGCGGGCCGCGAATCGGCGGCCGGCACTCAGCCGCTGCCCTCGCGCCAGGTGCGCGCCATCGAGGCGGAGCTGCTCGGCTGCCTGCCGGATCTGCGTGCCTATGCGCGGTCGCTGACGCGCAACCGTCACGATGCCGACGACCTGGTGCAGGACGCCGTGCTGCGCATGCTCAACTCGGCGGATCGCTACCAGCAGGGCACCAATTTCAAGGCCTGGGCCTTCACCATCCTGCGCAACCGCTTCCTCAACGAATTCGTCGCCAAGCGGAAGCTGACGCAGGAGATGGACGACAGCGCGCTGGAACGCGTCGCCGTCTCGGCGCGGCAGGACGAAGGGCTCGAGCTCACCGATTTCCAGCGCATCTTCCACAGCCTGCCGGAGGATCACCGCTCGATCCTGGCGCTCGTCGCCGGCTCCGGCATGCCCTACGAGGATGTCGCGCGCATCCTCGGCTGTGCCGTCGGCACGGTGAAGAGCCGGGTGCACCGCGCCCGGGCGGCCCTCTTCGCGCTGCTCGAGGAAGAGCATGCCGGCGAGAGCAAGGAGACGCCGCGCTTCCACCGCAGCACCACGCTGGAAGAGCGCCGCCGCCTCTGCGGCTGATCCGCTGGGCGTCACAATCCTGCTGTCGCCAGCAAGGATCTCCGAAACCCGACCCCCTCCAGGCACGACGCCATGGTCGATGCGATGTCGCATCGAACACGGCCGCCTGGCGGATGGCTCAGAGACCGTCGCGGGAGCCGTAGGGCGTCGGGCCGTAATGCCCGCGCAGCCGCTCGCCCCAGCCGCTGTCGGACCAGTCCACCGTCTCGTCGCGCGGGAAGGAGGGCGCCTCAGCCAGCTGCGCCTCGGTGACGTCGACGACATAGCCGGCCATGCGCGTGTCGTAATGCAGCCGCGACCAGGGCAGCGGGTAGTGCGAGCTGCCGATGCCGAAGAAGCCGCCGAAGGAGAGCACCGCATATTCGACATGGCCCGAGGCCTTGTCGATCATCAGCGTCTCCACCGCGCCAAGCCGGTTGCCGGCGGCGTCATAGACGGCAGTGCCCTCCACGCGGTCGGAGGCGATCAGCGGCGCGCCGGTCGGCGCGGCGGCGCCGGGAGGAGTGGGGGAAGCAGAGGCCTGGGACATCGAAACCTCCTGATGGCCGGTTGACTGGTGGGAAAACGCGCGAGCCGGGCCTGAGTTCCGGAAATCGGTGCCTCAGCGTGCAACTCCGGCGCCGCTCCGGCTTTTTCCTCGCTGATCCCGAAATCCCTGGGAAGGAGGAACCCTGCCCATGGCCGATACCGATACCAAGCCGATGCGCGAATCCGCCATCGAGCCGCCGCCCGGCCACCACGAGGTGCCGATGCCGGAGCGCCCGATCGAGACCAACCGTGTCCGTCAGGGCGTCACCTTCGGCCATATGCGCTGGGTCCTGCTGGCCTCGCTGGTGCTGGTGGTGCTGGGGCTGATCCTCGCCCGCGTCGTCAGCTAGGGGTCGCCGCCATGGCCGAGCACGCATGCGTGAGCCCTGCGGTTTTTTGCCCCCGTCATCCTCCGCGGCGGAACTTGGCCGTGGCCGACCGGTTGATGGGGAGCCTGGGCCTTGCGGCGCGCTCCATTGGAACGTTCCGCGCGGTGGCGGGCCCTCTCAACCCGATGAGCCCCTCCGGGCCTGTGGAAGGATGTTTCCGATGAGCCAGACACGCAGCGGCGGCAAGCAAGGCTTCGCCTCGATGGACGCCGACAAGCAGCGCAGCATCGCGTCCAAGGGCGGCCAGAGCGTGCCGGCGGCCAAGCGCAGCTTTGCCCAGGATCCTTCGCTCGCGGCCGAGGCCGGTCGCAAGGGCGGCCAGGCGGTGCAGGCGGCCGACCGGTCCTTCTCGCGCGACCGCAGCCTCGCCGCCAAGGCCGGGCGCAAGGGCGGCCAGGCCACCCACAGCAAGGCCGGCCCGCGGGCCGAGGGCGATGCCGCCGATGGCGCGGCCAATCCCGGCGCTGAAGCCTGAAAGCCTCTAATTCCTGGCGGATGCCCGTCCCGGCCGCGCGCCGGTCGGCGCCGGCATCCGCCAGATCCCTGCCCTCTCCTGCCCGCCACGGTGCCTTGCGGAACCCGCCCATGACCATTTCCGACGTTGCGCTGACCAGCCGCTCGCCCGCCGACAGCCCATCCTACGCGCTGCGCCTGGCCCTGGCGGAACGTCTCGCCTCGCATCGCGGCGCCCGCCCGCGGCTGATGGCACCGCGGGCAGCCGCTGCCCCGGACGCTGTGCCGTGCGAGGCGATCGAGCCCGCGCCCGCACCGCTGGCCTCCGTCGCCGCCTGACCCAGGTTGCGCCGCCGGCGCGGCCGCATGAGGAGATCTCGCCCATGACAGCGCTCAGCCGCGACCATCAGCCGGCCCAGAGCAGGGCCCAGAGCGACGCGGCCCGCCAGTCGGCGCCGCTGACGCCCGAGACGCCGCAGCCGCCGCCGACCATCCCCGAGCAGCCGGCCAATCCGCCGCCGCCGCCCGCGCCCCCGCCACCGGAGGCACCGCCGCGCCAGGACCCCGAGCCGCGCCCGGTGCCGCCCACCGCAAACAAGCAGCACCCCGAGAACAGCTACGGCAAGGCCGAGCGGCAGGAGCCGCCGCCCGAAACCCAGCGCTGAGCCTGCGGTGAGCGATCGCCGTCCGGTCTGGCGCGGCACCTTGCGGCTGGCGCTGGTCTCCTGCCCTGTGGCGCTGCTGCCGGCGCGGCACGAGCGCAACAACCTGCATTTCCACCTGATCAATCCGAAGACCGGCAACCGGGTGCGCATGCAGCCGGTCGATGCCGGCACCGACCGCGCCGTCGAGCGCGGCGACCTGGTGCGCGGCTATGAGCGCGACAAGGGCGAGTACGTGCTGCTGGGCGAGGAGGATTTCGACGCGGTCCGCGTCGAGACCAGCCGCAACCTGGTGGTGCAGAAATGCGTCCCCGCCGCCGCCATCGGGCCGCTGCACTACGATTCCGGCTACTACCTGGTGCCCGACGGCAAGGATGAGGCCGAGGTCTATGCCGTCCTCCGCCAGGCCCTGGCCGAGAGCGGGCTGGTGGCGCTGTCCCGCCTGGTGCTGTTCCGCCGCGAGCGCGCCGTGGCGCTGCGCGCCGAGGGCCCCGGCATCCTGTTGCAGACGCTGTTCGAGGAAGGCGACCTGCACGCCGCCGACGACGCCTTTTCCGACATTCCCGCGACGAAGCCGGACCGGGCGCTGGTGAAGCTGGCGCGGCAGATCGTCGAGGAGAAGCAGGGCGACTACGACCCCGCCGATGCCGAGGACCGCTATGAGGCGCGGCTGCGCGCTGTCATCGCCGCCAAGGCTGAGGGCCAGGAGCCCGAGCCGGAGCCTGAGGAAGCGCGCGACGACAATGTCATCGACCTGATGACCGCGCTGCGCCGCAGCCTAAAGGGCGGCGGCAAGGCGGCGCCGGCCAGGGCGCCCGGCAAGGCCGCAGACAAGACGGGTGGCAAGACGGGCGGCAAGACCGCCGCCAGGAGCGCTTCCGGCAAGACGGCGGGCAGCAAGCCGGCGGCCGACAAGACCAAGGCCAAGCCGGCCGGCAAGGCGGCGAAACCGGCGCCGAAGGCTGCGAAGCGGGCCTGACGTCCGGCCCTGCCCTGAACCTCAGCCTGGCCTGAACCTCAGCCTGGCCTGAACCTCAGCCTGGCCTGAACCTCAGCCTGGCCTGAACCTCAGCCTGGCCGGGAACGATCGCGGGCTTGGCGCGTTGTTCCCCCCAGACGCCGCGGCCCGCGGGAGCCATCCCGCCGCCGCGGCCTGGACGGAGGCAAGGATGAACAAGATGAGCACACCTGAGACTCTGGTCGCCGCCGCCGATGGCATCGAGCCGGCGGCGCTGCGCCATCTCAGCGCCTATCTGCATGACAGCCACATCGGCTACGACCAGGGACGCCGGCTGACCTCGGACCGCTTCCTGCGCATCGAATTCGCCGAGCTCGCCGAGAAGCGCGAGCGCATGGCGCAGGAGGTCGACGCCCTGCTGCGGCAGAAGGGCGAGGCGCCGCGCAAGGGCGGCAGCACGCTGGGCGCCGCGCACCGCGTCTTCCTCGACCTGAAGGGCAGCCTGTTCGGCCAGGGCCGCGCCCGCGTGCTGCGCGAGGTGGTGCGCGGCGAGGCGGCCCTCGAGGACGCCTTCGACGAGGCGCTGGACGCCGAGCAGCTGCCGGCCGAGGCGCGCCAGCTGCTGCAGCGCCAGCATCGCCAGGTGCGGGCGACGCGCGACCGCTACGCCGCCATGCTGGACGAGGGCGAGAGCACCGACCTGGTGCCGGCCGCCAGCACCGGCAGCGGGCTGATCGCCCGCTTCAACCGCCTCACCCAGCCGGTGATCGCCAATCCGATCCTGTCCGCCGTCGCCGTCACCGCCGTATCGGTGCTGACCGCCCGGCTGCTGCGCGGCAGCATGCGCCGCTACTGAGCGCGGCGCCGGTCGCGCGGACGAGAAAGGCCGGAGGGGACGACCCCTCCGGCCTTTCCTTTGCGCCGCGTCTGCTGGGCCGGCAGCGCTCAGCGCAGCAGGTGCATCGAGAAGAGCTGCGCGTCGTCGGTCCAGCAGGCCTCGCTCTCCCAGCCGGCGGCGCGCGCCATGTCGAGGAAGGCGCCACGGGCATGCTTGTAGCTGCTCTCGGTGTGGATGGTCTCGCCGGCGGCGAAGCGGATCGGCTGGCCGGCGACCGAGACCGACTGCGCGCCGCGGCTGCAGAGATGCATCTCGATCCGGCTGTGCGCCGCGTTCCAGCGCGCCTCGTGGCGGAAGCCGGCCAGGTCGAACTCCGCCGCCGCCTCGCGGTTCAGCCGGTGCAGCAGGTTCATGTTGAAGGCGGCGGTGACGCCGGCCGCGTCGTCATAGGCCGGCACCAGGATCGCCGGATCCTTCGGCAGGTCGACGCCGACCAGGAAGCGCGCCCCCTGCCCCAGGCTCTGCCGCACCGCCGTCAGGAAGGCGATCGCCGCCGGCCGGTCCAGGTTGCCGATGGTCGAGCCGGGGAAGAAGCCGAGCAGCGGCTGCGGGACGTCGGGCAGCGCGATCGGCTCCATGAAGTTGCCGACGATCGGATGCAGCGCGATGGCCGGGAAGCGCTTGCGCATCGCAGCGACAGTGCCCTCGACCGCGACCTCGGCGATGTCGAGCGGCGCATAGGCGGCCGGGCTTTCCAGCGCCTGCAGCAGCAGCGCCGCCTTGGTCACCGAGCCGGCGCCATATTCGATCACCGAGGCGCCGGGGCCGATCAGTGCCGCGACCTCCGGCCCGACGCGGCGCAGCAGCGCCAGCTCGGTGCGGGTGACATAGTACTCCGGCAGGGTGGTGATGGCGTCGAACAGCCGGCACCCCTCGGGGTCGTAGAGCAGATGCGGCGGCAGCGTCTTGCGCGCGGCGGTCAGCCCGTCGAGCGCGGTCTGCGCGACGACGGGGTCGAAGGCGCTGGTGGCGGCGCGGGCCAGGTCGGGCTTCGGATGCATCGGTCTCAGGCCTCCGCGGCCAGGCGCAGGCCGGTGAACTGCCAGCGCTTGTCCGGATGAAAGAAGTTGCGATAGGTCAGCCGCGCATGGCCCGGCGGCGTCGCCAGCGAGCCGCCGCGCAGCACCATGGTGTTGATCATGAACTTGCCGTTGTACTCGCCGACCGCGCCCTCGGCGGTGCGGAAGCCCGGATAGGGACGATAGGCGCAGCCGGTCCATTCCCAGACGAAGCGCCCGGCATCGGCGAGCTGCTCGCGCCGCGCCGCGGTCTCCCACTCGGCCTCGGTCGGCAGGCGCTTGCCCCTCCAGCGGGCGAAGGCATCGGCCTCGTACCAGCTGACATGGCGCACCGGCGCGGCAGGATCGAGCGGCTTCAGCCCGCCCGGGGTGAAGAGCTGCCAGGGCGCGTCATCCGCCTCGCGCTGCCAGTATTCCGGCGTCTGCCAGCCGGCGGCCTGGGCGGCGCCCCAGCCTTCCGACATCCACAGCAAGGGCTGGCGGTAGCCGCCATCGGCGATGAACTCGAGCCATTCGGCATTGGTCACCAGCCCGTCGGCGATGCGGAAGGGCGCCACCAGCACGTCGTGGCAGGGCCGCTCATTGTCGAAGGCGAAGCCGGTCTCCAGCGCGCCGATCCGGGTGATGCCGCCTTCCAGCGGCTTCAGCATCCGCCCGCCCAGCGCCGGCGGCTCCTGCCAGTCCGGGGCGAGCGCCGGCTTCATCGGATGGAAGGAGAAGGCGTGCAGCAGGTCGGTGATCAGCAGCTCCTGGTGCTGCTGCTCGTGTTGCAGGCCGAGCTCGACGAGCCCAGCGACCTCGGGCGCCAGCCCGCCCGCCAGCAGCCGCGCCATGCCGGCATCGACATGGGCGCGGTAGTCGCCGACGGCGGCGGCCGAGGGCCGGGTCAGCAGCCCGCGATGCACCCGGGCATGCCGCGGCCCCGCCTGCTCGTAATAGGAGTTGAAGAGATAGGCGAAGAGCGGGTCGAAGGGCTGGTAGCCCTCGAGATGCGGCCGCAGCAGGAAGGTCTCGAAGAACCAGCTGGTATGGGCGCGGTGCCATTTGGTCGGGCTGGCATCCGGCATCGACTGCACGCACTGATCCGCCTCGGTCAGCGGCGCGGCCAGCTGCTCGGTATGGCCACGCACCGCGGCGTAGCGATCGGACAGGCCGGCGGGCTCCATCAGGGCAGCGGCCGGTGGCGGGGCCTCGGCGGGGCGCGGCACCAGCCTCAGCACGGGCGCATGCCCGGTCGACAGCCGCGGGCGCGGGGCGCCCGCGTCTGGTGGTGGCGTGGCATGGCGGCCCCTTCCCTGTGACGGCTTCCATCCCGCCAACGCGCGCCTGCGCGGAAAAGTTTGCTCCGCTCAAGCTGCACGGAAGCGTGCGGAATGGTCCGGTTGCCGCTGTCGCCACTTCCTCGCAAAAGGCTTGGAACCTTCGCGGCACGCATCGGGGGAACAGCCGGGGGAATTGGACGCAACCTTGCCGAAAACACAGCGTTGGCCCGGCAGACTCCCTCCCCCGGCGGCGGGCTGCATTCCGAGGCGGCGATCCCGCCCGAAGCGGCCCGCCATGATTCATCGGCCAGCCGCGCGGGCTGTCGCCGGGAAAAGAAATCTGGCGAAAAGGATCCGTCCCCCTTGCCCGACGTCGTTCCCCCGCACGCCATCTACCACCTGAACCCGCTGGCGGCCGGGCCGCTGGACGGATGGCCGGCGCAGCTCGAGCGGATCGCCGGGCTGGGCTTCGACGCGATCTGCCTGGCGCCTCCCTTCGCCACCGCCGCGGCCGCCTCGCCGCTGCTGCGCGACCCGTCCCGGCTGCACGAGGCGCTGGGCGGCGGCGAGGCACTGCCCGCCCTGCGCCGCATCGCCGAAGCCGCGCGCGGCGCCGGCCTGGCCACCCTGCTGGACTGGGCGCCGCTGCGGCTGGCCGCCGACGCGGCCCCGCTGCGGGCCCGCGGCGAATGGCAGCAGCCGCAGGCCGACCTGCCGCCCGACCCGCGCCGCCCGGCCGGGATGGAGGCCGCCGCGCGCCTGGCAAACCCGCTGCCGGAAGGCCTCGGCCTGTGGTGGCAGGAGCGGCTGGCCGAATGGGCGGCGGCGGGCATCGCCGGCTTCCGCTGCCTGGATCCCGGTGCCGCCCCCGCCGGCTTCCTCGCACGCCGCATTGCCGCGCTGCGTGAGCGGCAGCCGGGGCTGGTCTTCATCGCCTGGACGCCGGGCTCCGCCACTGCCGGGCTGGGGGGCGCCGGCTTCGACCTGGCTGCGCCCTCGCTGCCCTGGTGGGATTTCTCCTCGGGCTGGTGGCCAGAGGAGGTCGCGCGGCTGGCGGCCATCGCGCCGCTGGTGATGGCGCCGGAGGAACCCTTCGGCGCGAGGCTGGCGGCGCGCCACCCCGACCGCCGGACGGCGCTGCGCGCGGCGCGGCGGGCGCTGGACTTCGCCGCCGCCACCGGCCGCTCCTGGCTGGTGCCGATGGGCTTCGAGTTCGGCGCCGTGCACCGCGCCCGCGCCGGCGCCCGCCAGGCCGAGCATTTCGCCGCGCTGGCCCGGTCGCCGCGGCTGGACCTGACCGCCGCGATCCGCGCCGCCAACGAGCGCCGCGCCGCCGATCCCTTCCTGCGCAGCGCCGCCGTGCCGCGCCGCCTCTCGGCGCCCGGGGCGCCACTGGCGATGCTGCGCGAAGGCGCGAACAACCGGACGATCATCATCGCCAATGCCTCGCTGGCGCGGCCGGCGCGGCTCTCGGCCGGCCAGGCGCTGGGGCTGCTGGACCGTCCGGGGGCGCTGCCGCCCCAGAGCCTGAACCAAGGGGGGCTGGCGCTCGGCCCCGGAGAGGTGCGTTGCATGACCATCCAGGAAGCCACGGCCGTGCAGGCGCCGCTGCCCGACGAGGCCGGCGCCGTCGCTGCCGCCACCAGCGCGCCGCGCATCGCCATCGAGGCGGTGAAGCCCGCGGTGGATGACGGCCGCTTCGCCGTGAAGCGCGCGGTGGGCCAGACCGTCGAGGTCACCGCCGACATCTTCACCGACGGGCATGGCAAGCTGGCGGCGCAGCTGCTCTGGCGCCCGGCGGACGAGGCCGAGTGGCGCACCGAGCCGATGGCGCACAAGGTCAATGACATCTGGGTGGCGCATTTCCTGCCCGAGCGGGTCGGCCGCCATGTCTATGCCGTCGAGGCCTGGGTCGACCATTTCGAGGAGTTCCGCGACGAGATCGGCAAGAAGCAGGCGGCGGGCGTGCCCGTGGCGCTGGAGCGGCGCGAGGGGCTGGCGCATCTGGAGGCCGCCCTGCCCGCCCTGCCGCCGGAGCGCCGCGCCGAGCTGCAGGCGCTGATCGACCGCCTGCCCGGCCTGGATGACGCCGCGGCAGTGGAGGACTTCCTGTCGGCCCCGCTGCGCGCGCTGATGCGCGAGGCCGATCCCAAGGCGCACCGGCTGCAGACCCAGGACTATCCGCTGGAGGCCGAGCGCCGCGCCGCCGGCTTCTCCGCCTGGTACGAGGTCTTCCCGCGCTCGCAGAGCGGCGACGCGAACCGACACGGCACCTTCGACGACGTCATCCGCACCCTGCCGCGGGTGCGCGACATGGGCTTCGACGTGCTCTACTTCCCGCCGATCCACCCGATCGGCAAGAAGAACCGCAAGGGCCGCAACAACACGCTGACCCCCTCCGAGACGGATCCCGGCAGCCCCTATGCCATCGGCAGCGCCGAGGGCGGGCATGAGGCGCTGCATCCGGAGCTCGGCTCCTTCGAGGATTTCCGCCGGCTGATCGCGGCCGCCGCCGATCACGGGCTGGAGCTGGCGCTGGACTTCGCCATCCAGTGCTCGCCCGACCATCCCTGGCTGCGCGAGCATCCCGAATGGTTCAACTGGCGCCCCGACGGCAGCATCCGCTACGCCGAGAACCCGCCGAAGAAATACGAGGACATCGTCAACGTCGAGTTCTACGCGCCCGGCGCCATCCCCTCGCTCTGGCTGGCGCTGCGCGATTCGGTGCTGTTCTGGGTGCGCCACGGCATCCGCCTGTTCCGCGTCGACAACCCGCACACCAAGCCGCTGCCCTTCTGGGAATGGATGATCGGCGAGGTGCGCGCCCGCGCCCCCGACGCGGTCTTCCTGTCCGAGGCCTTCACCCGGCCGAAGGTGATGTACCGGCTGGCCAAGGTCGGCTTCTCGCAGAGCTACACCTACTTCACCTGGCGCAATGCTGCCTGGGAGATGCGGGAGTATCTGGAGGAGCTGAACAAGGCGCCGGTCAGCGACTTCTTCCGCCCGCATTTCTTCGTCAACACGCCGGACATCAACCCGGGCTTCCTGCAGACCAGCGGCCGGCCCGGCCACCTGATCCGCGCCGGCCTCGCCGCCACGCTCTCCGGCCTCTGGGGCGTCTACAACGGCTTCGAGCTCTGCGAGGCGACGCCGCTGGCGCCGGGCAAGGAGGAATACCTGGACAGCGAGAAGTACCAGATCCGCGTCTGGGACTATGACCGCCCGGGCAATATCGTGCCCGAGATCACCCTGCTGAACCGCATCCGCCAGGAGAATCCGGCGCTGCACACGCATCTGGGCACGCGCTTCCTGCGCTCCAACCACGAGGGCATCCTGACCTACGTGAAATCGACGCCAGGGGGCGAGAACATGGTGCTGGTCGCCGTCAGCATGGATCCCAACCAGCCGTTGGAGACGCATTTCGAGCTGCCGCCGGGCGGTCCCTTCCGGGCCGAGGACCTGGTGGCCGGCGGCGAGCAGGTCTGGGACGGCTCGCACCGCCATCTCCGCCTCGACCCGCATGCCCTGCCCTTCGCCATCTGGCGCCTGAGCGCCGCCGACAAGGCCTGACCCGACCATGCCGCGCAAGATGAAGGCCGCCGAGGCCGCCGCCGCCCTGACCGCCCCCCAC
>NZ_MLCO01000459.1 GCF_001982615.1 Teichococcus deserti | reverse complement strand
GCGGTGGCCTGCTCGGCCAGCGGGCGGGCCGGGCCGGGATCGGCCGCGGTCAGCGTGTCGCGGTAGAGCAGGTCCTCGAGCTGCGGGGTGAGGACGTAGAGAACGCCGGTCAGCGCGGCGACCAGCAGGAAGGGGCCGACGAAAAGGCCGACATAGAAATGCAGCCGGGCGACGAAAGCCTTGAGCTCGGCCGCCTGGCTGGCGCGCGCGGCCCCGGCATCCCGGGATGGGTTGGCAGGCATGGTGCAGCGGATCCTGAAGAGGACGACGGGTCGGCGCGGGTCACGCGCCGGGGCGGGTCGACGGTCCTCAGGCCTGCGGCGGCGCCCGCGAATGGCGGATGGCGGGCGGCGGGGCGAAGCTCAGCGCCTCGACCTGGGCGGCCATGGCGATGGCAGGGCCGGCGACCAGCCGCGGCGCCGGCAGCACCGGGCCCGGCACCAGGTCGGCCCCGGTCAGCGGGGCCTGGCACAGCTGGCAGCAGCCGGCCGCCTTGGGCAGGCCGGCAGGCTCCTCCGGCAGGGGCTGGCCATCGGGGCCGAGGCGCAGGTTGTGGAAGCCGTCCGGCGTGCAGATGACGATGGTCTCGGCCGCCTGGGCGGTGCCGGCCATGCCGCCCAGATGCGGCCACAGTCCCGCCCCCCACTGCAGCAGGAGCAGCAGGGCCAGCAGGCGCAGCAGCGGGCGGGCCGGGGCGGACATGGCCTTCCCAGCGTAGCAAGGTTGCGCGCGGCCTGTCATCGGGCACGCCGGGGGCATTTTGTCCGCGCCGCTTTCCCGGGCGGCGCTTTGCCGGCCCGCGGGGTGGCGCTATCCTCGCGCCCTGCCCGCAGCGCCCCGAGCCCCATGCCGCCCGACGAACCGCCACCCGACACGACCAACGGCACGACCAACGACCGGAACCCCGCCCCGCGCGCCTCCAGCGCCGCCCAGCAGGAGCGCG
>NZ_MLCO01000046.1 GCF_001982615.1 Teichococcus deserti | reverse complement strand
CAGGCAACGGCGGCAGCGCGAGGACCGGCGCCGGCGGCGCGATCACCGGCAGCGGCCTCACGCTCTCCGCCGGCTTCGGACGCTGCGTCCCGCCCCGGCGATAGGCCACCGTGCCCGGCAGCTGGACGACCTCCAGGAACTCGGCGAAGGCCGGGTTGGGCTCGGCATGGCCGAGCAGCAGCCAGCCGCCCTCGCGCAGGCGCCCGGCCAGGGCGCGGACCACCTGCTCCACCACCTCCGGGTGGAAATAGATCAGCACGTTGCGGCAGAGGATCAGGTCGAACTCGCTGAACTGCAGCGGGCTGCTGCCATCCAGCAGGCTGAGCAGGTTGTGCCGCTCGAACTGCACCATGGCGCGGAACTGCGGGCGCAGCTGGAAGCGGCGGCCTTCCTCGACCACGGTGAAGTCGCGCTCCAGCTCCTCCGCCGGCAGGCTGCGCAGCGCCCAGCGGCTGTATTCGCCGCGCCGCGCCTGGGCCAGCACCGCGGCGTTCAGGTCGCTGCCGATCAGCGCCGGGCGCCACTGCTCCAGCGCCTCGCCCAGCATGCGGTGCAGCAGGATGGCCAGGGAATAGGGCTCGGCGCCGCTGGCGCAGCCCGCGCTCCAGGCGCGGATTTTCTTCTCCTCCCCGCGCCGCTCGAGAATGTCCGGCAGGATGGTGTCGGCCAAAGCCGCGAACTGCTCGGCGTAGCGGAAGAAGAAGGTCTCGCCGATGGTGATCTCGGCTTCCAGCGCCGCCCATTCGGCAGGCCCCGCCGCCTCGTCCAGCAGCCGCGCCAGATAGGCGCTGGCGCTGGACAGCCCGGTGTCGCGCAGCCGCCGCCGCAGCCGCTCCCAGAGCAGCGCGTCCTTGTCCTGGTAGTAGAAATGCCCGGTGCGCGCGATCACCAGCCGCTTCAGCCGGGTGAAGTCGACATCCGGCAGGAAGTGGGGGGTGAAGGCCGGCAGCCGGCCGGGCTGCGGCGTCACCCCGAAAGATCCCAGTCGGCCAGCCGCGCCGCGGCCGCTTCCTGCAGCGCCGACAGCGCCGCCGCCTCCTGCGCCAGCAGCAGCCGGTCGGCCGCCAGCAGATGCACGAAGCCCTCGGCAGTCTCCAGCTCGGCCACCGCGCAGCCGTTCAGCGTGGCCTCCGGCGAGACGGCGCGCAGCCGCTCGGGCGCCAACCGCAGCAGGTCCAGCACCCGGTCGACCAGCAGCCCCAGCGGCGCCTGTCCGTCCGGACGGCCGATCAACAGAATGTGACGATACAGCGCCTGCTCGGTCTCGGCGGCGCTGGCCAGGCCGAAGAGCTTCGTCAGGTCGATCACCGGCACCGCAACGCCGCCCAGGTTCAGGAAGCCGGCCATCGGCTTCGGCAGCGAGGGTGGCCGGAACAGCCGCGGCAAGGGCAGCACCTCGCGCACCGCGGCGCGCGGCAGCGCGCAGCGGCGGCTTCCCAGCCGGAACAGCAGATAGGCGTCACCCGCGACAACCGCAGCCAAGTCCCGCATCCCCCTTCGGAGGCCCCTGGTTACCACCGGATGCAACGGCCGACCATAAGCTCTCCCCCTCGCTCAAGCCGCGGCGATCGGCCAGGATGCGGCACCCGACACGGAGAGAATGCCGCGCCATGGCCACCGATTTCGCCGCCGCCGCCCAGGCCCTGCTGGACGCCCGCCGCAGCCGCCGGCTGCTGACCCACCTGCCGGACGGCGCCCGCCCGCAGACCGCCGAGGAGGTGGTGGAGATCCAGCTGCTGGTCGCCGCGGAGCGCGGCCCGATCGCCGGCTGGAAGGTCGGCGCCGCCAGCCCCGAGGCCGAGCCCTCCGGCGTGCCGCTGCACCAGGCGGACCTGCGCTTCGACGCCCGCCCCTACCCGGCCCGCGCCTTCAACATCACCGGCATCGAGGCCGAGATCGGCTACACGCTCGGCGCCGACCTGCCGCCGCGCGAGGCGCCCTATTCGCGCGAGGAGGTGCTGGCCGCCATCGCGACGCTGAACCCGACCATCGAGATCGTCGACACCCGCTTCGAGCGGCTGGCGATCAGCGACCCGCTGAGCCATGCCGCCGACCAGGTGAACCACGGCGCCCTGGTGGTCGGCCCCGCCGTCGCCGACTGGCAGGAGATCGACCCGCCGAAGCTGCCGGTCAAGCTGACCTTCAACGGCCGCGTCGCGGTCGAGCATGTCGGCGGCAACAGCGCCGGCGAGCCGATCCGCCTGATCCAGTGGCTGGCCAACAAGGGGGCGAAGCGCTTCGGCGGGCTGAAGAAGGGCATGGTCATCACCACCGGCAGCTGCACCGGGAACATCCTGGTGGAGGCCGGGACAGCCGTCCGCGCCGAGTTCGAAGGCGTGGGCGCCGTCGAGACTGAGATCACCAACTAAGACAGAGGAAGGCCAGGGGAATGAATTCCCCTGGACCCCTTCTTCTTTCTGTCTGATTGCCATGTCCACGTGACGACAGGACAGGCAACGGCCCATCGGCAGCGCGACCTTTAAGGAAGCGCAGACGTCACAAAAAGCTGCGCCCCGCTGAGCCACCATGGTGAGAGCCCAGCAAGGCGCAGTTCTTCCAACAGCCCATGGAACAGAAAAAAGAAGGGGGTCTGGGGGAATTCATTCCCCCAGCCTTCTCCCTGTCTTCTCTTACGCCAGGAACGACCGCAGCGACTTGCCGCGCTTCGAGACCTGGAGCTTCTTCAGCGCCTTTGCCTCGATCTGCCGGAT
Organism: Teichococcus deserti; assembly: GCF_001982615.1. Lineage (GTDB taxonomy): Bacteria > Pseudomonadota > Alphaproteobacteria > Acetobacterales > Acetobacteraceae > Pseudoroseomonas > Pseudoroseomonas deserti. Next base: position 9,037 of record NZ_MLCO01000046.1, on the reverse strand, counting down.
GCGCTCGCGGGTGACGTTGAAGGTCTTGCCCACTTCTTCCAGCGTGTGGTCGTTCTCGCCGCCGATGCCGAAGCGCATGCGCAGGATGCGTTCCTCGCGCGGCGTCAGGTCGGACAGGATGCGCATGGTCGCGTCGCGCATCGAGGAGCGGGCGGCGGCGTCGAAGGGGATCACCGCGTTCTCGTCCTCGATGAAGTCGCCCAGGCGCCCGTCATCATCCTCGCCAATCGGGTTCTCCAGGCTGACCGGCTCGCGCGCCAGGCGCTGCACGGCGCGGACCTTGTCCACCGACATGCCCAGCTCGCCCGCCAGCTCTTCCGGGGTCGGCTCGCGGCCGGCCTTCTGGGCGAAGCGGCGGCTCATGCGCGCGACCTTGCCGACGGTCTCCGTCATATGCACGGGGACGCGGATGGTGCGGGCCTGGTCGGCCAGCGACCGGGTGATCGCCTGGCGCACCCACCAGGTGGCATAGGTCGCGAACTTGAAGCCGCGGCGCCAGTCGAACTTGTCGACCGCGCGCATCAGGCCGATGTTGCCTTCCTGGATCAGGTCGCCGAACATCAGCCCGCGGTTGCGGTAGCGCTTGGCGATATGCACCACCAGCCGCAGGTTGGCGCGGGTCAGCTCTTCCTTGGCCTTGCGCATGTCGCGCTCGCCGCGGGCCACCTCGGCGCAGACCCGGCGCAGCTCGGGCGCGGCCAGGCCGCTCTCGGCCTCCAGCTTGGCGATGCCGGTACGGATCGGCGGCAGCCCGTCGCGCAGTTCGCGCAGCGCCAGCGCGTGGCGCGCCGCGTTGCTGCGAACCTTGGCCGCCGCGTCCAGCACGCGCACGGCGCCGGCCTCGCTGCCGTCCCACAGCTTCAGCAGCGTCTCGTGGTCCAGCTTGACGGCGGCGGCCAGGCGCACCGCCTTGCCATCCAGCGCCAGCAGGCGGCGGTGCATGTCGCGCACCTGCGCCACCAGCAGGTCGAGCCGGGCGGGGCGCAGGCGCAGCGCGCCGAACAGCCCGACCATCTCGGCCCGCTTGGCCTGGGCGTCGCCGCTGCGCGCGGTCATGCCGCGCAGCACCGCATGCGCGTCGAGCGCGGCACCGAAGGCGGCCAGCACCTCGGGCTTCATCTTCTCGTCGAGGGTCGCGTGCGGCGCGGCGGCCTCGGGCTCCTCGGCCTCTTCCGGCTCCGGCGCCGGGGCGGCGTCGGCGGCCATGGCCTCGAGCTCGACCACGTCGCGCAGCGGCATCTGCGATTCCTGCAGCGCGACGCGCCAGGCCTGCAGATGCGTGAAGGTGATCGGGTTCTCGCAAAGGCCGGCGAGCATGGCGTCACGGCCGGCCTCGATCCGCTGGGCGAGGGCAATCTCCTCGTCGCGGCTCAGCAGGTCGGTGCCCGACATCTCGCGCAGGAACATGCGCACCGGGTCGTCGGAGCGGGCGAGGCTCGCCTCGTTGACGTTGCCGCCCTCGGCGCCGTCCTCGGCCTCCGCGGCCTCGCGCGTCTCCTCGCCTTCCTCGGCCTCGGAGGGCTCGCGCTCCTCCTCGTCCTCGGCATGCTCCTCGACGCGCACATCGACGGTCTCGGGGCTGTCGAACTCATCGCCCATCTCGGCCCGCCAGCCGCGGTTCAGCCCGGCCGGACGCTCGGCCTCCGGCGTCTCGCGAGCCAGGATGTCCCCGAAAGCGCCCGTCCGCCCCTTGAGCGGAGCGCCACCCTCGGTGTCGCCCTGATCCGTCGCGCCGTAGGTAAACATCCCGTCCATCTATCCACCTGTTCGTTCGTGCTGGGGGACCAGGGAAGGCCCCAACAAGGTCTTCATGTCGCACCGGTCGCTGACCGGCCCGCAACGGGCCCAAAGGCCGGCACCACGCCTGGAAGGGCGCCGGCATGATCAGCGGGGTGACAAAAGGAGTGACGGCCGCCGCACGGTGGCCGTGTGTCTATTTAGGAAGGTTGACCGTCTCCAAACACCCCTTCGCGAGCCGATGCCCGGCGGAAACCATCCTGATCCCGGGGGCCGGCGCGCGGGGTCGCCAGCGGGGCGGCGGCGCGCGCGAGGGGGCAACTAGCATATCGCGTGACGAATGGGTGAAAAATCAGCGGCTTTGCCCTCACGCCCGCGCTTCCCGGCCATGCCAAACACGAATGACGACCACTTTTTCCGGCGCGAGCGCGGGATCCAGCCGGTAGCGCAGCACATAGGCGCCCCCCGCAACGGGCAGCACCAGCTCACGCCGGCCGGTGCCGTCACCCATCGGCCGGCCGAGCTCGGCCTGCTGTGCCAGCCGGGCGGCGGCGCCGGCGATGGCGCGGGCGGCGCGGCGCGCGGCCTCGGGGTTCTTCTCCTGCAGGAAGCGCAGCAGGCGCTGCAGGTCGTCGACCGCTTCCGGCAGCCAGAGCAGCTCGGCCATGCCGTCTTGCTTATCGGATGCCGGGGGGCGCGGTCTCGGTCTCGGTGCCGAAGCTGTCCAGCCAGTCCTGCACTGCCGCATCCGGGACGGCGCGGCCGGTCAGGCGATAGCTTTCCCAGCGCGCCAGGTCCTCGCTTTTCTCCCGCTCATAGCCTTCCTCACGCTCAAGGAACTCCAGCACGGCCTTCTTCATCAGCCAGTGCGGCGAGCGGTCGCGCAGCTGCCCCAGCGCCTGCAGCCGCTGGCGCGTCTCCTCGTCCAGCTTCAAGGCCAGGCTGCTCGACATGGCGGCGCTCCTCGGGGATCGGCCGGTGCCCTCCAGGGGCACCAGGTATCACCTATCTATACTTTAGGCCGCTGCTCCCACAAGGGAAGTGGCCCGCAGATGCGAACCTTGCCAGCCGACCCGCCCCTTCGCTGTGAACCTTGCCAGCCCGGCGCAGTGAACCTTGCCAGCTGTGAACCTTGCCAGCCCGCCTCGGGCTTCGAGACTCGATCGAGCGATTCGAAGGACTTGCGACCCTTGCCAGCCATGCCATTGGCGCCACGATTCTGCTTCGGGCCCAGCTGTGAACCTTGCAAGCCGGCGAAAACGCCGCCCTCTTCGTCAACTGCGAACCCTGCCAGCGACGCGGATTCGCCGGAGAACCTTGAGAATCAACGGGAAATCCAGTTATCCACGCGAACCCTGCCAGCCCTTCTTCAATAACAATCTCTCTTCACTCCAAGCCATTGCCCTGGGTTGGCAAGGTTCACAGGCCAGGAGCACGGCGGTTGGCAAGGTTCGCATCGACTCTCGCCGCCGGCCCGGGGCAATTTGCGGCCCATGGTTGAGCTGCCAGCGAATCCAAAGGCTTCGGCCTCCAGAACGAATGCCCCGATGAAGAACCCCGGGACCGACCAGGGTGACCTCTTCGGCAGTGCAGCGAATGTGCACGGCATCGTCGAGGCCAGGGGCGTCAAGGGGGCCGTGAAGGCCGCCCAGCTCGCCGTGCTCGAGAACCGGCCGCCCAGCCTCAGCAAGGCACTGGCTGGCCGCATGGGCCGCCAGATCGCCGACACCGCCTCCTCCGCCATCGTCCGCGAGTTCGAGGGCGGCAGCGAGATCGGCTACAGCTATTCCGCCTGGTGTCTGGCCGGCCTGCCGCATCGCGACCAGCCCAAGGACCAGAACTGGCTGATCGACACCGACTACGCCCGGCTGCTGGTCCGCCCCGGCGTCAGGCTGCGCGACGACAACAGCCAGGAATTCATCGGCGTCCCCTTCGGCAGCTATGCCCGCCTGCTGATGATCGACTGGCAGACCGAGGCGCTGGAACGCGGCTCGCGCGAGATCCACATGGGCCGCTCCGCCAGCGCCGTCCTGGCCCGCCTCGGCATCAGCCGTGGCGGCCCGAGCAACGGCAAGGTCGCCGAGCAGCTGGAGCGTCTCGCCACCTGCGCTGTCGATTTCAGCTTCGGCAACGACAAGAAAGGCGTTATCGTCAACCAGCGCCTGGTCGACGCCTACAGCTATATCGGCGAGCCGGATCCCCGCTCCAAGAAGGCCTCCCGCCTGGTCGAGCGCGTGGTGCTGTCCCAGGCCTTCTTCGACGAGCTGCGGCGGCATCCGGTGCTGGTCGACCGCGCGGCGGTCCGCGACCTCACAACCTCGCCGCTCGCCATCGACATCTATCTCTGGCTCGCCTACCGGCTGCATTCCCTGCCGAAGGAGACGCCGATCGGCTGGGACCGCCTGTGGCGGCAGTTCGGCTCCAAGGTCGGCGCGCTGAAGAACTTCAAGACCCAGTTCGAAGGGCCGCTGCACCTGGCGCTCTCGGCCTACAAGAACGCCAAGGTCCGGGTCTCGGACCGTGGGCTGCTGCTGGAGCCGTCGCCGCCGCCCGTCTCGCACTGAGGCAGGCTGGCAGGGTTCACATCACGGCAAGCAAGGCCAGAGGGAGACAGAATTCTCCCTGCAGACCTTCCTTATCTTTTTCTTTCCGTTGGCAGCAGGCTGGGCAGGTGGTCGGCCAGCTGCTGCACCGTCTCGTCGGGCAGCGAGGTGGCGAAGCGGAACACCCATTGGCCGCCATTACGCGTCAGCGTGCCGATGCGCTTGCCCTCATGCACGATATGGCGGCGCTCCGGCATGGTCGGGCGGTTGCTGCCGGGACGTGCCTCGCGGCCTTCGGACACGCGCATCAGCAGCGAGATCTGCTCCTCGGCGTCGAGCGTGCCGCCGGCGGCGCGGGCCTGGGCGTCGAGCGCCGACAGGATCCGCGGCAGCGCCGTCTCGTCGGCCTCCACGGCCTCCATCACGCGGCGTGCCCGCAGCATCGCCAGCCGCCGCGGCTCACGCAGCTTCTCGGTGATCTCGGCCGGAAAGCGCGCGAGGCGCAGATAAAGACTCAAGGTTGAGGGATCGAGCCCGAACTGCGCCGCGATCTCCCGCGCCGTCCCGGGCAGCCGGCCGCGCACCTCGGCGAACCAGCGCGCACGCTCCAGCGCCGAAATATCCTCGCGCCGCTCGTTCTCCGAGAACTGCACCCGCAACATCGCCGCATCGTCCAGCGCCCGCACCCGCGCCAGCGCCTGGACGCCCAGCCTCCGGCAGGCCTCGAGCCGCCGCCGCCCGGCCGCGATCTCGAACCCCTTCCCCTGCCGCCGCAGGGTGATGGCGTCGTTCTGCCCATTGGCGCGGATGTCTTCCAGCAGCTCCTCGAACTCTGCGCCGTCGAAGGCACCGGGCAGCCGGTCCCGCGGCAGCAGGTCGGTGACCAGCGCCGGGTCGATGAAGAGGAACTCCTCCGCCCCCTCCCCCGCCCGGGCAGCGACGGCACGGGCGGCGGCGAGCTCGCGCTGCAACCCGGCCTCGGCCGCGCCCTTGGCGGCGAGCTCCGCCTCCAGCCGCGCGATCCGCTCCCGCAGCCCCTCCGCGGCGGCGGTCAGCGCGGCGGCCGGGCGGTGCTGGGCGGCGGGTTCGGCGGCCGGCGGCGACACGGCGACCTCGGCCGTCGCGCTGTGCAGCGCCTCGCTCAGCTTGCTGAAACGGTTCTTCATGCCGCCCGCCCCCAATGCTGCAGCACCTTCGCCAGGATCGCGCGGTTCACCGCATTGGCGCTGGCGATCACCCGGTTGTAGGCGGCGCGGTCGGTCGAGGGCTCGTATTCGTAGAGCGTCTCCTTGCCGAAGCCCGCCGTCCCCATGATGCGCGAATGCAGGAAGGCGTCCGGCAGCACCGCCTCGCCGAAGCGTTCGCGCAGCAGGCCGAGCAGCGCTTCCTGGCTGCGGTCGGTCGGGTCGAAGGCGGTGACCAGGATGCGGCTGAAGGCGAAGTCCAGCCCCTGGCCAAAGGCCTCGCGGAAGTCGCCGGTGTAGCCGGCGAGATGCGCGAAGAATTCACCGGTCGACGCCAGGTCGGTCATCGTCGCCCGCGTCGGCACCACGATGCCGGTTGCCGCATGCAGGGCCGTGGTCATCAGCATGTTGACGTCCGGCCGGGTGTCGACGACGGCGATGTCGTAGCGCTCGCCGGTCGCCGCCAGCAGTGCCGTCAGCTCGTCGAAATACAGTGTCTTTTCGGCGGTGCCGCCAGCGGCACGGGCCGCCAGCAGCTCTTCCGCCTCGGCCAGCGCGGCGCCGGCGGGCAGCAGGTCAATTCCCGGCCAATAGGTCTTCTGGCATAGCCGCTCGGCGAGCGCCCCCCCCTTCCCTTCCCGCTTCAGCCAGGCCAGGAAGCATCTCTCCGGGCCGATCTCGCTGGCCGGGTCCAGGCCGAACTGCGCCGTGGCACTGGCCTGGCTGTCCAGGTCGACCAGCAGCACGCGATAGCCGGCCAGGGCCAGGAACTGGGCGAAATGCACGCTCGACGTCGTCTTGGCCGAGCCGCCCTTGAAATTCGTGAAGACGACGGTGGCCAGCGTCTCGCCTTGTGCGGCATCCCGGCGCGGCAGCTTGTTCAGCGACCTCCGCACTTCAAGGATTTCCTCGAATGCCATCCGGGCACGCGGGGTGATTCCGCCGCCCTGCGGCGCCAGACCGCCGGCGCGGCGCAGTTGGCCTGGCGTCACGCCGATCAAGGCCGCCGCCTCCTGCACCGAGAAGCTGCGCAGCCGCTTGCGCTTGTCCGGCGCGTTCTCGACCTCGATGGCGGTGCGCTGGGCCGAGCGCAGCACCTCGGCGATGCGGCGGAAGGTGTCGAGCTGATCCATGGTACCCCCGAGGTCCCCCGCGGCCTTCCTAGACGCAAAGCCGTGGCTTGGCGAGTTTTTTTGGTCCCGGATGAGAATGGATACATCCATCCACCAAGGCGAGCGTGCCTTGTCCGGCGCCGAACGGCAGGACCGGGTGGCGCAGCCTGCGCTTGGATGCATCCAAGCGTGGTGCTTGCGCCGAGTGTCTTCTCCGCAGGCCTTCCGGCCGCATGAAGCTGCCCATGGATGCATCCAATCCGGACGGCAGCGGCCCGGCTGGACTGGCGGCGCTGGAGGATGCCGGGGATCCCCCAGCCGCCGGACCCGTCGAGACTCACTGCCACCAAAGCCGCCACGTCACACCTCCACTGCGCCTCATGGATGCATCCAACACCCACCGGCCATGCCCATCCGGCCAGTGCCAGGAGCCTGCGCCGCGCCGGTTGCCGTGCTATAGCCGCGGGCGGACCGGCGTTGGTGGACGGGCAGAGAGATGCAGCAGACGGATGAGCTGACGCGCGTCAAGGCGCGCATCAAGGCGCTGACGGAGAAGACTGTTTCCAATGGCTGCACCGAGGCCGAGGCGCTCGCCGCCGCCGAGATGGCCGGCCGCCTGCTGGAGCGCTACGCCCTCAGCATGGAGGAGATCGACATCCGGGCTGCCCGCTGCGTGCAGGTCGAGGTCCCGCTGGCCGGCCGCCAGCGCCGCCCGATCGACGGCTGCGTCCCCGCCATCGCCCGCTTCTGCGACTGCAAGGTCTGGCTCACGCGGGAGGAGGACCGCCCGCGCTACATCTTCTTCGGCTTCGAGGAGGACACGGCCATGGCCAGCTATCTCTATGCCGTCATCGCACGCGGCATGCAGAACGAGCTGACCCGCTTCCGCGGCGCGCATCCGGCGCTGAGGGCGACCGCGTTGCGCCAAGCCTCGATCAGCTACCAGCAGGGCATGGCCAGCCGCATTGCCGAGCGCCTCGAGACCCTGCATGCCGAACGCGAGGCCGGCGTCGCCGCCCAGCGCAGCACCGGCAGCGCGCTGATCGTGGTGAAGCATCGGGTTGTGGAGGATGCCTTCAAGGAAACCTCCGTTCGCCTGGTCAGCGCCCGCCGCGCCGGGCTGCGCGCCAATGGCGCCTATCGCCAGGGCTATGCCGCCGGCGACCGCATCAGCCTGAACCGCCCGGTGCGCGGGGCGGGGCAGGGGGTGCTGGAGTGACGGAAACCCGCGCCCGGGACGCTCAGCGCCAGCGTGTCTATGCCTGGGAGGACCGGGTGATCGCCCCGCATGGCGGCGGCATGATCGCCTTCGCCGCCGCCCAGCCGATGGTCGACGCCATCTGGGCCGAGCTCGGCCTGCGCTTCCCGCCCAAGGTGGAGCCGCTGCCGCACCAGGCCCGACGCCGCATCGCCGATGCCGACCGGCTGCGCCTGCGCCTGCCGGCGGCATGCCCGCCCTGGGTGCTGCTGCACGAGCTGGCCCACAGCCTGACCAGCACCGCCGAGGGCGCCTCCGACGGGCACGGCGCGGATTTCGTGGGTCTCTATCTCCAGCTCCTGATCCGTTACCTGCGGCTGGACCGCGCCAGGCTGCTGGCCTCGCTCGACGCCGCCGGCATCGCGGTGAATCTCGACGCGCGCCCCCGCTTCCTCGACCGCCCGGCATGACGGATCAGCATCTCGAAGGCCTGAACCCGGCGCAGCGCGCGGCGGTGCTGTCCCCTGCGCCGCAGCTGGTCATCGCCGGCGCCGGTTCCGGCAAGACCGAAACCCTGGCGCGCCGCGTGGTTGACCTGATCCTGCGCCGCGGCGAGGACCCACAGCGCCTGCTCTGCATCACCTTCACCACCAAGGCCGCGGCCGAGATGCGCGCCCGCCTGGCGCAGCGCCTGCCGCCCGTCCAGCTGCCGCGCTGGGTGGGCACCTTCCATGCCGCCATGGCCCGCCTGCTGATCGAGGATGGCGGCGATGTCCCGGGCCTGCCGCGTGGCTTCTCCATCATCCCCCAGGCCGAGGCGCGGCGCCTGCTGATGCAGGCCGGCGGCATCCGCGACGCCCAGACCGGCACCGCCCTGCAGGAGGTTGTCTCTCTCCTGAAGGGCCGGCTGGCCAGGACGCCGCGTGGCAAAGCCTTTTCCCGGTTCGACGGCGCGACGCTGGAGCAGGCTGCGGCCCTGCTGCCCGACTACACGAAGGCCCTGGCCGCACGCGCCGCGCTGGATTTCGACGACCTGATCGCGCTGCCCGTGCGCGCCATGCGCGACGACCCGGGCTTGGCCGCGCGCTGGCAGGGGCGCTGGGCCGAGATCCTGGTGGACGAGTTCCAGGACACCAACCTGGCGCAGCACCGGCTGGTCAAGCTGCTGGCAGGGCAGGGGGGGCGGGGCTTCGCCGTCGGCGACGACGCCCAGTCGATCTATGGCTGGCGCGGCGCTGCCGTCGCCGAGCTGCGCCGCTTCGC
>NZ_MLCO01000458.1 GCF_001982615.1 Teichococcus deserti | reverse complement strand
CGCCACGCCCGGCCGCGCCTCGACCGCGACGAGGGCAGAAATGGCCGCGCGGTTCTCCGGCGTGTCGCGCAGGTCGTGCAGCCGCAGCATTTCCTTCAGGGCCAGCGCGCCCTGCTCGCCGCCGGTGATGCCCAGGTGGTTCAGCGCCAGATGGGAAATCAGCTTCCAGGCGCTGCGGTCCTGCAGCCCGGGGCGCAGGGTCGGCGTCGGCGCGGAGAGGCATTCGGCGCCGTCGAGCGAGACGCCGCCATCGGCGACGCGCAGCCGCGGCTGGCCGCCGCCGAAGGGCAGCATCGAAGGCAGGTCGCGGTTGCAGCAGAGCGCATCGATGCTGAGCACCGCATCCGCCGGCCGCGCCGGATCGAAGGACAGGTCGCGCAGCGCCAGATGCGTCTGCGTCCCGCCGAGCGGCGCCGGGGCGGGGCGGCGCAGCGCCAGGTAGTGGACCTCCGCCGCCGTCTCGTCCTCCTCGACCCGGCCGAGGCGATGGAAGGGAAGAACCTCGCGCCGGCTGCCGTCGGGGCGGCTTTCGCGGATGCGGGTCAGGGAATGCACTTCCAGCGCCGCCGGCCGCCGCGCATCGGGCATGACCTGCCATTCGCTGCGGGTGCCGTCCAGCGCGATGGGCTCGCAGCGCTGCGGGAAGAGGTTGATCGCCGGGGTGCAGCCCAGGGCGAAACTGTCGGCGGTGACCGAGCGCTCCAGCTCCGGCACCGCGCGCGACAGCCAGATGAAAACTTCCAGCTTGTCGCCCTGCTGCATCAGGCTGCGGGCTTCGAGCCCGTCCAGCTCAACGTACAGAAACTTTTCCGGGAAGGCGAAGTATTCGGAGAGCAGGCGGTAGCCGTCGAAGGCGCGGTTGGGCCAGGGCAGCGCCGCCTCCTCGCGCGCGAAGCCGACCGGGCGCAGCCGCGACGCATCGAGGATGGTGGGCGACGGATCGGCAGGCCCGTCGGCCAGCGCGATGGACAGCACCGACTGGCTCAGCACCTCGTGCAGCAGCGCCGCCTGGGCGCCGACGCCGCGCAGATGCAGCCGCAGCTTGTCGAGGCCGAGTTCGGCCATCGGCAGGTCAGGCGACAGCGTGCGGAAGGTCAGCCGCAGGCAGGCAGCCGCGCCGGCCGCCGCGCGGTTCAAGGGAGCCGCGATCGGCAGCCCGGTCAGCCGCGCCTGCTCCAGCACCAGCGGCCAGAGGGTGACGTCGTGGCAGCTGCGGAAGCGCACCGGCTCGCCGCGCACCGGCTCGCTTTCCACCGCCAGGCCGCGCGGGATGACGATGGGGCCGCGCAGCTCGGCGCCCGGGCGCAGCCGCAGCGTGGTCATCGACGGCACCGGCGC
>NZ_MLCO01000457.1 GCF_001982615.1 Teichococcus deserti | reverse complement strand
CGCCAACGAGCTCTGGGGCAACGACGACGGGATCAACGCGATCTCCGGCGGCGGCGGCAACGACATCCTGCATGGCGGCAACCTGGCCGACACGCTGGAGGGCGGCGCCGGAAACGACGTCCTCTACGGCGGCGCGGGCAACGACATCCTGAAGGGCGGCGCGGGTGCCGACTACCTGGATGGCGGGACTGGCGTGGACACGGCCGATTACTCCGACAGCACTCTGTACGTGTCGGTCAACCTGCAGGACGAGACGCAGGGGACCCTCGGTGGTGCGGCCGGCGACGTGCTGATCAGCATCGAGAACGTGACCGGCTCGGTCCATGACGACTTCATCCGCGGCAATGCCGGCGCGAACTACCTGGCCGGCGGCGCGGGCAACGACCAGCTCCTGGGCGAGGCCGGCGACGACATCCTCGAGGGTGGCCTTGGCCGCGACGTCCTGACCGGCGGCGAGGGCAACGACACCGCGACCTATCGCAATGCGACGACCGGCGTCACCGCCGATCTGAGCGGCGCGCGGGCCGGCACCGGCGAGGCGCTGGGCGACCAGTTCTTCCAGGTCGAGAACCTGGAAGGCTCGAACCAGGCCGACTTCCTCTACGGCAACGCGCTGGCCAACGTGCTGAGCGGTGGCCTGGGCGACGACAAGCTCTTCGGTGGCGCCGGCAACGACCGCCTGGTGGGCGGCGCCGGGGCTGACGATCTGACCGGCGGCACCGGGGCCGACACCTTCGTCTTCACCAAGGGCGACGGCGCCGACAAGATCATGGACTTCTCGGCGACCGAGGCGGACATGATCGACTGGACCGGCTTCGGCTCCAGCCTCGACAGCTACGCGGAGGTGTCCGCGAAGTTCGTGCAGACCGGCGCCGACGTGGTGGTGGATGCCGGCAACGGCGACGTGCTGACCATCCTCAACACGACGATCGCCAGCCTGACCTCGGACCACTTCCTCTTCGCCCCGAACTGATCCTGATCACGGCCCTTCGGGGCGGTGGCGGCCGACCGGCGAGCCTCACGGCTCGCTGGTGCCACAAGGCCAGCCGCACGATGCAGAACGCCCCGCCGGTCTCCCGGCGGGGCGCTCCACATAGCCGGCGATCAACCCGGCAGCCCCGAGAGGGGTCTTCCGGGCCGCTTCGCGACGGCACCACCATGGTCAGCGGCCGGCCCTGCTCCAGGAGCGGCGCCGGCGGCCGACGACGGGGATGTGACTGACGCTCACCGGAAGCTCGCTTGCCGCCCGGCGCCACCTTGGCCAGAGCGGAGGCGCTCATCTCCGCCGGAGGCCGCGTGCCGCAATCCCCCGCTTCATCCCCTGCTGCCGAGGCCGAGGCCTCTCCGTTCCGCCTGCCGGCCGCCGCCCTGCTCGGCCTGGCGCTGGTGGCGCTGCAAGGCAGCATCGGCGCCATGGTGCTGCCGATCCTGCATGCCCAGCTGGCGCTGCCCGCCACCTCGCTGGGTTGGCTGCTCAGCGCGCAGCTGGCCGGGCTGGTGCTGGGGCTGCTGCCGCTGGCCTCGCTGGTGCCGGTGGCCGGGCCGCGTCGCGCCTTCCGCCTGGGGCTCGTGGCGGCGCTGGTCATGGGGCTGCTGGCCTGCCTGCCGATGGGCTTCTGGCCGATGCTGGCGCTGCGGCTGCTGCAGGGGGCGGCGACCGCGCTGCTGCTGCCGGCCAGCCTGTCGCTGCTGCGGCTGAGCGTGCCGGGCGCGCGGATCGGGCTGGCGGTCGGCGCCGCCGGGCTCGGGGTGGCGGTTGCGCTCTACTGGCCCTCGCTGGTCTGGATCGGGCTGGACCGGCTCGGCCTGCCGCCGCTCGGGATGGTCGCCGCCGCGCTGGCGCCGCCGACCGTCGCCGCCTGGCTGCTCTCAACCACCGCGCCGCGGGACCGCAGGCTGCCGGGGCGGTTCGATCCGCTGGGGATGCTGCTGGCGGTCGCCACCCTGGCGCTGCTGCTGGTCGGCATTCCCGGTCTCTTCGTGCTGGGCAACCTGCTGCTGGGCGTGCTGCTGGTGATCGGGCTGGTGCTGCTCGGCCTGTGGATCTGGCAGCAGCACGGCCGCGAGGCGCCGCTGCTGCCTGGCGATCTGCTGGCCCGGCCGCGCTTCGCCGGCGCGCTGCTGGTGCGGCTGCTGGCGGCGGCGGCGCTGTCCCTGGCCGAGCTGGTGCTGATCCACCACGTGATGCGCGGCTGGGGCATCGGCCCGGGCGCGCTTGGCCTGCCGCTCGCCTTCGCCGGGATGCTGGCCGGGCTGGCGGCGCTGGGCGGCGGCTGGCTGCTGGACCGCCGGCCGGCGGCGCCGGTGCTGCCGCTCGGGGCGGTGCTGCTGGCGGCGGCCTATGCGCTCTTCGCCGCGCTGCCGCCGGACGAGGCGCGCGCCCTGCTGCTGCTGGCGCTGCTGGCCGCAGGGATCGGGCGCGGGCTGGTCGAGGCCGGCGCCACCACCCGGCTGCTGCGCAGCGCCCCGGTCGGGCGGTCGCCGGCGGCGGCGGCGGCGCAGGCGCTGGTCGAGGGCATCGCCCGGATGGCGGCGCCCTTCCTGCTGGCCCTGGCGGCGATGCTGCCTGCCCTCGGCGGTGAGGCGGTGCGGGCGCTGGCCCTGGCGGCCGTCTTCGCCGGCCTGGCGGCGGCGGCCAGCTTCATCGGCCGCGTCGAGGAGGAAGGCGAGGACGGCCCGGAAGCGCCCGATGCGCGGGTCTTTTCCGACTAGAGCGCGGTGGCTTGGGGTGCAATCACCGAAAGGCCTGGATCACGCGTCCCAACAAAGACCTGGAGCCGGGTGGCATCGTCTGTCCGACGCCGATCGGCTCTAGGCGCCGCGCCGCTGCTGCCGGGCGGGGTGCTTCAGCACCCGCCGCGCCAGCCGGGGATCGTCGGGCAGCGGCGGTGGCGGGGCGAAGCGGCGCAGGGCCGCGGCCAGTTCCTCGAAGCGGCGGTCGGTGCCGGCGGTGCTCAGCGCGATGTCGCCGAAGCCCAGCCAGCGATTGGCCGGGCGCAGCAGGCGCTGGACCAGGCCGGGCGGATGGTCTTCGGGCCGCGCCAGCCAGAAGCACAGCATCGGGCCGAAGCCGAAGCCCTTCTCCTGCCAATGGCTGAAGGCGTCCCAGGGGATGCGACGCGACGACCAGCGGCGCCAGAGCAGGCCTTGCGCGTCGATCTCGATCACCGGCCGCCGGTCGAGCAGGGCGCGCAGGCATTGCGCCACCCAGAAGCCCAGCGGCAGCAGGATCACCAGGCCGATCGCCCGCGCTGCCATCGGCGCCGCCGGGTGCAGCGGCAGGCCGACGGCGCCCAGCACCAGGATCGGGACGATCATCGCCAGCACCAGCAGTGCCTGGCGGCGACCGGCCCTGGCCTCGAACCGGCCCTCAGCCATGGTTCACCTGCCACAGCCGCAGCGCCAGGGCCGCGGTGGCCGCCATCGACCCGGCGAAGAGCAGCAGCACGGCGGCGGTCTTGGCCGGCTCCCGCCAGGCCGCGGGCAGGCCGGCCGGCGCGATCCGGCGGGCCAGGCGCCGCACGACACAGGCCAGCGCCCAAAGGGCGAGGAGGACAAGGAAGCCCAGCAGGCTGTTCCCGCCGCTCTGCAGCGCGCGCGGCGGCAGCGCCAGCCCGGCCAGGGCGCCCAGGAAGATGCAGGCGCAGACCAGGTAGCCGACGCCGATCTGCTTCCAGGCGATGCTGCTGTGGGGCACGGGCCTTCTCCTCCGCCGCGCAGCGCAGCGGCCAACTGCGGCGAAAAGGCGGCGCGCCGGCAAAAGCCCGCGTGGGGACCGGTTCAGCCCGCCGCGTCGCTCACCGCCCGCAGCAGCGCCAGCATCGCCCGGTTCTGCGGCACCGGGATGCCGTGGCGCTCGGCGGCGGCCACCACCGTCCCGGTCAACGCCTCGATCTCCAGCGGCCGGCCGGCCAGGGCGTCCTGGTACATCGAGGTGCCGGCCTCGGCGGGATAGGTCATCAGCAGCGCCCAGACCGCCCGGGCGGCGTCGCCCGGCAGCTCGGCGCCCTCGGCACGGCCGACGGCGACCGCCTCCTCCAGCAGCGCCAGGCCCAGAGCGCGGATGTCGTCGCGCCGCAGCACCTGCTGGCGCTGCCGGGTGATGGCGGTCAGCGGATTGGCGACGATGTTGATCAGCAGCTTGCGCCAGGCGCGGGTGACGAAGTCGGGCGCCGGATGGGCGCCGACCAGGCTGCCGGCCAGCAGCGCCGCGAAGCCGCGGCCGGCCTCGTCGTCGGGCACCGCCATGTCGCATTCGGTGACGCGGCGCAGGCGCAGATGCCCGTCGCCCAGCCGCTCGCCGTTGAAGTAGACGATGGCAGGGACGACGCGCTCCGGCGGCACCACGCCGCCGAGCCGCGCCGCATGGCCGATGCCGTTCTGCAGCACCGCGACCCGCGTCGCCGGGCCGCACAGCACGCGCAGCCAGGGCGCCGCCGCCGCGCTGTCCTGCGCCTTGGTGCAGAGCGCCACCCAATCCACCGGCGACAGCCCCTCGGGCGTGGTGGCGACCGGTGGCGAAACCTCCTCCCGTCCTTCGGGGTGGTCCAGGATCAGCCGGTCCAGCGGCCGCCGGGCGCAGCAGAGCACGGCATGGCGCCCGGCCGCCTGCAGTGCCGCCGCCAGGCTGCCGCCGATGCCGCCCAGGCCGATCACGGCCACGCTCTGTCCCGTCACGTCGCCGATCCTGCCAGACGCGGCGCGCGCAGCGCCATGAAGAAGCCGAGCTGGCTCAGCAGGCCGGCGCTGACCAGGATGATGCCGACGGTCAGCGCATGCGCGTGGCTGGCGCCGGCCAGCGCGGTGCAGACGGCGCCGATGCCCATCTGCGCGAAGCCGTAGAGCCCGCTGGCCGAGCCCGCCACCTTCGGATTGACGCTGAGCGCCTCGGCCAGCGCCGGCGGCCCGGCCATGCCGGCGCCGAAGGTGAACAGCGCCATGCCGATGACGGTCACCGCGACATTGAAATGTCCCGCGACCACCGCGGCCAGAAACAGGGAAGCGCCGAGCAGGCTGATCAGGTTGCCGCGCACCATCAGCTTCGCCAGCCGCACCCGCCGCGCCAGCCGGCTGGCGCAGGCGCTGCCCAGCCAGATGCCGAAG
>NZ_MLCO01000456.1 GCF_001982615.1 Teichococcus deserti | reverse complement strand
TTTCCGCCTCGCCGCTGGGCCGCCTGCTGGCGCAGCAGCCGGCCGCCCCCGCCCCTGCCCCGGCCCCTGCCCCCGCCGGCACGCCCAGCCGGATCCGTGGCCGCATCACGGCGCTCGACGGCGCCACGCTGCGCGTCGCCACCCGCGAGGGCGGCACCGCCGAGATCGCCCTCGCCGAGACCGCGACCGTCTCGGCGCTGCGCCGCGTCGCGCTGGCCGACATCACCCCGGGCACCTCGGTCGGCGCCGTCGCCGAGCCGGGCGCCGATGGCGAGCTCAAGGCGGTCGCCATCACCGTGCTGCCCGCCGGCATGCGCATCACCGAGCGCCAAGTGGCCTGGGACCTGGCGCCCGGCACCTCGATGAATGACGGCCCGGTCGAGGCGGTGGTGGAAAGCGCCGCCGGCCGCGACCTGCGCCTGTCGATCCAGGGCAAGCCGGTGCTGCTGCGGGTGACGCCGGAGACCCCGCTGCTGATGCCCATCCCGGCCAGCCGCGCCGACCTGGTGGCCGGCGCCGCGGTCTTCATCAATGCGACGCAGGGCGCCGACGGCAGGCTCTCCGCCGCCCGTGTTACCGTCGGCAAGGACGGCGTCGACCCGGCCATCTGAGTCAACCTGTCTGACAGGTTGACAGGCTGCGCGGCCGGGGCCTAGCCTCGGCCGCATGATCCCCGACGCGCCCGGCGGGCTGCGGCAGCTCCGCATCTCCGACCAGATCGCCCGCCACGTCACCGCGCATATCCAGGAAGGCGGGCTGCGCCCCGGCGACCCGCTGCCCAGCGAGAGCGAGCTCGCCCGCCGCTTCGGCGTCAGCCGCCCGGCGGTGCGCGAGGCGATGAACGCCCTGGCCGGCCGCGGCCTGGTCGCCATCGCCAGCGGCCGCCCGCCCTCGGTGCTGTCGCTGCAGGAAGATCCTTTCTCGGCGCTGGTCGGCCATGGGCTGGCCACCCGCCAGGTCACCGCGGTGCAGGCGCTCGAGGTCCGCCGCGGGCTGGAGGAGCAGGCCGCGGCGCTGGCCGCCGCCCAGCGGACCGCGGCCGATGTGGCGGCCTTCGAGGCCCTGCTCGCGCGCCTGCCTGGCGTTGTCGGCGACGTCGCCGGCTTCGCCGCGCTGGACATCGCCTTCCACCGCCAGGTCGCCGAGGCCAGCCGCAACCCGCTGATGGCGGCGCTGATGGCCGGCATGGTCGAGGTGGTGCTGCACTCCAGCCGCAGCGGGCTGCGCCATGCGCGCGACGCCGCCGAATGGCAGGAGATCCTGTCGCTGCACCAGCAGATCGCGACCGCCATCGTCGCGGGCCGGGCCGAGGCCGCCCGCGCCGCCATGGCCGCGCATTTCGACTCCGCGCTGCGGCGCCTGCAGCGGGAGTGATTCTTTTCAGTTCTGAGGGAAGGAGACAGGCTATGGCCGGAGAGATCCCCGCAAGGGACGCGGCAGCGGACGCGGCATTGTTCGAGATGATCCGCGCGGAGCTCTTCACCGCGGTGATCGGCGACGTGATGGATGCGATGGGGCTGCGCCGCCAGTTCCTGCCGCCGGAGATCCGCGCCCTGGTCCCCGACACCGTCATCGTCGGCCGCGCCATGCCGGTGCTGGAGGCGGATTGCGCGACCGACGCCGCCAGCCGCGGCCCGGTCGCCGACGCCTTCGGCCTGATGTTCGAGGCGCTGGACGACCTCAAGCCCGGCGAGATCTATGTCTGCACCGGCGCCTCGCCGCGCTACGCCCTCTGGGGCGGGCTGATGAGCGGCCGCGCCCAGGCGCTGGGGGCGGCGGGCGCGGTGCTCGGCGGCTTCCACCGCGACACGCGGGAGATCCTGGGCCTGGGCTTCCCGGTCTTCTCCACCGGCGCCTATGCCCAGGACCAGCGGCTGCGCGGCCGGGTGATCGACTACCGCTGCCCGATCGAATTTCCCAATGCCTGCCGTGTCGAGCCCGGCGACCTGATGGTCGGCGACATCGACGGCGTGCTGGTCGTCCCCCGCGCGCAGGAGGCCGCGGTGATCGCCGCCGCGCGGGAGAAGGTGCGCGGCGAGGCGCAGGTGCGCGACATGATCGGCGCCGGCGAGAGCACCGCCAGCATCTTCGCCAAGACCGGCATCATGTGAGGCGGGCGCAGCATGAGGCCTGATTCCGGCATGCCCGCGGCGCCGCGCGCCGATGCGGCGGCGATCCGCAAGGCGACCACGGCGGCCACCGTCGGCACCGTCATCGAATGGTACGACTACGCGCTCTACGGCGCGGCCTCGGGCCTGATCATCAACCGGCTGTTCTTTCCCGGCCTGTCGCCGGTGAACGGCGTGCTGGCGGCCTTCGCCACCTTCGCCGTCGGCTTCTTCATCCGCCCGCTCGGCGGCATCGTCATCGCCCATGTCGGCGACCGCTTCGGCCGCAAGCCGGCGCTGATCTTCACCATCCTGCTGATGGGGGCGGCGACCGTCGCCATGGGGCTGCTGCCGACCTATGCGCAGCTCGGCGTCGCCGCCCCCGTGCTGCTGGTCATCCTGCGCCTGCTGCAGGGCTTCGGCGCGGGGGCGGAGCTGGCCGGCGCCATCACGCTGGTCGCCGAATACGCGCCGCCGGAGAAGCGCGCCTTCTACACCGCGATCCCCAATGCGGCGACGGTGATCGGCATCATGCTGGCGACGCTGGCCTTCCTCGGCGTCTCCGCCCTCCCGGAGGAGGTGCTGCTCGGCTGGGCCTGGCGGGTGCCTTTCCTGCTGTCCGGCCTTCTGTTCGTCGTCGCCCTCTATATCCGGCGGCATCTGGACGAGACGCCCGAATATGTCGCCGCCATGGAGCATGCCAAGGCGCGCCGCCAGGCCGAGCAGCTGCCGCTGCGCGAGGTCTTCCGCGAAAGCCCGGCGCAGGTGGTCTTCGGCTTCCTGTCGGTCACCGGCCACAATGCGAATGCCTATATCCTCTCGGCCTTCGCGCTCAGCTACATGACCAACACGCTGGGCATGCCGCGCACCGAGGGGCTGACCGCCGTCGTCATCGCCTCGCTCTGCGGCATCATCGGCACGCCGCTGATGGGCATGCTGGCCGACCGCATCGGCCCGGCGAAGGTCTATATCGGCGGCGCGGCCTTCGTCTTCCTGCTGGCCTTTCCGCTGTTCTCCCTGCTCGACAGCAGGAGCCTGGTCTGGGCGACCTTCGGCATGAGCCTGGGCTATGCGATCGGCTTCGGCGCCATGGCAGGCGCCCAGGGGGCCTTCCTGGCCAATCTCTTCCCGACCCGCACGCGCTTCTCCGGCATCGCGGTGACGCGGGAGCTGAACGGCGTGCTGATCGCCGGCCCCACCCCCTTCATCGCCAGCTGGCTGGTGGCCGAGGCCGGCGGGCGGCCGGACTATGTCGCGCTCTACCTGATGGGCTGCTGCGCCATGACGGTGCTGGCGGTGCTGCTGGTCCGGCACCGCTCCACCCACCGCTGACCTGGCGCGGGACGAGGTGAGGTGGACTCACCGAAAAGCCTCCGTCGCGCGATCTAGCCCCGGGCGAAGCCCCGCCCGGCCAGCAGCGCCGCCAGGCCCGGGGCCAGCGCGAAGACGGCGAAGAGCACCACCGCCGCCTGCCGCGCGCCCTCGGCGCCCTGGGTGACGCCGGCGGCATTGGCCAGCAGCCCGGCCATGGCCGCGCCGATGGCGATGCCATAGAGCTGGATGGTGGTGATGGCGGCGGAGGCGGTGTCGCCTTCCCCGGCCGGCGCCAGGGTCAGGATGCGGGTCAGCAGATGCGGCCAGCAGATCCCCACCCCGGCCCCGGTCAGCGCCAGGGCCGCGCCCCAGAGCCCGGCCTGGACGCCGGCGGGCAGGCTTGTGGCGAAGGCCGAGAAGCCGGCCAGAGCCAGCAGCCCGAGCATCGACAGGAAGGGCCCGGTCCGTGCCAGCGGACCGGCCAGCGCCGCCGGCCGGCCGGAGGAAAGCATCGAGCCCAGGCTCCAGCCGCCGGCCATGGCCGCGGTCAGATAGCCGGCGACCAGCGGCGTCTGCCCCTGCAGCAGCTGCAGGAAGTAGGGGACGAAAATCTCGGTCGTGGTGCCGAACAGCAGCAGCGCGACGCTGGCATAGAGCGCGCCCAGCGGCGCCAGCGGCTGCGCGCCGCCGCGCGGCAGCAGCCGCACCGGGGCCGTCGCGTCGCGCCGCAGCGCCGCCAGGCCGAGCGCCAGGCCGAGGCCGACGCCGGCCGCCTGGAAGC
>NZ_MLCO01000455.1 GCF_001982615.1 Teichococcus deserti | reverse complement strand
GGAGCGCACGACGCCCACCGCGCCGCCCGAAAGCCCGCCGGCACCGCCGGCGACGCCCGGCCCCGCCACGCCGCCCGAGGCCGCGCCGGCGACCCCGCCGGAAGCGCCGCCGCCGGCAGCCCCGCCGCCGACGCCGCAAGCCCCCGATCCGGCGCGGCTGCGGGCGGTGCTGCAGACGGTGCTGCAGGAGCAGAGCTGCGCCCTGCTCTCGCCCGAGATCCATGCCGACGGCGCCATCCTGCAGGGCCCGGCGCCACGCGGCACGGCCGAGGCGATCCGCCGCCAGCTGGACCGCGCCGGCATCGCGCCGAACAGCGTGTCGCTGGCGCTGCAGGATTACCGCGGCCCCTATTGCGGCCTGGCCGAGGTGCTGCGCCCGGTGCTGGCGCCGCCGGAATCCGGGCCGCAGCTGCGGCTCGACGGCCACCAGCCGCTGCTGCGCGGCGAGCTGCTGCGGATGGAGATCACCATGCCGCCGCGGCCGGCGATGCTGGAGCTGCTCTATGTCACCAATGACGGGCAGGTGGTGCAGCTCAGCCCGGTTGAGGCGCAGGTGGCGGCAGCGCGACTGCGCAAGGGCGACCCCGCGCCAGGCTTCCCCGGCTGGACCGTGGAAGAACCCTTCGGCACCGACCTGCTGCTGGTGATCGCCAGCGACCGGCCGCTGTTCCCGGCGACGCAGCCCACGGTGCAGACGCTCGACGAATGGCTGCCACGCGCCCGCGCGGCGCTGGACATGCTGCGGCGCGGCGGCGGCTGGGCGGCGATCCGGCCGCAGGTGGTGGCTGTGGCGCCGCGGCCCTGAGCATGCGATGGCCCGCGGCGGCATCGCCGAGGGCGTGAGTCGCCCGCTGCAGAAACACCCCCTACCGGTCGGCGGGGTCGAGCGGCAGGCCCTGGAAGGTGCCGCCTTCCAGCAGCATGGCGCGCAGGTTGTCGGCCTGGGCCTCGGTGAGGTTGGCCAGGCGCGGATTGAAGAAGCGCGCATCGGGGGTGAAGAGCAGATAAGCCTGCATCTCGCCCGCCATCAGATCGGCATTGCGGGTGTCGTAGCCCTCGCGCGCCAGGAAGGCACGGAAGCCGGCGCGCTCGCTGTCGGCCAGCCGCTCGCCCCAGACGCGGCGGACATGCGCCGCGTAGAAGGGCAGCGTGAAGTCGTGGCCATGGCCGATCTCGTGCCGCAGGGTGGTGCGGCGCGCGGCCTCGTCCACCTCGCCGCCGGGGGCGACGATGGAGATCACCGCGATCTCCCCGGAAGGCTCGGCGTGGCGCGCCGCGGCCAGCTGCTCGGCCACCCAGTTCTCTGAGGCGTTCAGGGCGATGCGGTCGCGCGCGGCCAAAGCGAAGAAGCGCGCCAGATCCGAGCCGCGATAGTCGTGGCCATAGTAGAAGGTCTCCGCCCGCTCGCCGCTGCGGGCCAGCACGGCGGCGAGCTCGGCCTCGGTCAGCACCCGGTCGCGCGGCGTCGCGGCCTTTTCCACCAGCGCGGCGATGCGGTTCAGCGCGGTGCCCTGGCTGGCCAGGTCGGGAAAGTCGAGCACGAAGATGCGCGGATTCTCGACCAGCCTGAGCAGGGTCGGGCGCTGCGGGCGATGCGCGGCGATCTCGGCCTCGCGCAGCAGCGGCGGCGCGGCGCGCGGGGGTCCGGGCGCGCGCGGCGGCGGCGCATGGTCCAGCGGCAGGCGCAGCACAGGCGGCGGCGGCTCGGCCGGGCGGGGCGCGTCGGCGACGGCGGCGGGCGGCGGCGCGGCCGCCAGCGGAACGGCCCGCGGACCGGCCGGGGCGGGCTGCAGGCCGAGATGCGGGGCCGCGACATAGACCACGGCGCCCAGCACCGCGGCCAAGGCCACGGTCGCGCCCGCCCAGCCCAGCGCGCTGTTGCGGCGACGGCGGCGGCGCATCGTCAAGAAGTCCATGCCCGGCGGCAGGCGGATGGTGTCATCCGCCGCCTCGGCCGGGCGTCGGCCGAGCTTCACAGGCGCAGGGTCAGCCGCCCAGGTTCAGCACCTGGACACGGCGATTGGCGACCTCGGGCACCTCGGCGCCGGTCGGCACCAGCAGCTGGCTGTCGCCGAAGCCCACCGCCTCCAGCCGCGCCGGATCGACGCCGTAGTAGCGCACCAGCAGCTCCCGCACTGCCATGGCGCGGCGGCCGGACAGGGCCAGGTTCATCGCCGCCGAGCCCACCGTGTCGGTATGCCCCTCGATGCGGAAGCGGAAGGGGCGCAGGGTCTTGCTGTTCAGCGCCTCGCCCAGGGGCGCCAAAGCGCGGATCGCCTCGCGCGACAGCTCGGCCGAGCCGGTGGCGAAGTGCACGGTGATCGAGGCCGCCGGCACATCGGCCGGCGCCGTGGTCAGCCGCACCGGCGGCGGCGCGGCGGCGGCGACCGTCGGGCCCGCCGCGACCTTGCCCAGCATGGCCGGCGGGCCGCCGGCGGAGGGCAGCGGCCCGGGCGCGGTCTCGCGCACCGCCTGGCTCGCCAGGCTGGCGCCCGGGGTGACCGGCAGCGGCGGCGGCGCCGAGGGCGCGGCGGTGACGGGTGGCAGCTCGGCCAAGGGCGGCGCCTCGGCGGAGGCGTCGGCGCCGGGGGTGCGGATGCCGCGGGTGCGCGGGCGCAGCTGCTCGATCAGGCTCTGGGCGGCGGCGCTGG
>NZ_MLCO01000454.1 GCF_001982615.1 Teichococcus deserti | reverse complement strand
TGGCCGCACGGTCGGCGCCGGCGTCGTCGCCTCGATCAGCAAGTGATCTGACCCGGCGCGGCCTTCGGGCCGCGGCGGAACGGGCGGGCCGCCTCTGGGCGGCCCGCCCTTTTTTATCCCCGCCGCGCTGTTTGCGGCGCCCGGCGCCGGAACTTGGCCCGGGCCATGCCGATACTGGTATTTCCCGGGCCGTTCCCGCGCTTCGTCCTCTCGACAGCCGCTTTCCGCTGCCCTATAGACGCGGCCTCGCGCAGCGATGGCTGCCGTGCAGGGGCGTAGCTCAATTGGCTAGAGCGCCGGTCTCCAAAACCGGAGGTTGGGGGTTCGAGACCCTCCGCCCCTGCCAACGGCCGCCGCTTCCGTCGCGCGAGGCCGGGTCTAGTGGGGTGGCTCCGGACCGGATGCCGCCCGCGAAGCGTTTCCTCCCCCTCAGGGTAACCAGTTAGGGTAGCGATTTTGGCGAAGCTCGATCCCGCGCTGTTCATCCGCGATGTGCGGCAGGAGGTGGCCCGGGTCACCTGGCCGTCGCGCAAGGAAACGCTGATCACCACCGGCCTGGTCCTGGCGCTCTCTGCCCTGGCCGCGGTTTTCTTCCTGCTGACCGACAAGCTCATCCAGTTCGCGGTGAGCCTGCTCTTCGGCTTCGGCGCGTAAGACGGAGCGAGATCCATGGCCGACATGAAGTGGTACGTCGTTCACGTCTATTCGGGCTTCGAGAAGAAGATCGCCCAGCAGATCCAGGAGCAGGCCGCGCAGAAGGGCCTGGCCGACAAGTTCGGCGACATCCTGGTCCCCTCCGAGGAGGTGACCGAGGTCCGCCGCGGCCAGAAGATCAACTCCGAGCGCAAGTTCTTCCCCGGCTACGTGCTGGTGAAGATGCAGATGTCCGACGAGGCCTGGCACCTGGTCAAGGACACGCCCAAGGTCACCGGCTTCCTCGGCGCCCGCAACAAGCCCAGCCCGATCTCCGAGGCCGAGGCGCTGCGCATCGTCCAGCAGGTTCAGGAAGGCGTCGACAAGCCGAAGCGCCCCGCGGTGGTCTTCGAGGTCGGCGAGCAGGTCCGCGTCGCCGACGGCCCCTTCACCAGCTTCAACGGCACGGTGGAAGAGGTCGACGAGGAGCGCGGCCGCGTGAAGGTCTCGGTTTCCATCTTCGGCCGCGCCACCCCGGTCGAGCTCGAATACGCCCAGGTCGAGAAGGTCTGAGGCCCCACCCCGCGCCATGCTGCAGACCATCAGGCAGCAGGCGCGGACACGATGGG
>NZ_MLCO01000453.1 GCF_001982615.1 Teichococcus deserti | reverse complement strand
CCTCGGCGCCCTCGCCCTGCATGGTCTCGGGCTGGGCGCCCAGCCCGAGACCATGCAGGGCGAGGGCGCCGAGGAAGAGGGCGAGTCCGAGGAAGAGGAAGGTGTCGCCGCCGAAGGCGAGGACCGCCCGGGCGGCCCGCAGCAGCGCCGCGACACGCCGCCGGTCGACGATGCCAGCGTCTACCGCGCCTTCACCCGCAAGTTCGACGAGGAGGTCCTGGCCGAGGATCTCTGCGACGCCGAGGAGCTGTCCCGCCTGCGCCAGCAGCTGGACCAGCAGCTGTCGCATCTGCAGGGCGTCGTCTCCAAGCTGGCCAACCGGCTGCAGCGCCGCCTGCTGGCGCAGCAGCAGCGCGCCTGGGAATTCGACCTCGAGGAAGGCCAGCTCGACGCCGCGCGGTTGGCCCGCATCGTCGTCAACCCGATGCTGTCGCTGTCCTACAAGCGCGAGCGCGAGGCTGATTTCCGCGACACCGTGGTCAGCCTGCTGATCGACAATTCGGGCTCCATGCGCGGGCGCCCCATCTCGGTCGCCGCCATGTGCTGCGACATCCTGGCCCGCACGCTGGAGCGCTGCTCGGTCAAGGTCGAGATCCTGGGCTTCACCACCCGCGCCTGGAAGGGCGGGCAGAGCCGTGAGCGCTGGGTGCAGGAAGGCAAGCCGCGCAACCCTGGCCGCCTGAATGACCTGCGCCACGTGGTCTACAAGTCGGCCGACGCCCCCTGGCGCCGCGCCCGCAAGAACCTGGGCCTGATGCTGCGCGAAGGCCTGCTGAAGGAGAACATCGACGGCGAGGCGCTGGAATGGGCCTATAAGCGCCTGCTCAGCCGCCCGGAGAAGCGCCGCATCCTGATGGTCATCAGCGACGGCGCCCCGGTCGACGACAGCACCCTGTCGGTCAATCCCGGCAACTACCTGGAGCGGCACCTGCGCAAGGTGATCGGCGAGATCGAGGGCCGCCCCTTCGCCGAGCTGATCGCCATCGGCATCGGCCACGACGTCACCCGCTACTACCGCCGCGCCGTGACCATCGTCGATGCCGAGGAGCTGGGCGGCACCATGATGAAGAAGCTCGCCGAGCTCTTCGACGAGGATGCCGCCGCCGCCTTCCAGCGCGCGGCCACCGAGCGGGCACCCATCCTGGCGTGATCCACTTCAATCGCCGCAGCCTGCTCCTGGGCGCCTTGGGCCTGGGCGGGCTCGGCGCCTGGGGGACGCGGGCGGTCATCCGCGGCCGCGCCCCCCCCGCCCGCCCCCTCCTGTCTCTTACACCCATCTTGCGCCACCGACGACCCTACGCGTGTTCGTTCCTTGGTCCTTCGCTTCCCTAAC
>NZ_MLCO01000452.1 GCF_001982615.1 Teichococcus deserti | reverse complement strand
CTACTGGACCGGCGACCACCGAGGTGGCCGCGGGGAAGGTCGTCGGCAGCGTCAGATGGGTATAAGAGCCAGCCCCCGAGCACCCCTACCCCGCCGCCATCGACCAGGTGCTGGCCGCGCTGCGCTGGCTGCGCGACGGCGCAGCCGGGCACGGCATCGACGGCACGAAGCTGGCGGTCGGCGGCGACTCCGCCGGCGGCAACCTGACGCTGAACGCGCTGATCCGCCTGCGCGACGCGGGCGAGCCGTTGCCGGCGCTGGGCGTCATCGTCTATGGCATGCTCTCGTCCCAGCACGAGACGGCGTCCCACCGCGAGCGCGGCGACGGCCGCTTCGGCCTGTCGACGGCGAAGCTCGACTGGTTCTGGACGCACTACGCCCCCGACGCCGCGCAACGCAGCGGCCCGGGCGTGGCGCCGCTCCACGCCGAGCTCGCCGGCCTGCCGCCGCTGGTCCTGCAGGCGGCCGCGCTGGACCCGCTGCTGGACGACACGCTGGCGCTGGACAAGAAGCTCGACGCCGCGGGGGTTCCGCATACGACCACGCTGTACGAAGGCGTGCCGCACGGGTTCATCGGGCAGACGGCGCTTCTCTCGAAAGCCAACGATGCGCGTGAAGAAGTGGTGGCGGCTTTGAAGAAAGCGTTTGGGTAACCAACAGGCCAGGGGAATGAATTCCCCTTTTCTTTCAGACTGCCGTGTCCACGTGGGGACAGTACGTGAAACGGCCAATGCGCAGCGCGACCTTTAAGGTTGCGCTGTTTCTGCGTCCCGCCTTGATGCCCTGGTGTCGCCTTTGGCGAAGCGGCTGTGCTCTCAACGGCCAACAGAATAAAAAGAAGATGGGGGTTCGGGGGAATTCATTCCCCCGACCTTCTTCAGCCTTTCATGGCCTGTTCTAGATCTTCGACAAGATCCGCCGGATCTTCCAGCCCCACCGACAGCCGGAACGTCCCGTCGCCCGTCCAATCGCGATAGGCCGCCGCGGCGGCGCCTTCGAGGCGGAAGGAGCCGTGGACGACGTCATCGGCGGGGATGTGGAACAGCAGGCTCTGCGCCTTGCCGAGCGACACCGCGTAGCTCCAGATCTTCAGCCGCTCGGCCAGGCGGCGGGCGAGATTCTTGTCGTCATCGGCACTGAAGCTGATCATGCCGGAGAAGTTCGCCATCTGGCGCTTGGCGACGGCGTGGTGCGGGTGGCTTTCCAGGCCGGGCCAGTAGACGCGGCGGATGCGCGGATGGGCCGATAGGAATTCGGCGACGATGCGGGCGTTGCGCTCGTGCAGGGCCATGCGGGCGGGCAACGTCTCGAGGCCGCGCAGGATCAGCCAGGCGGCGAAAGGGCTGATGGCACCGCCGAGGTGGATCACGGCTTCCTTGCGCAGCGCTGCGATCGGGGCCGCGCGGCCCATGACGGCGCCGCCCAGCGCGTCGCCATGGCCGCAGGCGTATTTGGTCAGGGAATGGATCACCCAGTCGGCGCCGAGCGCGATCGGCTGGGTGGCGATGGGCGTGGCCATGGTGGAGTCGACCGACAATTCCGCGCCGGCGGCATGGGCAATGGCGGCGAGCGCCGAGATGTCGGCGAGCTTGAGGATCGGGTTGGCGGGGGTCTCGATATGGACCAGGCGCGTCTCGGGGCGGATCGCGGCGGCGACGGCGGCGGGGTCGGACATGTCGACGCTGCTGACGGCGACGCCGTAGCGGGCCAGGGTCTCGAGGGCGAATTCGGCGACGCCGGCGTAGCAGACATCGCTCAGCAGCAGGTGGCTGCCGGGGGCCAGGCGGTGCAGGAACAGGCCCGCCGTCGCGGCCATGCCGCTGGCGAAGCCGAGCGCGGCCTCGGCGCCTTCGAGGGCGGCCAGGCGCTGCTCCAGCAAGGCGACGGTCGGGTTGCCCCAGCGCGTGTAGAACATCGGCGCATCGGCGCCGAGGTCGTTGGCCGAGAAGCCGATGGCGTCGGGGTCGGTGTAGAAGCTGGTCGCGGCGACCAGCGGCGGCGTCACCGGCGCGCCGAGGGCGCGGGCCGGCTCGGCAGCGTGCAGGGCCAGGGTGGCGGGGCGCATCACGGGCCTCCTTTCGGCGGACAGGGCGGCGCCCCTGCCGCTCAGCTGCGCGACGGCTTGTTGCCGTGCGAGACGTCGGGCGTGCCGCGGAACAGCGACATGTGGGTATGCGTCGCGACCCAGGGCTGGTCGACCTGATCACGGCCGAAGGAGACGGTCGCGCGGCCCTTGCGGTCGAAGGGCGTGCCGTCCGGCTGGTAGCCGGTCGAATCCCAGATGCCCAGGCCGACGGCGAAGAGGCGGTCGGGCGAGACGATCGACTTCACGTCGTCGAGGCGCCAGAGGAAGCCGTCGATGGTCGGCCAGACCTTGCGCCACTGGTTCTGCTCGGCCGGCTGCTGGCCATAGACGAAGTCGGAGAAGGTGCCAAACGCCAAAAAGTCGTCGGAGAAGAGGTGGCGGGCGGCGGCGAAGTCGACGGCCTGGACATGGTCGGACAGCTCGCGGAACCAGTCCTGGATCTTGGCGTGGTCGGCGGGGTCGACGGGCGCGGTGGCCTTGACGGTCATGGGATCATCCTGAGTCAGAAGAGGCGCCAGCCTGCGACAGCCGACGCCGAAGCGGAAGATGGCGCGGGCGCCCGTTGCTATTGCGGCTCGAACTTCGCCAGCTTCAGCAGCGCGGCATTCTGCTCGACCTCGAGGGCGATGGCGCGCTCGATCTCGGGGATCGTCTCGCGCACCGGCTCGAAGCCCTGGCCGGCCAGGCGCTGGACGGTCTCGGGCTCGTGCAGGCCCTTGATCAGCGCGGCGTTCAGGCGGGCGGCGATCTCGGCTGGGATGCCGCGATGCGCCCAGACGCCATACCAGGAATAGAAGGTGAAGCCGGGCAGCCCGTTCTCCGACAGGGTCGGCAGCTCGGCGGCGAGCTCGGTGCGGGCCGGCGTCGCGATGCCCAGGCCCCGCAGCTGGCCGCCGCGGATCATCGGCAGGGTGGCCAGCACCGGGTCGAACATCAGCTGCACATTGCCGGCGGCGACATCGGTCAGCGCGGGCGCCGAGCCGCGATAGGGCACGATCTCGATCTCGGTGCCGGCCTGGCGGTTGAACTCGATCGAGGCCAGGTGGCCCGCCGCGCCGAGCGAGGAGGTGGCGAAGGACCAGCGCTTCGGCTCCGCCTTCGCCGCGGCGATGACCTCGGACAGCGTCTTCTGCGGCAGGCGCGGGTCCTGCACCAGCACGCAGGGGCCGCGGGCGGTGCGCGCGATGGGGATGAAGTCGGCGACGGGGTCGTAGCCCACCACCTTCATCACATGCCGCGCCATCGGATGGATCGAGGCCGAGCCCATGATGGTGTAGCCGTCCGGCGCCGCCTGCAGCACCGCCTGGCCGCCGACCGTGCCGCTGCCGCCGGTGCGGTTCTCGACCACCACGGTGACGCCCAGCTGCTCCTGCAGCTTCAGCGCCGCCAGCCGCGCCATGGCATCCGTCGCCGCCCCCGGGGTGTAGGGCACAACCATGCGGATCGGCCGGTTCGGCCAGGGGTTCTGGGCGATGGCCGGACGGGCCAGCAGCGGCGCGGCGACGGCAGCGCCGGCGGCGGCCAGCAGCTCTCTGCGGTGCATGCGGAATCCTCGAAGGATCAGGAGCGGGCGAAAAAAATCCGGGCAGCGCATGGATCATGCGATGCCCGGCAAAGTTTCGACAAAGGGAAAGACGAGTCTGGGTAGGAACCTAAAAAGGCACGTCAGGCAGGCACGTTAGGCTTGGGCGGCGGGCACCCAGTCCTGGGCGCGCTGCACCACGAGGCGGGCGACGCGGGCGGCCTCGGCCGGGCTGTCGAAGCGGGCGCCGTCGATGTCGTCGACCACTGGGTCGACGGCCTTGAAGCGCCAGCCGCCGTGGCTGGAGACTGCGACGCCGACGAAGCGGCCGCCGATATCGACGGGACGGGAAGCGATCATGATCTCTCTCCTGGTCCTGACGC
Organism: Teichococcus deserti; assembly: GCF_001982615.1. GTDB lineage: Bacteria > Pseudomonadota > Alphaproteobacteria > Acetobacterales > Acetobacteraceae > Pseudoroseomonas > Pseudoroseomonas deserti. The sequence goes on along the minus strand of NZ_MLCO01000452.1, from coordinate 1,956 downwards.
GGCGCGCAGGACCATCAGAACCGGTGGATTGTCAGGGAAGGCAGGCGGGGAGCGTCAGCGCCGACAACAGCACATTCGCATCGCCGCCCCGCCGGTCTGGCCCATGGAGAGATCGGAGAGGGTAATAGGGCGCTTTAGCATTTCGTGACGCGGTGCAAGCTGCATCTCAAATCTCCGCGGGGCGGCCCATCCGCCCGGTACATCCCCCTTTCAACACATCTACGACGTGCAATCAAGAGATTTACGCGCATATTTTCCAATTCAGCGCGATGGCCGCGTGGAATAGCGTCAGCGCAACCGCCGGGCGGCTGCCCCGTTTTCCTGGATGCCCCGACTGAAGGAAGACGTGCGATGACCGACCCGCGCAAGCCAGGCCCCGTCCCGGCGGAGAAATCCGGGTCAGAGCAGGCCGCGAAGCCCGCCACACCTCCGGGCAAGCCCGGCGCCCCGGCGGCCGATGACCGCGGCCTGCATCCGGGCCTGCATCTCGGCGAATGGACCGGCATGCTGACCGGCCATTCCACCCGCGACCCCGACACCACCCGCCCCGGCAGCAAGACCACCGGGCCGGGCGAGATGGGGAATTTCATGAAGAACCAGAAGGAATAGGCGCAGCCGCTGCGGCGCGCCGGCCGAGGCCCGGTCCCGCAAGGGGCCGGGCCTTTTTCGTCAGGCGCGGGCGGCGGCCAGTTCCGGCGCGGGCTCGCGGGTCTCGGGCATGGCGATCCAGGCCAGAGCCAGGCAGGCCAGGCCGATGCCGCCCAGCATGCCGAAGGCCACCCCTGCGCCCAGCCAGCCGGCGACCAGCCCGGCCAGGCTGGTGCTGAAGGTGCCGCCCAGCCCCACCGCCAGGCCGAAGACCCCCATGCAGAGGTTGAAGCGGTTGCTGCCCCGGGTCAGGTCGGCGGCGATCAGCGGCAGCATGACGCCCAGCGTCGCGGCGCTGACCCCGTCCAGCGCCTGCACCAGCACCAGGCCCAGCGGATGCTCGACCAGCGCCAGCAGCGTGCCGCGCAGCGGCAGCATGGCGAAGCCGATCAGCAGCACCAGCCGGCGGCCGCGCGTCTCGGCCAGCCGGCCGAAGCGCGGCGCGAGGCCCGCCACCACCAGCTGCGGCACCACCAGGCAGGCGGCGATGATCAGATTGGCCTCCTCGCCGGTCTGGCGGGTGACCATCGAGGCCGCCAGCGGCAGCATCGCCGCGTTCGACAGGGTGAAGAGCAGGCAGCAGCCGGAGAAGACCAGGATACCGGGCTGGCGCAGCAGGTCGATCACCCGGCCGCCGCTCTCGCGCTTCGACACCAGCGGCACGGCCCGCTGGGTCAGGTCCTCGCCGCGGATCATGGCCAGGCAGGCGAGGCTGGGCAGGGTCAGCGCCGCGGTCAGCCAGAAGACGGCGGCCGGCGCCACATAGGTGCCGACCAGCCCCATGACGCCGGCGGCGACCGCGCCGCCCAGCGCCTGGTAGCGGGAATTGCGCCCCAGCCGCTCGCCCAGCGCTGCCCGGCCGACGAGCGCCAGGCTGATCGCCGCGATCGAGGGTGTCAGGACGCAGCTGGCAAAGCCGTGCAGCACCTCGGAAACCAGCACCGGCAGGGTATGGGGCAGCGCCGCCAGCAGCACAGCAGAAAGAGCAATGGCCAGCAGGGCCAGCATTGCCGCCAGCCGCTTGTTGCGCAGCGCATCGACCAGGGCGCCGGCCGGCAGCTGGCTGATCATCGCCGTCAGCGTGCCGAGGCTGAGGGCGAAGCCGATCTCCACCTCGGTCCAGGCCTGGGTGGTCAGATAGACGGCGACGAAGGGGCCGAATCCCGTCTGCACATCGGCGACGAAGAAGTTCAGCCAATCGAGGCCCCGCCGGCTGCGGCCCGCCGTCATGCCGCCATCCTTCAGGGTGCCGGGGCGCCGGGCGGCGCGGCTTGGGTTGGCGCGGGCTCGGCCGGCGAGGTGCCGGGC
>NZ_MLCO01000451.1 GCF_001982615.1 Teichococcus deserti | reverse complement strand
GCTTCACCCTCAGCCCCTTCCGCCAGGGCCGCGCCAGCGACCTGCCGGTGGTCACCGCCACCCTGCCGATCCGCGTGGACGGCGAAATGCGCGGCGTCGTCGCCGCCAGCCTGCTGCTGAACTACTTCATCCAGGCCGAGACCCGCGGCGACACCCGCAACGCGCAGCGCATCTGGCTGGTCGACCGTGACGCCACCGCCTTGCCGCTGACCACCGCCGCCGTCGCCGAGCTGCCCGATCCCGGCGTGCTGCAGCGTCTGCGCGACGAGCCTGGCCCGACCTCGCTGGAAACCCCCGCCCGCGGCGGCGCCGAATTCGCCTATGCCAGCACCCGGCTCGATTCCGGCCTGCGCCTGCTGGTCGGCCTTCCCACCGGCGAGATCCGCCGCGCCGCCAACACCGTGCTGGCCCGCCGCGCCGCCGAGCTCGCCGCCTTCCTGCTCGCCTGCCTGGTGGTCATCGTGCTGGGCGCCGATATCGCCATCGCCCGGCCGCTGCGCAGCCTGGCCTGGCGGGTGCGCGCCTGGCGCCCCGGCGCCCCCTTCGGCGGCCGCGCCCTGCGCGGCGAGCCCGACGAGGTGCGCGCCCTCGAGCAGGCCTTCACCGACGCCGCCTCGGCGATCTCCGCCCGACAGGAGGAGCTGCGCGCCGCGCTGCGCCAGCGCGATCTGCTGATGGCCGAGATCCACCACCGGGTGAAGAACAACCTGCAGATCGTGGCCAGCCTGCTGAACCTGCAGGCCGGCCGGCTGCGCGACCCCAAGGCGCGGGCGGAATTCGCGACCGCCCGCGACCGCGTCCAGGCTCTGGCGACGCTGCACCGCCACCTCTACACCAACCAGACCTTCGAGGTGATCGCGCTGCGCCCCTTCCTCGAGGAGCTGGCGCAGCAGCTCTTCGCGGCGCTGGGCGAGCGGCCCGGCCAGCGCATCACCCTCTCGATCGAGGCGGACGAGCTCGAGATCGTCACCGACCAGGCGGTCTCGCTGGCCCTGCTGATCACCGAGACGGTGACCAACGCCATCAAGCATGGCTTCGCCGACGCGCGCAGCGGCACGCTGACCATCTCGGTCCGTGGCGACGCGCGCCGCGAGGGCGAGGAGGAGGACCAGGTGGTGCTGCGCGTCCATGACGACGGCATCGGCCTGCGCCTCAACGACGACGAGCCCGGCCAGGGCGCCAATCAGGGCATCGGCCTGACGCTGATCCGCGGCTTCGCCCAGCATCTGGGCGGCGAGATCGAGATCCAGGGCGATGGCGGCACCGAGATGCTGCTGCGCTTCCCGCTGCGCCAGCGCGAGCCCGAGCCCAAGGCCCCGGCCCGCTACGAGGCACCGCCCTCGACCGCCGCCGCCCGCGCCCCCGCCTGACCGGTTCCGGGTCGCGCAGGACGCGGCCCTCCTGCCGCAACCCGAGCCTGGGCGCGGCGTTGACCTGGCAGCACGGCGAAGGAACCCCTCGCGATGATCAAGATGATGAAGGCGGCCCTGCCGCTCCTGCTGCTGGCCGCCCCGCTGGCGCTCGCCGCCTGCAACGAGGGCCCGGCCGAGCGCGCCGGCCGCAGCCTGGACAACGCGGCCAGCAGCGTCCGCGACGCCGTCGACCCGCCGCGTGGCCCGGCCGAGCGCCTGGGCCGCAGCCTCGACCGCGCCACCAACTGATCGCCCGCGCGTCGCGGCGACGGTTGCAGCCCGGCCGCCGCCGCGCGATTTTGCACAAACCCCCTCACGAGGAGGCACCGCATGCGCCGCTTCTCCGTCCCCTTCGACACCGGCTCCGTCGAGGACCGCATCGCCGACCTGCGCCAGCGCCTGGACGCCCTGGTCGAGGAGCAGATCAACCCCGCCCTCAGCCGCGCCGGCAGCCGCGCCCAGGACCTGGCCAGCCAGCTGAGCAGCTCCACCCGCAGCGAGGCCCAGCAGGTCGCCACCCTGGTGCGTGACCGCCCCGTCGCCACCATCGCGGTGGCGGTCGGCATCGGCTTCCTCCTCGCCAAGCTGCTGAAGCGCTAGCCGGCGATGCGCGCCCTCCGCCTCGCCACGGCCTCCCTCGAGGCGGAGCGCGTCCGTCTGGGCCTGTTCAGCCGCCGCCTGGCGCTGCGCCTGGCCTTCGGCATCGTCGCCGTCCTCTTCCTCATCGGCGCCTTCGCCATGCTGCACGTGCTGGCCTGGCTGGCGCTGACGCCGCAGGTCGGGCCGCTCGGCCGCGCCGGCATCCTGCTCGGCGCCGACCTGGTGATCGGCCTGGCGCTGCTCGCCATTGCCGCCCGCGACCGGCCGACCACGGCGGAGATCGAGGCCCGCATCCTGCGCGACACGGCGCTGACCCAGGCGCGCGCCAGCTTCGGCCTGCTGCCGCTGCTGGGCGGGGTGGCCAGCTCGCCGATCCTCGGGGTGCTGCTGGGCTATTTCAAGGGACGCCGGAAGTAGGCGGAAGGCTGGGGGGAGGTATCCCCCCAGGCCCCCTTCTTTGTCTGTCAGGGCTGCCCCGCGCCGGCGGGCAGCGGCTCGCCCAGCGCATCGTCCCAGCACCAGCCTGACGCCACGCCGCCAACCCAGCGCTCCGGCCCGGCGAACACATCGCGCCCTTCCAGCACCGCACGCCCGCGCGCCGAGAGCTCGGCCCGCGCCGCGAAGCCGACCTCGCCGAGCACCAGCGGCCCGAGGCTGCGGGCGACCCACAGGAACATCAGGTCGCTGAGCCAGGGCAGCGGCTCCCGCTCGCGCATCAGCAGCGCATAGGTCTCGGCCCAGCTGCGCGGTCCCTCGGCCAGGATCTGCAGCACCAGCCGCTGCGTCAGCCCGAGCCCGTCGCGGGCCCAGGGCAGCTCCTGGCAATGCCGCCGCAGCGCCCGGCCCATCACCGTCGGCCGCCGCGCCAGCGCCGCCAGCCCGCGCGGATCCGGCGCCCGCAGCGCCGCCCAGGCCGCCACGCCCTCGGCCAGCTCGGCCGGCGTCACCGCCTGCCGCCGCTGCCACAGCAGCAGCAGCGCCTCCGGCGCCAGCTGCCCCAGCCCGATGAAGCGGGTGATGGCGGGAAACGACCCGGCGCTGACCATCTCCAGCCGGGGCGGCGGCG
>NZ_MLCO01000450.1 GCF_001982615.1 Teichococcus deserti | reverse complement strand
GCGGCGGGGGTTGCGGCGGGGGGGACATGGCGGCAGGCGATCCTCGGCGGCAAGGCCGCCAGCCTCGCGGGATCGCGCCGGACACGTCGGCACGACCCGTCGATCTGGCGACAGGGCGTGCGTTGGTTGACGTGAACGCTTACGGCGGACCGGTGCGGGGTGGGCCCCGCCGGCCAGCGATGCTGCTGCTATGCCGGAACCCCGCGCCCGCCGCAAGGTCCCGGCGGCGGGCGCGGCGGCGCTCCAGCCGTGCGCCGCCGGCATGGCGCGGCGCCTCAGGGCGTGATCAGGATGGCGCCGCCGGCCCGCCGCGCTTCCGCCGCCTCATGCACCGCCACGATGTCGCTGAGGGAAAAACGCTGGCCGATGTCGACGCGGACATGGCCGCGGGCGATGGCGTCGAACAGGTCGGCGGCATGGGCCTGCAGCGCCAGCGGATCGGCGTTGCGCGGGAAGACCGAGGGCCGCGTGAGGTAGAGCCCGCCCTTCGCCCCCAGCGTCTCGACATCGATCGGCGGCGCCTTGCCCGAGGCGGCGCCATAGCTGACCACCAGCCCATAGGGCGCGGCGCAGTCCAGCGATTTTTCCAGGGTGTCCTTGCCCACCGCGTCGTAGACGACGCGCGCCTTGCGCCCGCCGGTGGCGCGCAGGAAGGCGGCCGGCCAGTCCGCGTCGTTCAGGTCGATCACCGCCTTGCAGCCCGCCTCCAGCGCCGCGGGGATCTTGGCGGGCGTGCCGGTGGTGCCGATCACCTCGGCGCCGAGCGCGGTGGCCCAGCGGGTCAGGATCTGCCCGACGCCGCCGGCGGCGGAATGCACCAGCAGCAGCTCGCCCGGCTGCACGGCATGGGTGGCGCGCAGCAGGTACTGCGCCGTCAGCCCCTTGAACAGCAGGGTGGCGGCGGCTTCGTCGCTGACGGCGTCAGGAAGTTTGACCAGCTTGTCGGCCGCGACGTTGCGCGCCTCGGCATAGGCGCCGACGCCGGCATTCATGGTGGCGACGCGGTCGCCGATGGACAGGCCGGCCACATCCGGGCCCAGCGCCTCGACCACGCCCGCCGCCTCGAAGCCCAGGCCGGTGGGCAGCGGCAGCGGGTAGAGGCCCCTGCGCTGGTAGATGTCGATGAAGTTGAAGCCGATGGCCGTTTGCCGCAGCAGCACCTGGCCGGGGCCGGGCGGCGGCAGCGCCCCGGCCACCAGGGTCATGACGGCGGGCGGGCCGAATTCGCGGATCTCGACGCGGCGGCTCTGGGTCATGGGGAGGCTTTCCTCGCTTCTGTCCGCGCCATCGGTAGGCTATGCGCTTTCCGCCGATAATCGGGCGAGGGCGAAAAACACCCGTGCAGGATCTGCAGGAATTGTCTGCGCTGCTCGCCGTCGCCGAGGCCGGCAGCTTCACCGCCGCGGCCGAGAGGATGGGGCGCGACGCCTCGGTGCTGTCGCGGCGGGTGGCGGCGCTGGAGCAGTCGCTCGGCGTGCGGCTGCTGACCCGCACCACCCGCCGCGTCAGCCTGACCGAGGCCGGGGCCGCCTATTGCCGCCGCATCCAGCCCTTGCTGGAAGAGCTCGCCAGTGCCGGCCGCGAGGCCAGCGAGCATGCCGCCCGGCCGCAGGGGCTGGTGCGGGTCTCGCTGCCGGTGACCTTCGGCCGGCACTGGGTGGCGCCGCTGGTGCCGCGCTTCCTGCTGGAGCATCCGGAGATCCGGCTGGAGCTGCGCTTCTCCGACCGGGTGGTCGACCTGGTGGCCGACGGCTTCGACCTGGCGATCCGCGTCGCCGCCCGGCCGCTGCGCGACAGCTCGCTGACGCTGCGGCGCATCGCCGGCTATCGCAACATGCTGGTGGCCGCCCCGTCCTACCTGGCGGTGGCGGGCGTGCCGCAAGCGCCGGAGGAGCTGGCGCGCCACGCCTGCCTGGGCTTCACCGGCCATGCCGACTACCCCGACTGGGTGCTGGCCAGGGGCGAGGCGCGGCACCGGCTGCGCCCCGCCTTCCGCCTGGCGACCGATCTTTCCGAGATGGCGCTGCAGGCGGCGGTGGAGGGCGCCGGCATCACCCTGACCCCCGACTGGCTGGCCGGCCCCGGGCTGCGCGACGGGCGACTGGCGGAAATCCTGCCGGGCTGGGGCGGGCCGGGGCAGGGCGGGGTCTATGCCGTGCTGCCGCCGGGGCATCTGGTGCCGGCGCGGACCCGGCTTTTCGTCGAGGCGGTGACGAAGGCGATCCGCGCCGGCTGGCGATGAGGCTCAATGCGCCGCCGCGGTCGGGCGGATGACCATCTCGTTGACGTCGACATCCGCCGGCTGCTCCAGCGCGAAGCGCACCGCGCGGGCGATGGCCGAGGGCTGCAGCGCGATGGCGCGGTAGTCGCGCATCGCCGCCGCCGCCGCGGGGTCGGTGATGCTGTCGGCCAGCTCGCTGTCCACCACGCCCGGATGGATGCAGGTGACGCGGATCTGCCGGTTCTCCTGGCGCAGACCGTCGGAGATGGCGCGCACCGCGAATTTGGTGGCGCAATAGACCGCGGCGGTCGGCACCACCGCCAGCGCGCCGATCGAGGCGATGTTCACCACATGGCCGCTGCCGCGCGCCGTCATCTCCGGCAGCACGGCGGCGATGCCATAGAGCACGCCCTTGATGTTGACATCGACCATGCGGTCCCATTCCTCGACCAGCAGCGAGGCCATGGGCGAGAGCGGCATGACGCCGGCATTGTTGACGACCACGTCGACCCGGCCCCAGGCGGCGCGGGCGGCGTCCGCGAAGCGGGCGACATCGGCGCGGTCGGTGACGTCGAGGCGCTGCGCCTGCGCCTGGTGGCCGGCGGCACGCAGCTCGGCGGCCAGGGCCTCGACGCGGTCGAGGCGGCGGGCGCCGAGCATGACGCGGGCGCCGGCCGCGGCCAGCTCGCGGGCGATGGCCTGGCCGATGCCGCTGGAGGCGCCGGTGATCAGAACGACCTTGTCCATGGGATCCTCTTCCCTCTCGGTGGTGGCGATGAGGTAGAGAGGTGGAAGGGGAAAGAAAATCCGTCCAATATTGACGGGCCTGGTAAGCAGGATGAACGAATGGACCTGAATGCCTTCGCCGTCTTCGTAGCCGTCGCCGAGGCGCGCAGCTTCCGCGCCGCGGCCGACGCCCTGGGCGTCACCCGCCCGGCGGTCAGCCAGGCGGTGCGCAAGCTGGAGCATTCGCTCGGCATCGCGCTGCTGCAGCGGACCACCCGCAGCGTGGCGCCGACCGAGGCGGGGGCGGCGCTGCTGGCCTCGCTGGCGCCGGCGCTGACGGAGATCCGGGCGGCCGCACAGGCGGCGCAGGACAGCCAGGGCGCACCGCGGGGCCGGCTGCGGCTGGCCGTCTCCACCATCGCCGAGAGTTTTCTCTCCGGGCCGCTGCTGGCGGGATTCCTGGAGACATTCCCCGAGGTGCAGCTCGACATCACCCTGACCGACGAGGAATTCGACATCGTCGCCGCCGGCTATGACGCCGGCGTCCGGCTGGGCGAGGTGATCGAGCAGGACATGGTGGCGGTGCCGGTCTCCGGGCCGCAGCGGCAGATGGCGGTGGCAGCACCCGCCTATCTGGCGCGGCAGGGCGTGCCGGCGCATCCGCGGGAGCTGCCGGCGCATCGCTGCATCGGCTGGCGCCCGGCGCCGAACCTGCCGCCCTATCGCTGGGAATTCTTCGAAGGGGACCGCGAATTCGACGTTGCGGTGGCGCCCGAGGTGACCACCAACGACATGGGGCTGATGATCCGCCTGGCCGTCGCCGGCGGCGGCATCACCTTCGGCATGGCCGACACCTTTTCCGCCGCCATCGCCCGCGGCGAGCTGGTCGAGGTCTTGGGCGATTTCTCCGGCAGCTTCCCGGGCTTCTTCCTGTATTTCCCGTCGCGGAAGAACCTGGCGCCGAAGCTGCGGGCGCTGGTGGACCATCTTCGCGCAGCACGCCAGGCACGCTGACAGGAAGCGAAACGATTCCGCCGCGGCGGTGTTCAGGGCGGATGCCTTTCACCACCCGCCCCGACAAGACGCGCAGCCCCGACGACGCCGCCCTGGCGGCGCGGCTGCGGCTGCACCAGCGCATCCTGCGCGATTTCGGCCGGCTGGCGCTGGAGGAGCCGGAGATCGGCCCGCTGCTGCAGCGCGCGGCGGCGCAGGCGGCGCGGGCCACCGGCGTCGCCCATACCAAGATCCTTCGCTACCGGCCGGAGCAGGGTGACCTGCTGACCGAGGCCGGGGTGGGGTGGAAGCCCGGCGTGGTCGGGCGCAGCCGGCTGGGCACCGACCCGGCCTCGCCGGCCGGGCGCGCGCTGCAGACCGGCGACGCGGTGGTGGTCGAGGATGTGCGCAGCCACCCGGAATACCGCGCCGAGCCGGTGCTGGTCGAGCACGGGCTGGTGGCGCTGCTGAATGTCTGCATCTCCTTCGACAACCGGGCCTGGGGCGTGTTCGAGGTGGACAGCCAGGAGCCCGGCCATTTCGACGCGCTGGATGTCGAGTTCCTCGAGACCTTCTGCTGCCTGCTGGCGGCGGCGCTGTACCGCCGCGAGGCGATCGTCCGGGCGCAGCAGGCGGCGGCGGCCGAGGCGCTGCGGTCGGAGCAGCGCGGCCTGCTGCTGGCCGAGCTGCAGCACCGGGCGAAGAACAACCTGGCGCTGATCTCGGCCATGCTGTCGCGCGAGCGCCGCGCCGCCCGGCGGGCGGAGGATGCGGGCAGCGTCGAGCGGCTCGGCCGGCTGATGCAGCAGGTCAATGCCATCGGCCTGGCGCAGGGCCGGCTGGTGGTGGTCGAGGAGGGCGGCGAGGGCGCGGCGACCGACCTGGCCGGCTATCTGCGCAGCCTGCTGGGCAGCCTGGAGCTCAGCTTCGAAGGGCGGATCGGCTTCGAGATGGCGCTGGAGCCCTGCCTGCTGCCCTTCGACACCACGGTGGCGATCGGGCTGATGGTGAACGAGCTGGTGACCAACGCCGCCAAGCACGCCTATGCGGAAGGCGAGCAAGGGGTGGTGCGGGCCCGGCTGCAGCTGGACAGCGACCGGGCGGAAGGGATGCTGACCATCGCCGACGAGGGCCGCGGCATGGACCCGGCCGCGGTCGAGGCGCGGCGGGCGGCGGGGGGCCAGGGCACCGAGCTGGTGCGCTACCTGGCGCGGCAGATCGGCGGCGAGATCGAGCAGGATCCGGTGGCGCGCGGCGCCAGCATCACGCTGCGCTTTCCCTGCCTGGCCTGAACGTCCGCACCGCCGTCAGCGGCGGGCGCGACGCTCCGACATGGTGAAGAGGATGCCGCCGCCGATCAGCGCCAGGCCGGCGGCATGGAAGGGCTGCAGCCTCTCGCCCAGGAAGGCGACGGCGAGGACGCTGCCGAAGAGCGGCATCAGGTGGATGAACTGGCCGGCGCGGTTGGCGCCGATCAGCTCCACGCCGCGGGTGAAGAACATGTAGGAGAGCAGCGAGGGGAAGACCGCCAGATAGGCGATGGCCGCCAGCGCCACCCCGCCCGGGGCCACGGCGCCGCCCCGGGCGGCCTCGTAAGCGAAGCCCGGCAGCAGGGTGAGCAGCGTCAGAAAGATGCCGCTGGCCATGAAGCTCAGCGGGTGGATGCGCGGGCGCAGCTTCAGGCAGGCGGAATAGACCGCGTAACAGAGCACGGCGCCGAGCACCCAGAGGTCGCCCGGATGCAGCTGCAGCCGCAGCAGGTCGTCCACCGAGCCGTGACCGGCGATGGCGGCGACGCCGGCGATGGAGAGCAGCACGCCGATGACCTGGCGCGGCCGCGGCCGCTCGCCGAACAGGGCGAAGGAGCAGGCCAGGATGGCGACCGGGATGACCGATTGCAGCAGCAGCCCGTTCACCGCCTGGGTCGAGCGCAGCCCCTGATAGACCATGACGCTGAAGGCGGCGATGCCGGCCACCGAATAGGCCAGCAGGGCCAGCGGATGCCGCTTCAGCACCGGCCAGTCGCGCCGCAGATGCGGCCAGGCGAAGGGCAGCAGCAGGGCCAGCGCCAGCAGCCAGCGCCAGAAGGCCAGGAAGAAGGGCGAGGCGATGCCGCTGACCGCGCGGCCGACGATGAAGTTGCCCGACCAGAACAGCGCCGCCAGCGGCAGCAGCAGATAGGGGGCGGCCCAGAGCCGGAGGGCCAGGCGGGCGGCGGGCCCCGGGTGGTCGGCGGCGGTGGCGGCAGGCGGCATGCGGGGTCTCCTGCCTCCAGGCCTAGGCCGCGGCCGGGGGGAGGGCAAGCGCCATGCTGCATTGCAGCGCATGCGCGCTTCACAAGCGCTCAAGCTCAAGGAAATGCGCGGGCCGGGCCCATCGACGGAGCTTGGCGCCGGGTGTGAAAGGAACGATCCGTTGACCCGATGAGGTGCCCGCCGTGATCCGTGCCGCTCTTCCCCTGTTGACCGCCGCCCTGCTGGCCGCCTGCGCGCCACAGCCCTCCGATGTGGCTGGCGATCCGGTGCTGTCGAAGGCGGGGTCCGGGGCCGGCGCCGTGGTCAGCGGTCCGGTCTCCAGCGGCGGCGGGTCGCCGCTGCTGCAGGCGATGCGGCAGGATCCGGACGGGACGGATATCGCGACCGTCTTCAGGATGTTCTGCCTGGAGCGGTTTCCGGCGCGCAACCTGATGGCGGGGGAGATGCCGCCGGGGACGAGCTCGGCGGCGATGTCGCCGCAGCAGGTGCGGCAGTACCTGCGCGACGATCCGGGGGTGGGGTGGTGGTACCAGACGCCCTTCGGCACCTATGCCGTGACGGTGGAGGCGCCACCCTTCTTCGCCTGCGCCGTGCGCCGCAACTATCCCTCGGTGCCCGGCTACAACGCTGTCTATCAGGAGGCTCTGCGGCGCTGGGTGGAGGCCGAGGGCCGTGGCCCCTTGCGCAGCGAGATGGGCTTGGCGCCGGCGAGCAACCAGAACACCCTGGCCTATGCCCGCCAGGTGCCTGGCCCGCGCCCCGAGGTGCTGATGCGGCTGGAGACGCAGCTGTCCGCGCGCCAGGTGGAGGTGCGGCTGGTCCGCCAGATCCCCAACACCCCGGTTCGTGGCGCGACGCAGCCTTTCTGACGTGGGGGTCCGGGGGCATTCAATGCCCCCGGATTCTTGCTTGCTCAGGCCGTCGCCAGCAGCGCCACGCCGATGGAGATGAGCCCGATCGCCGCGATCTTCTGGTTGCCCAGGCTTTCGCCGAAGACGAAGTAGCCGACGAGGGCGATGACGACGTAGGAGGCGGCGGTGCAGGGCAGCGCCACGCTCATCGGGATCTTTCTCAAGGCCACGATGTAGAGCATGGCCGCGCCGCCGTAGCAGACCAGGCCGATCATGGTCTGCGGCCGGAACAGCTGGGCGATGAAGCTGCCTTCGTCGGTCGCCCCCGCCTTCAGCAGCACCTGCCCGACCAGCGAGGTGCAGATCGCGGCGGCGAGCACCAGCCAATAGGCCATCATCAGGAGGGGTCCCGCGCCGGGATGACGTCGCGCACGACGCCCTGCGGCTTGCCATTGGCCGAGAGGAAGGCGCGGCCGAGATACTCGCCCATGACGCCGAGGACGAAGAACTGCACGCCGGCGACCAGCAGCGTGGTGGTCATCACCGAGGCCCAGCCGGAGGGGGTTTCCGCCGTCAGCGCCTCGATGATGGTGAAGATGGCGCCGATGACGCCGAGCACGCCCATGGCCAGGCCCGCGAACATGGCCAGGCGCAGCGGCATCAGCGAGAAGTTGGTGGCCAGGTTCAGCCAGAGCCGGATCAGCCGGCGCAGCGTGTAGTTGCTGCGGCCTTCCATGCGGGCCAGGTGCTTGACCTCGATGCTGTCGATCCGCTGGGTGACCTGCATGATCAGCCCGTCGATATAGGGGTAGGGGCCGCGGTAGCGGGCGATCTCGCGCATCACCAGATGCGACATGCAGCGGAAGGAGGAGAGGTAGAGGCCGCGCGGCTTGTCCATCAGCTGGTCGGCCACCCAGTTGGCGAAGCGCGAGCCCAGGTTGCGCCAGCCCTCGTGCTCCTTCTTGGCGTAGCGGGTGTAGACCACGTCCCAGTTGCCGAGGCGGGCATGGTCGTAGAGCCGCAGCACCTCCTCGGGCGGGTTCTGCAGGTCGTCGTCCATGGTGATGACGTAATGGCCGCGGGCATGGCGCAGGCCGGACATGACCGCGTTGTGCTCGCCGAAGTTGCGGGCGTGCTCGACATAGGTCAGCCGCACGCTGGCCGTCGCCGCGAGCTGCCGGCAGACCTCGTCGCTGTTGTCCGGGCTGCCGTCATTGACCAGCACGATCTCGATGCCGCCCTCGGGCTGCAGCGCCGAGAGGGCGGCGACCAGGCGGCCCACCGTGTCGGCGCCGCGATAGACCGGCACGACGATGGACAGGCCGAGGCTGGGGGAGGCGGCGGCGGGGGTCATGGCGGTCTGGTTCCGGGCGAGAAGGCTGATCAG
>NZ_MLCO01000449.1 GCF_001982615.1 Teichococcus deserti | reverse complement strand
CGACAGGCCCCAGGGGAGGCGGACATGTCGCCCCTTTCCCGCCGCGCTGCCCTCGGCGGCCGGGCCGGTCGGCAGCAGGGCCAGGGCGGGAAGGGCGGCGGCGGCGCCGAGGGCAGCGCGGCGGGAAAGGGGCGACATGTCCGCCTCACATGGGGCGGCGGCCGCATCCGCGCCAGCCCCCCCGTCGATCGAGGGAAGGGCCGGGGGTGGCAGGGCGGCGGCCTCGGGCGAAGCCGTCGCGCCGGGTTCGAGGGGTGTCAGAAAATGCTCTGGAACAGGCCCTGGCGGCGGCGCTGGACGACCGGCGTCTCGCCGTCCTCCACGCTGCGGCCGAGGGCGGCGTTCTCGCGCAGGCGCTGCGCCTCGCGGGTCGGGTCGAGCGGCGTGCCGGGCTGCGGCGTCTCGCGCCAGAACATCAGCCGGTCGACCACGCTGCGGTCGGGCTGCTCGAGGCGGGTGGCCTCGGCATCGACGCGCTGGCGGATGTCGCCGGTGGGCGCGGCGCCGGCGCCGGAAGCCTGGCCGGCCTGGGCAAGGAGCGCCGATTCGCCCTGCGAGGCGCTGCGCGCGGCACCCACGCCGAAGGCGGCGCCGGGGGCCAGCACCGCCTCGCCGGCGGCGCGGCCGCGCAGCTCCTGCGGGCGCTGCATGCCCGGCCGCGGCGCGGGCAGGCTGCCCAGCGTCGGCGGCAGCGAGAGCGGCGCCCGGGTGACGACCGAGAACTCGTCCGGCGCGTCGCGGGTGAAGCCAAGCGTGCGCGCCGTGTCCGAGCCGCAGCCGGCGAGCATCAGCCCGCAGGCGATCGGCAGGAGGATGCGCGCCGGAATCCGGATGGGAAGCTGCCTCATGGCGTTTCCTTAGCGGCCTCGCGAGGCCTGAACAAGGCATCGGCAAACAGCACGACGACACCGATCACAATGGCGGCGTCGGCCAGGTTGAAGACGTACCAGTGGAAATCGCCCACCCAGGCATCGGCGAAGTCGACCACGGCGCCGAAGCGGACGCGGTCGATCACGTTGCCGATGGCCCCGCCGACGATGCCGCCCAGCGCCAGGGTGGTCAGGCGGTTCTCGGCGCGGGCGATCCAGCGGACCAGGAAGGCGACGACGGCGAGCGCGATGCCGGCCAGGATCAGCCGGTGCCACAGCGTGTCGCCGGCCAGCAGGCCGAAGGTGACGCCGCGGTTCCAGACCATGGTGAAGTCGAAGCCGGCGCCGCCCAGGTCGAGCAGCTTCACCTGCCCGACCTCGGGCAGGCGCAGCACGTTCAGGATCCACCACTTGCTGGCCTGGTCGGCGACCAGCAGCCCAGCGGCGACGGGCAGGCCGAGCTTCAGGCTCATGCGGCGTCGCGCTGCTCGACCACCGCCTCGCAGCGGCGGCACAGCGTCGGATGCGCGGCCGACTGGCCGACCTCCTCCAGAACCCGCCAGCAGCGGTCGCATTTGTGGCCGGGTGCCGTGGCGAAGACCGTCGCGATGCCGTCCAGCCCGTCGACGGTGAAGGCGCTGTCCGGGGCCGGGGCGTCCGACAGGGTCAGGCCCGAGGTGATGCAGAGCTCCGCCCAGGTCTCGGCCGGCAGCAGCGACAGCGCCTCGGCCGGCAGGTGCAGGCTGGGGGCTGCCTGCAGCGAGGCGCCGATGGTGCCGGCGGCGCGCGCCTTCTCCAGCGCGCCGGTGACCACCCGGCGGATGTTTCTGACGGTCTCCCACTTCGCGGCCAGCGCGTCGTCGCGCCACTCGGCCGGCAGCGTCGGGAAGTCCTGCAAATGAACAGAACCGTCCTCCGAGGGGAAGCGGGCCAGATACGCCTCTTCCGCGGTGAAGGGCAGGGCCGGGGCCAGCCAGGCGGTCAGGCAGCGGTGCAGCGCGTCCAGCACGGTGCGCGCGGCGCGGCGGCGCAGGCTGGAGGCCGCGTCGCAATAGAGGCTGTCTTTCCGGATGTCGAAATAGAAGGCGGACAGATCCGTCGCGCAGAAGGCGTGGATCTCGGGATAGACGCCGTTCCAGTCGTAGTCGGCGGCGGCCTTGCGGATGCGGGCGTCGAGCTCGGTCAGCCGGTGCAGCACCCAGCGCTCCAGCTCCGGCATGTCCGCCAGCGGCAGCGTCTCTTCCGTCTCGAAGCCGGAGAGATTGCCGAGCAGCCAGCGCAGGGTGTTGCGGATGCGGCGATAGAGCTCGGCCTGCTGGGCCAGGATGCCCTTGCCGATGCGCAGATCGTCGGCCGTGTCGGAATTCATCACCCAGAGGCGCAGGATATCGGCGCCGTATTGCTGGGTGACCTCCTGCGGGGCCGTCACATTGCCCAGCGACTTCGACATCTTTCTCCCGGTTTCGTCGAGGACGAAGCCGTGGGTCAAAATGGCCTTGAACGGGGCGAAGCCGTTGGAGCCGACGCTCTCCAGCAGGGAAGAATGGAACCAGCCGCGATGCTGGTCGGAGCCTTCCAGGTAGAGGTCGGCCGGCACCGGCAGGCCACGGTCGCGCAGCACGAAGGCATGGGTCGAGCCGGATTCAAACCAGACATCGACGATGTCCATCACCTGCTCGTAGTCGTCCGGGTTCCGCTCATTGCCGAGGAAGCGCGCGGCGGCGCCCGGCTGGTACCAGGCATCCGCCCCCTCGGCGCGGAAGGCGGCGTCGATGCGGTCCAGCACGGTCTGGTCGCGCAGCGGCTCGCCGTTGCGCTTGTCGACGAAGATGGCGATCGGCACGCCCCAGGCGCGCTGGCGGCTGATGCACCAGTCCGGCCGCGCCGCGACCATCGAGCCGATGCGGTTGCGGCCCTGGTCGGGGACGAAATGCGTCGCGGCGATGGCGGCAAGCGATTTGGCGCGGATCTGGTTGGCATCGTCCATGGCGATGAACCACTGCGGCGTCGCGCGGTAGATGATCGGCTTCTTCGAGCGCCAGCTATGCGGGTAGCTGTGGGTGATGAAGCCGCGGCCCGCCAGGTGGCCCATCTCGGTCAGCGCGGCCCAGACCGGCTCATGCGCCTTGAAGACATGGATGCCGACGAAGCCCGGCGCCTGCACGGTGTAGGTGCCGTCATCGGCCACGCATTCCGGCACGGCGATGCCATGCGCGCGGGACAGGTGGAAATCCTCCTCGCCATGCGAGGGGGCGATATGCACCAGGCCGGTGCCGGCCTCGGTGGTGACATAGTCGCCGGCCAGCAGCGGCACGTCGAAGGCATAGCCGCCCTCGCCCTTCTCCCAGCCGCGCAGCGGATGGGCGGCGAGCGCCCCTTCCAGCTCGGCGCCCTTGAAGATGCGGGAGACGCTGAAGGCGGCCAGGCCCACTTCCTTGGCGAAGGCGCCGATCAGCGCCTCGGCCAGGATGAAGCGCTGGCCGGGGCGGATCAGCGCGTTGCCCTCGGCCACGCCGTCGACCGTCAGCAGCGCGTAGTCGATCTCGGCGCCATAGGCCATCGCCCGGTTGGCCGGGATGGTCCAGGGGGTGGTGGTCCAGATCACCGCCTCGGCGCCGATCAGGTCGGCCGACGCCGCCTTCACGATCGGGAAGCCGGTGTAGAGGATTGCGGACTTGTGGTCGTGATACTCGACCTCCGCCTCGGCCAGGGCGGTCTTCTCGACCGGGCTCCACATCACCGGCCGCAGGCCGCGATAGAGCGAGCCGTTCATCAGGAACTTGCCGATCTCGGCGGCGATCGAGGCCTCGGAGGCGAAGTCCATGGTGGCATAGCGGCCGGCCCAGTCGCCGGCGACGCCGAGGCGCTTGAACTCCTCGCGCTGCACGTCCAGCCAATGGGCGGCATAGGCCCGGCACTCGGCGCGGAAGTCGAGGACCGGGACCGAATCCTTGTCGATGCCGCCCTGATGCTTGCCCTTGGGGTTGCGGTACTCTTCCTCGACCTTCCACTCGATCGGCAGGCCGTGGCAGTCCCAGCCGGGGATGTAGTCGGCATCCCGCCCGGCCATCTGCGCCGCGCGGTTGATCACGTCCTTCAGGATCTTGTTGAGGGCGTGGCCGATATGCAGCCCGCCATTGGCATAGGGCGGGCCGTCATGCAGGACAAACTTCTGCCGCTCGGCCGACTGGGCCCGGACGCGGTCCCAGAGGCCGATCTTCTCCCAGCGGGCCAGCCAGCCGGGCTCGCGCTTGGGCAGGTCGCCCTTCATCGGGAAGGGGGTCTGCGGCAGGAAGACGGTGCCGCGATAGTCGCGGGTGTCCGAGGGGGCCGGCGTGTCGGTGGTCATTCGGGTGTCCATGCCGCCGGGGGCGGGCTTCGTCAGGCAGGGGAAGGGGAGCGCAAGCCAGGGATCCCGGCCCTCGTTCAGAGGACCGGGCGGGTAATTCGCGCCGCAAGCCTGCGCAGCTGAGACCGCGACCCTGCGCGGCGGAGCATCCGGAACATGGCGGGTTTTTGCGACCCGCCGCGTCCAGGGTCAAGCGCCCAGGCAAAAGCCCGGGCGGGGCCCGCCGCCGTCAGATTTCTGAACCACCGCGTTCCGTGCCCGGGCGCGGGGCGCGCGGCATCATCGGCATGCCCTGGCCGGCGCCCCCCCCGATGCTGCCCCCGCCGATGCTGCCAGACGGCGGCGTGCCCGGGGACGGCGAGGGCAGTGGCCGCGGGCCGGGCGCCGGCGCGCCATCGGGCGCCTGCGGCATCCCGGGCGCCGGCTGGATCGGCGAGACCGGGGCGGGGCGCTGTGGCGTCGGCGGCTCGCGCCCGGCGCCCGGATTGGGCGCCGGTGGCGTGGACGGCTGGGGCAGGCCCGGCGCCGGCTGGATCGGCGAGACCGGGGCGGGACGCTGCGGCGTCGGCGGCTCGCGCCCCGGGCCCTCGCGCCCCGGGCCCTGCGGCGGCGCGGCCTGGCCGCCGGGGGCCGGCTCGCGCGTCGAGGGGCCGAAGGGCTGGGTGGCGCCACCACCCCCCTGGGGTGCCTGGACATTGCCGCCGCCCGGGGCGGGGACGGCGCCGCGCACCAGCCGGTCGGCCATGCTGGCGATGAAGGCGATTTGGGCGCGGTTCACCAGCGCCTCGGTCTCGGTCCTGAACGGCGTGCTCAGATAGATCGAGACCAGGAAGCCATTGGCCACGGTGACGCAGCGGCGGTTCATCAGCCGCTGCTGCTCGGGCGTCACCCGCTCCTCGTTGGCGCGGCGCTCCAGCTGGCCGCAGGTCAGCAGCGGGCCGTTGCGCACGCTCAGCGCATGGGTGATCAGCGGCGCGGTGTAGTAGCGGCTGCCCAGCGCCCGGGTGCCTTCGCGCAGATCCTCGGCCATGGCGACTAGCGCCTCGGCGCGCGACCGTTCGGTGACGCCGTCGGCGGCCGGCGGCCCGGGCAGCCGGCCGACCAGCACCAGCGCCCGGCCGACCGGGCCGGTGTAGGTGGCGCTGAGCTGCTCGGCGTTCTCGGGCGCCTGGCGGTGCAGCCGCTCCATCCGCAGCAGGTTGTCCGGCAGGCGGCGGGCATAGTCCTCCAGGCTGGTCGGCATGACGCTGCGCGGCACCGGGGCGGAGGGG
>NZ_MLCO01000045.1 GCF_001982615.1 Teichococcus deserti | reverse complement strand
TGGTGAACGGCGCGCGGCGGATGGGGGGCGGCATCTTGGCCTGGACGATGCGCAGCCGCTGCACCAGCGCCTGGCCCAGCGCGCCGTTCACCTTGGCGATCAGCTGCGGCGCCAGGTACTGCAGCTCCATCGCCACCGGCCCGGCGCAGCCCAGCGTCAGGGTGCCGGCGGACAATTTCTGCGGGATCGTCTGCGCGGCGAGCACCGGCCCCACGATCTGTGGCCAGTCTGACATCAGGTTGGCGCCGGCCGGACTGCGCTTCTTGAAGGCCGGGCGGGTGACGCGCGGCATCAGCGCCGCGATCGGGCGCGGGCCCAGATCGGCGCGCCAGACCGGCGGGGTGGCAGGATTTTGCGCGGGGGGGCTTGCGCGGTCGCCCGCTTCGTCCTCTTCCTGCATGCGTGCTGCCCCCTGCCTCTGCCCTGCTCGAATGGTATGACCGTCACCGCCGCGCCCTGCCATGGCGCGAGGCGCTGCGCGATCCCTACCGCATCTGGCTCTCCGAAGTCATGCTGCAGCAGACGACGGTCGCCGCCGTCACGCCGCGCTGGCGCCGCTTCCTGGAGCGCTTCCCGACCGTCCAGGCCCTGGCCGCCGCCCCCTGGCCGGAGGTCGCCGAGGAATGGGCGGGGCTGGGCTATTATGCCCGCGCCCGCAACCTGCATGCCTGCGCCCAGGCGGTCGCCGCCCGCGGCGGCTTCCCGGACACGGTGGAGGGGCTGCGCGCCCTGCCGGGCATCGGCGCCTACACGGCCGCCGCGGTCGGCGCCATCGCCTTCGACCGGCCGGTGGTGCCGCTGGACGGCAATGTCGAGCGGGTGACCAGCCGGGTCGAGGCGGTGCAGGAGCCGCTGCCCGGCGCGCGCCCCCGGCTGGCGGCGCTGGCCCAGGGCTGGATGGCCCAGGCGGCGGCGGTGGCGCGGCCGGCCGACTTCGTCCAGGCGCTGTTCGACCTGGGCGCCACCATCTGCACCCCGCGCAAGCCGGCCTGCGGCATCTGCCCCTGGCAGGGCGGCTGCGCCGGGCAGCGCGCCGGCATCGCCGAGAGCCTGCCGCGCAAGGTGGCCAAGCGCGCCCGCCCGGTGAAGGCCGGCATCCATTTCCTGCTGGTCGACGCGCAGAACCGGATCCTGCTGCGCCGGCGCCCGCCCTCTGGCCTGCTGGGGGGGATGCTCGGCCTGCCCGGCACGCCGTGGCGGGAGGCAGCCTGGTCGATCCCCGAGGCGCTGGAGCATGCGCCGGCCCTGCTGCCCTGGCAGGCGCTGCCCGGCGAGGCGCGGCACGGCTTCACCCATTTCGAGCTGCGCATGACGCTGCTGGCGGCGGCAGCACCCCCCGGCCTGAACGCCGAGGGCGAATGGCTGACCGCCGAGGCCGCGGCGCTGGCCCTGCCGGGCGCCATGCAGCGGCTGATGGTGCTGGCGGAACCGGTGCTTTCCCAAGGACTTGCCGAGCGCCCCGCCCCCGTGGCAAGCCGGCGCCGGCGCGCGCCCCTTTTGGGCGACGCCGAATAGAACAATCGGACGCCTCGCCCATGATGCAGCTTCCCATTCTCGCCGCCCGCAGCCGCCTGGCCTTTGCCGGCTTCGCCCTGCTGGGCTCGGCCGCGCTGGCGGCCTCGGCGCAGATCACCCTGCCGATGTGGCCGGTGCCGGCGACCATGCAGACCCTGGTGGTGCTGCTGCTCGGCGCCCTCGGCGGGTCCCGCCTGGGCCTCGCCGCCGTCGCGCTCTATCTGGCCGAGGGCGCCATGGGCCTGCCGGTCTTCGCCGGCGGCGCCGCCGGTCCGGCCGCGCTGATGGGCCCGACCGCCGGCTTCCTGCTCGGCTTCCTGCCCGCCGCCTGGCTGGCCGGCTTCGCCCGTGGCGGGCTGCTGCGCCAGGGTGGCGTGCTGCTGGCCGCCCATCTGCTGCTCTTCATCCCCGGCGTCGCCTGGCTGGCGCAGTTCGTCGGCTTCGAGAAGGCGATGATGGTCGGCTTCGTGCTGTTCATCCCGGGCACGCTGGTGAAGACCGCGCTGGCCCTGGCCACGCTGCGCGCCGCCGCGCGCTGACCGGACTGCCGGGCGCCTGCGGGCGCCCGGCGCAACCGCAGACCTCCGGCGGGGTTCTTGTCACGGAACAGGACAAGAACGGAGGCCATTGCCATGAGCGACGAGACGCCGTCCAACACCGTCAAGCCGGTGGAGAACTGGACCACCGGCGACGAGACCATGACCGGTGCCCAGGCCAGCTACCTGCAGACCCTCTGCGAGGAGGCCGGCGAAGAATTCGATCCCGGCCTGACCAAGGCCGAGGCCTCGCAGCGGATCGACGCGCTGCAGGAGAAGACCGGCCGCGGCCGGGATCACTGAGCGGAGGCGGGATCAGCCGCCCATCGAGGCGGCGATCTCGGCGCGGAGCTCGTCGAGCAGCCGCAGCGTGCCGTCGCGCCGCTCCAGGTGCCAGAACAGCCAGCCGTTGCAGGAGGGCGCCTCCTGCACGGCGGCGCCCACCTGGTGGATGGAGCCCTGCGCCTTGCCGCAGCGGAGCGAGCCGTCGGCGCTGACCTCGGCGGTGAAGCGGCGGTGGCGGTCGACCAGCCGCGCGCCCGGCGGCACCAGCCCGCGCTCGACCAGCGTGCCGAAGGGGATGCGCGGCTGCTCGCGCTTGGTCGGCATCACCAGGGCGGCGCTTTCCGACAGCGGCTCGACGGCGGCGATGCGGGCGCGGGCGGCGGTGGCGTAGGTCGGGTCGCGCTCGATGCCGATCCAGCGGCGGCCCAGGCGGCGCGCCACGGCGGCCGTGGTGCCGGAGCCGAGGAACGGGTCGAGCACCACGTCGCCCGGCGCGGTGCAGGCCAGGATCACCCGGTGTAGCAGGGCTTCCGGCTTCTGGGTCGGGTGCACCTTCTTGCCATCGGCGTCGCGCAGCCGCTCGTTGCCGGTGCAGAGCGGGATGAACCAGTCGCTGCGCATCTGCACGTCGTCGTTCAGCGACTTCATGGCGGTGTAGTTGAAGCGGTAGCGGCTGTCCTGCCCGCGCGAGGCCCAGATCATCGTCTCATGCGCGTTGGTGAAGCGGCGGCCGCGGAAATTCGGCATCGGATTGGCCTTGCGCCAGATCACGTCGTTCAGGATCCAGAAGTCCAGATCCTGCAGCGCGACGCCGAGCCGGAAGACATTGTGGTAGCTGCCGATCACCCAGATGGTGCCGTCCTTGCGCAGCACGCGGCGCGCCTCGGTCAGCCAGGCGCGGGTGAAGGCGTCATAGGCGGCGAGGTCGGAGAAGCGGTCCCAGGCATCGTCGACGCCGTCCACCACGCTCTCGTCCGGGCGCCGCAGCTCGCCCTTGAGCTGCAGGTTGTAGGGCGGGTCCGCAAAGATGGCATGCACCGAGGCCGGCGGCAGCGCGCGCAGCATCTCGATGCAGTCCCCCTCGAGGATGCAGTCCAACGGCAGATCCAGCCCCTTCCCCACGCGCGCAAAATCCCCCGGCGACTCGAAGGCGGACAATGCGCGGGGTGGAGTCGCGCCGTCAAGGAAGCCGAGTCGCCGTTTTCAACAGCCTACCCCCGCATTTTCACCGGGCGTACGAGTCAAGCAGACTCTTGCCTTCCGCAAACCGCCTGCTCACAGCAGGCAAAGCTGGTCGACGGGGGCGAAGCCGCGGCGATGGTGCGGGCAGGGGCCGAGTCGCTCCAGCGCGGCGCGGTGCAGCGCGGTGGGGTAGCCGGCATGGCGGGCAAAACCATAGCCCGGCCAGCGCCCGTCCAGCCGCGTCATGGCACGGTCGCGCGTCACCTTGGCCAGGATCGAGGCGGCGGCGATCGACAGGCTGAGCGAATCCCCCTTCACCACGCAGCGCACCGGGCAGGCCAGCAGCGGCGGCGCATTGCCGTCGACCAGCGCGATGTCGGGGGCGGTGCGCAGCCGGGCCACCGCGCGGAACATGGCCAGGTGGGTGGCGCGCAGGATGTTCAGCCGGCCGATCTCGGCCGCACTCGCGGCGGCCACGGCGAAATCCAGCACTCCGGCGCGCGCGGCGGCGCGCAGCACGCCGAAGGCGGCCTCCCGCCGCTCCGCCGACAGCTTCTTGCTGTCATCGAGCAGGATCGCCAGCGTCTCCGGCGGCGGGCCGTGGAAGATCACCGCGGCGGCCATGACCGGGCCGGCCAGCGGGCCGCGCCCGGCCTCGTCCACCCCGGCCACGCGGCCGCCGGCCGCCAGCTCCAACGCATAATCCGGCATTCACCCCAGGCCCCTGGTCTCCAGCCGGTCCCCCGCGGCGAGCAGGCCGGGGGCGCCGGCGCGCAGGAAGGCGCCGGACGCGGCATCGCCGAGCCATAGGCTGCGCAGGAAGGCCACCGCAAGCCCCGCGCTGCGCGGATGGTAGGTGGCGTCCTCCCAGCTGCCGCCGACGCCGGTTTCGCCGGCGAAGGCGGCATGGGTCGCGCCCTGCAGCACGGCCAGCGCCGCGGGACCGGAGGTGGCGTCATAGGGGATGCGCCGGGCCTCGGCCGAGGTGCCGCCCAGCCAGCTGTGGTCCTGGCTGCCGGTGACATGCAGCAGCGGCGCGGTGACCCGGGCGAAGGCCAGGCGCGGCGGCAGCCCCTCGGGCGGCATCGGCGACAGGGCGATGCCGGCCGAGAGCCGCGGATCCGGCAGGGCCAGGCCGCGGTCGCCGCCCGGCAGCCGCTGGCCCAGCATGTGCTGCACCAGCCAGGCGCCGTAGGAATGCCCGCCGATGCCGATCCTTCCGGTGTCCACCCGGCCCTTCAGGGACGGCGCCGCGGCCAGGCTGTCGAGGGCGAAGCGCACATCCAGCAGCCGGTCCAGCGCCCGGTTGGCGTCGCTGGCCGCCGCCAGCAGATTGGCCCGGCGGTCGGGAACCCCGCGCCACAGGCTGTCATCCGTGCCCGGATGCTGGAGGTGGACAGTTAGAATCCCGGCCTCGGCCAAGGCCTGGCCCAGATAGGCCAGCCCCTCGCGCGAGCCGCCCAGCCCATGCGAGACGATCATCAGCGGCGCCGGGCCGGGGGTGTCGGGCAGCCGCAGCAGCACCGGCAGGCGGCGGTCGCGGGCGGCATCGCGCCATTCCTCGCGCAGGATGCGGGGCGGCGCCGCGGCGGCGGGAAGGGCGAGGAAGGGCAGGGCCAGGGGAGCCACCAGCGTGGCGCGACGGGTCAGCATGGCGCTTCAGATGGGCGCGGACCGCCCTCCTGCCGAGAGCAGACATTGCGGCCGGGCCGCTTCTGCACCAGTTATGCCGCCCTTTTCATTGGCTGCGACCGGCGAGGACACCGCGATGACCACCGACCACCCGGTGCTGGCCCTGGAAGACCGCCTGGCCGCGGCGATGAAGGCCAGCGACGCCGCGACCCTGGACGGGCTGCTGGCCGAGGGCCTGGTCTTCATCGACCAGAACGGCCGCAGCCAGGGCAAGACCGAGGATCTGGCGATCCATCGCTCCGGCCTGCTGCGGCTGGACCGGCTGGAGATCGCCGACCGCCAGCTGCGCGCTCTGGGGGCGGATGCGGCCGTCGTGACGCTGCGCGTCAGGCTGGAGGGCCGCTTCCGCGGCGCCCATGTCGCCGGGCATTTCGCCTACACCCGCGTCTGGCAGCAGATGATTGACCAGAAAACCGGCGAGGGCGTCTGGCAGGTGGTGGCGGCGCATTGCTCCACCGTCGCCTGACGGCCGCCCCGCCGGCCTGGCTCAGAGCTTGATGTCGTAGGTCTTCCAGGGCGTCAGCGTCGCCACCCGGTCATAGACGCCGCGGCCGCGATAGTTGTTCTCGGCGGTGATCCAGCGGATCACGCTCCAGCCCTTCTGCCGGCCGACATCGGCGACGGCGCCGATCAGCGCATCCGCCACCCGCTGGCCGCGCGCAACCGGGTCGACGAAGAGATCGTCCAGGAAGCCGCCGACGCTGGCCGAGAGCGGGCGGGCGAAGGGACGGAAATGGGTGATGCCGACGGCGCGGCCCGACCCGTCGATGGCGATGAAGCCCTTCACCTCATGCGCCGGATCATGGATCCAGCCCCAGACGCGCGCGCGCATCTCCGGCGTCTGCTCGACGCGGTAGAATCCGGCATAGCCCTGGTACAGCCGCTCCCAGTCCGGGCGGTGGCTGTCTTCCAGCGGCAGGATCTTCAGGCCGGGGTCAGGCATCGGTGGCTCCAGGACAGGGCGTGCGGAACCGGGAAGGCTGCCGCGCGTTTCAGGGCAAAGGAAAAGGCAAGGATATGCCGCTGCCATGCTGAACCAGAGCAGCGCCACGGTCGAGACGCCTCGGCCGCGTCGCAAGGCCCCGCCGCCACCGCCGACCCCGGAAAGCGAGGCGCGCGCCGCCGGGCTGCGCTACGTCTCCGACACCGGTCCGGGCATCACCCGCCATCGCAAGGGCGACGACTGGAGCTTCCGCGGCCCGGACGGCAAGCTGATCCGCGACAAGGCGACGATCGAGCGGCTGAAGAAGCTGGCGGTGCCGCCGGCCTGGACCGAGGTCTGGCTGTGCCCGCGCGCCGACGGCCATATCCAGGCCACCGGCCGCGACGTGAAGGGGCGCAAGCAGTACCGCTACCACGCCGACTGGCGCAGCGCCCGCGACACCACGAAATACCAGCACGTCATGGAATTCGCCCGCTGCCTGCCGCAGCTGCGCGCCCGCATCGCCGAGGACATGGAGCAGCCCGGCCTCGGCCGCCAGAAGGTGCTGGCGACCGTCGCCCATCTTCTGGACAGCACGCTGATCCGCGTCGGCAACGAGGATTACGCGCAGGCCAATGGCAGCTACGGCCTGACGACACTGCGCAACCGCCACGTCGCCATCAAGGGCGCCGAGCTGCGCTTCGCCTTCCGCGCCAAGAGCGGCAAGGACTGGAAGCTGTCGCTGCGCGACCGCCGCGTGGCCAAGGTGGTGCGCGCCTGCCAGGACCTGCCCGGCCAGTCGCTGTTCCAGTACCTGGACGAGGATGGCGAGCGGCAGAGCATCGATTCCGCCGACGTCAACGACTACCTGCGCGAGATCACCGGCCGCGACATCACCGCCAAGGACTTCCGCACCTGGGCCGGTACCGTGCTGGCCGCCATGGCGCTGAGCGAGTTCGAGCGCTTCGACAGCGACGCCGCCGCCAAGCGCAATGTCAAGGCGGCCATCGAGCACGCGGCGACCCGGCTGGGCAACACGCCCGCCATCTGCCGCAAATGCTATGTCCACCCGGAAGTGCTCGACAGCTACCTGCAAGGCAGCCTGCTGGTGCAGGTGAAGCAGCAGGTCGACGCCGTGCTGCGCGACGACCTGCCGAAGCTGAAGCCGGAGGAAGCGGCGGTCCTCGCTTTTCTCAGGAAGAGGTTGAGGGAAGAGAAGGCAGCATGAAGGCCAGGGGAATGAATTCCCCTGGACCCCATCTTTTTTCTGATCACCGGCCGTTTGCTGACCAGTGCTTCAACGAAACCGACACCAAGGCATCACGGCGGGACGCCATCATACAAAAACAGCGCGACCTTGAAGGTCGCGCTGCTGCTGGGCCGTGGCGCGTACCGTCCCCACTTGGACACGGCAGTCGCCCCAGAAAGAAGAAGGGGGTCTGGGGGAATTCATTCCCCCAGCCTTCTCTGAAGCCTTACTCCGCCGCCTGCGCGTACTCTTCCAAGGGCGCGCAGGTGCAGATCAGGTTCCGATCGCCGTAGACGTTGTCGACGCGCTTCACCGGCGGCCAGTACTTGTGGGCCGCGACGAAGGGCAGCGGGAAGGCGGCCTCTTCGCGGGTGTAGGGGTGCGTCCACTCGGCCGCCGCGATTTCCGACGCCGTGTGGGGCGCGTTCTTCAGCGGGTTGTCAGCGCGGTCGCTGCGGCCCTGCTCCACCGCGCGGATCTCGGCGCGAATGGCGATCATGGCGTCGCAGAAGCGGTCCAACTCGGCCTTGGTCTCGCTTTCGGTGGGCTCCACCATCAGCGTGCCGGTCACCGGCCAGGACATGGTCGGCGCATGGAAGCCGTAATCCTGCAGGCGCTTGGCGATGTCCTCGACCAGGACGCCGCCGCCCTGCTGGAAGCCGCGGCAGTCCAGGATGCACTCATGCGCCACCATGCCGCGCTTGCCCTTGTAGAGCACGGGGAAGTGCCCATCGAGCCGCTTGGCGATGTAGTTGGCGTTGAGGATGGCGACCTGGGTGGCCCGCGTCAGGGCGGCGCCGCCCATCATCCGGATATAGGCGTAGGAGATCGGCAGGATCGAGGCGCTGCCGAAAGGCGCCGCCGAGACCGGGCCATAGCCCGTCGCGGGGCCCGCCTCGGCCAGCAGCGGGTGGTTCGGCAGGTGCGGCGCCAGGTGGGCCGCGACGCCGATCGGGCCGACGCCCGGGCCGCCGCCGCCATGCGGGATGCAGAAGGTCTTGTGCAGGTTCAGGTGGCAGACATCGGCGCCGATCCGGCCGGGGGCGGTCAGGCCCACCTGCGCGTTCATGTTGGCGCCGTCCATGTAGACCTGGCCGCCGGCCGTGTGCACGGCGTCGCAGATGCGGATGATCTCCTCCTCGAACACGCCATGCGTGGACGGGTAGGTGATCATCAGCGCCGAGAGCTTCTCGGCATGCTGCGCGATCTTCGCCTCGAGATCCGCAAGATCCACGTTGCCGTCGCGGTCGCAGCCGACCACGACCACGCGCATGCCGGCCATCACGGCCGAGGCCGGATTGGTGCCATGCGCCGAGGACGGGATCAGGCAGACATCGCGCTGCGCCTGGCCGCGGGCATGGTGGAAGGCGCGGATCGCCAGCAGCCCGGCATATTCGCCCTGGCTGCCGGCATTCGGCTGCAGCGAGACGGCGGCGAAGCCGGTGATGGTGGCCAGCCACCCCTCCAGCCGGCGGACCAGGGCGATGTAGCCGGCGGCCTGGTCGACGGGGGCGAAGGGATGGATCTCGGAGAAGCCGGGGAAGGTGACGGGGATCATCTCCGCCGTCGCGTTCAGCTTCATCGTGCAGGAACCGAGCGGGATCATGCTGCGGTTCAGCGCGACGTCCTTGTCCTCCAGCGACTTCAGGTAGCGGAGCATGGCGTGCTCGGCGTGGTGGGTGTTGAACACCGCCGCCGTCAGGAAGGCCGAGCTCCGCGCCTGTGCCGCCGGGATGCCGCCGGCGGGCGCCAGCTCGCCCAGCGCCACCGGCTTGGCGCCGACCTTGGCCAGGATCGCGACCAGCGTCTCCAGCTCGGTGCGGGAGACGGTCTCGTCGAGGGCGATGCCGACGCCGGTGGCATCGATCCGGCGCAGGTTGAAGCCGCTCGACAGCGCTTCCGCCATCAGGGCGTCGGCCTTCGCGCCGGCCTCGATGGCCAGGGTGTCGAAGAAGGCCTCGTGGCGCAGCGTGAAGCCGGACTTCGCCGCGGCATCGGCCAGCAGCTGCGCCTGCAGGGCGACGCGGCGGGCGATGCGGGTCAGGCCCTCGGGGCCGTGCCAGACGGCATACATGCCGGCCATGACGGCCAGCAGCACCTGCGCGGTGCAGATGTTCGAGGTGGCCTTCTCGCGGCGGATATGCTGCTCGCGGGTCTGCAGGGCGAGGCGCATGGCCGGGCGGCCGGCGGCATCGACCGAGACGCCGACCAGGCGGCCCGGCATCAGCCGCTTATAGGCGTCCTTGACCGCCATGAAGGCGGCATGCGGGCCGCCATAGCCCATCGGCACGCCGAAGCGCTGCGAGGAGCCGATGACGACATCGGCGCCCATCTCGCCGGGCGGCGTCAGCAGCACCAGCGACAGCGGGTCGGCGCAGACGATGGCCAGGCCGCTGACGGCCTGGATCGCCGCGGTCTCGGCGGTCAGGTCGCGGACCTGGCCGGTGCTGCCGGGATACTGAAGGACCAGCGCGAAAGGTTTCTGGGCGGCGCAGGCGGTCGCGATCTCCGCGACCGGCACGACAACAACAGAAAGATTCAGCGGCTCGGCGCGGGTCTGGATGACGGCCAGCGTCTGCGGATGCACGTCGGCCGCGACCAGCAGGGTCTGCGACTTGGACTTGCTGGCGGCGAGCGCCAGGGCCATGGCCTCGGCCGCGGCGGTGGCCTCGTCCAGCAGGCTGGCATTGGCCATCGGCAGGCCGGTCAGGTCGGTGACCATGGTCTGGAAGTTGACCAGGGCCTCCAGGCGGCCCTGGGCGATCTCGGCCTGGTAGGGCGTGTAGGCCGTGTACCAGCCCGGATTCTCCAGCACGTTGCGCAGGATCACCGGCGGCACCTGGGTGCCGTGGTAGCCGAGGCCGATCAGCGAGCGCCGGCGGGTGTTCAGCTCGGCCAGGCCGCGCAGCTCGGCGATGGCCTCGGCCTCGTTCACCGGGGCGGGCAAGGTGGAAAAATCCTGGCCACGGATGGCGGCGGGGACGGTCTTCTCGGCCATGTCCTCCAGGCTGGAGGCGCCGACGACCTTCAGCATGGCGGCGATCTCGGCCTCGCCCGGGCCGATATGGCGGGACGCGAAGGCGCCGTGGTCCTCGAGCGCCGCCAGTTGCTCCAGCGCGCTGCTCATGCCTGGCTGTCCACGAAGGCCTGGTACTCGGCCTCGTCCATCAGCGCGGCGATCTCGGCCTCGTCGGCCGGCTTGATCCTGAAGAACCAGCCCCCGGCGGTCGGCGCGCTGTTCACCAGCGACGGGTCGTCGGACAGGGCCGAGTTGGACTCGACGATGGAACCCGCGATCGGCGCATAGACGTCGGAAGCCGCCTTGACGCTCTCGACCACGGCGCAGGCCTCGCCGGCGGCGACCTCACGGCCGGCCTCGGGCAGGTCGACGAAGACGACGTCGCCCAGCGCGGTCTGCGCATGGTCGGTGATGCCGATGGTGGCCACGCCACCCTCCAGCCGCACCCACTCGTGATCCTTGGTGTATTTCAGCTCGGCCATGGGGCAGGTCCTTATCGGGCGTAGCGGTGAGGAATGAAGGGGGTGGCGGCGACGCGGGCGGGCACCGCCTTGCCGCGCACCATCAGATCAAGCTTCGTGCCGTCGGCCGCATGCTCGCGCGCCACGTAGCCCATGGCGCAGGGGCCGTTCAGGCTGGGGCCGAAGCCGCCGCTGGTGACCTCGCCCACCGTGGCGCCGCCGACGGCAATCTCGGTATGGCCGCGGGCCGGCTGGCGGCCCTCCGGCAGGATGCCGACGCGCAGGCGCTTCGCCCCGCTATCGAGTTCTTCCCGAACGCGCTCGGCGCCCCGAAAATTCCACTCGGTGCGGCGGCGCTTGCCGATGGTCCAGGTCAGCGCGGCCTCGACCGGGCTGGTCGTCTCGTCGATGTCGTTGCCGTAGAGGCAGAGCCCGGCCTCGAGCCGCAGCGAATCCCGCGCGCCGAGACCCGCCGGCACCACGCCCGGCAGCGCCAGCAGGATGCGCGCCAGCGCCTCGGCCTGCTCGGCGGCGACGCTGATCTCCACGCCGTCCTCGCCGGTATAGCCGCTGCGGCTGGCCAGCACCGGGATGCCCTGGATGGTGGTCGACGCCACGCCCATGAAGGGCAGGGCGGCGAGCGCCGGGGCCAGCGGCGCCAGCAGGGCGAGCGCCTGCGGCCCCTGGAAGGCCAGCAGCGCGCGGTCCTCCAGCCGGTTCAGCTTCACGCCGGCGGGCAGCACCGCCTCGATCGCCGGCAGGTCCAGGTGCTTGCGGCTGGCATTGACCACCAGGAACAGCCGGTCGCCCAGGTTGGCGACCATGAAGTCGTCCAGGATGCCGCCCTCGGCGGTCATCAGCAGGCCGTATTTCTGCCGGTTCGGCTTGAGGATCTGCACATCCGCCGGGGTCAGCTGCTCCAGCGCCGCGGCGGCGCCGTCGCCGACCAGCTCGGCCTGGCCCATGTGGGAGACGTCGAACAGCGCGGCGCCGGCACGGGTCGCCAGGTGCTCGGCCATGATGCCGGCGGGGTACTGCACCGGCATGGAATAGCCGGCGAAGGGCACCATGCGCCCTCCCAGCTCGCGATGCAGGGACGCCAGCGGCGTTTCGACAAGGGTCTCAGCGGAATCGGCCACGCAGCCTCCAACGCCGCGCCGGAGCGCAGCGGGTCAGGGTTCGTGGCCCCCCTCTGTCCGATGACCTGAGAGATTCAGCGCGGGCGTTTCGCGCCTTACTCCGTCGGTGCCAGCTTCCGTCGGTGACGGTCGCCGGGCTTTCCAGAGGCCCCTACCCACGCGGCCCTTCTGCCTGAGCGTTTCCGGGGGCCGGTTGCGCCTTCGGCGACAGCCAAACCCAGGGAAACCCGGGCGCTGTGCTCTCCCGCGTGGGATCTGCGGGTGGCGTCTTCCTTGCCCCAGGGGAAGGGGCAAAGCAAGTGAAGGGTAGGCCAGGGGAATGAATTCCCCTGGACCCCATCTTTTTTCTGCCTGGCTGCCGCTGCCACCCGACCAGGCGGGACGCAGTACTTAGCTGCCGCCCGACTTCGCTGGCTGTGCCAATTTATGAAAATGCGTCCCGCCGTCCTGCCCTGATGTCGCCTGTGTCATGGCGCAGGTCGGCAGACGGCCAGCGATCAGAAAAAAGAAGGGGGTTCGGGGGAATTCATTCCCCCGACCTGCCCGGTCTCTTCGCTTTACCGAGGCCCGCGCGCCCGGTTCAAAGCCAGCTCGTCCTGCGACAGGACGAAGCCCAGCCACACCTGGCGGCGGGCTGCCGCCTGGGCGTTGCCTGGCAGGCGGATGTTGATCTCGTCCGAGCCCTGGGCGCGGGACACGTTGGGGGCGAATTCCACCTGCAGTCCATAGGTGGTGGGCGGCGCCACCGGCTGGTCGTCCTGCATGATCGCCACCATGTAGGTGATCTGGGCGGCGTTGCCGCGGAAGGCGGGGCCGCGCTCGACCAGGAAGCTGGGCGTGATGGTCACGTCCAGGCCGCCGTTGCGGCCGTAGTCGCATTTCGCCTGGAAGCCGGAGACCGAGGCATTGAGTTCCATGGCCGTCAGGTCGCGACCGCCGCCGGGGCGGAAGCGCGTCAGGTCGGCGGCGTCGGCGATGATCGAGATCCTGGGGCAGGGGGCCTTGGCGTCGAGCAGGGCATTGCCCCGGTCGCTGCTGCCGCAGCCGGCGAGCAGCGCCAGCCCGCCCATCGCCGCCATCATGCCGAGCCGGAGGTTCCGCGCCTTGACCATGCTGCCACTCTTCCTCTTAGTGCCGGGTCTCGATAGCACGGCCGGACGGCCGTCCATCACCCCCCGTCGCAGCCCCACCCCCGGACAGGCCGGGCGGAGCCCATGAATCACCACGCCCCCATCGAACAGGCTGCCATGACCGTCAAGCCCGCCCTGCATGTCCTGCTCGCCGGTCCGCGCGGCTTTTGCGCCGGGGTGGACCGGGCGATCAAGATCGTCGAGGAATCGCTGAAGCGCTTCGGCCCGCCGGTCTATGTCCGCCACGAGATCGTGCACAACAAGTTCGTCGTGCAGAGCCTGGAAGCCCAGGGTGCCATCTTCGTCGAGGAGCTGGACGAGGTCCCGCAGGACGCGCCGGTGGTGTTTTCCGCCCATGGCGTGCCGAAATCGGTCCCGGCCGAGGCGCAGCGGCGCAACATGGTCTATCTGGACGCCACCTGCCCGCTGGTCAGCAAGGTGCATCGCGAGGCCGAGCGGCATTCGGCGGCCGGCCGCCACATCCTGCTGATCGGCCACAAGGGGCATCCGGAGGTGATCGGCACCATGGGCCAGCTGCCGCCCGGCAGCGTCACCCTGGTCGACAACCTGGCCGAGGCCGAGGCCGTGGTCCCGCCCGAGGGCCCGCTGGCCTATACCACCCAGACCACCCTGTCGCTGGACGACACCGCCGAGATCGTGGCGACGCTGACCCGGCGCTTCCCGCATCTGGTCGGCCCGGCCAAGGAGAGCATCTGCTACGCCACCACCAACCGGCAGGGCGCGGTCAAGGCGATCGCGGCGCGGGCCCAGATGGTGGTGGTGGTCGGCGCGCCGAACTCCTCCAACTCGGTGCGGCTGCGGGAAGTGGCCGAGCGCGCCGGCTGCGCGCGCGCGGTCATGGTGCAGCGCGGGCGGGAGCTCGACCTCGCCCTGGTCGAGGGCGTCGGGGTGCTGGGCATCACCGCCGGGGCCAGCGCGCCGGAGGTGCTGGTGGACGAGGTGATCGACCGGCTGCGCGAAGTCTACGATCTGACCCTTGAGGAAGTCGTGGTGGCGGAGGAAAACGTCACCTTCAAGCTGCCGGCGGCGCTGGCGCGTTAACGTCTTACTTCTGGAGCGCCAATGGCGGTCTATACCGAGGTCACGGAGGCCGCCCTGCGCGGCTTCCTGGCCGATTACGAGCTGGGCGAGCTGGTCGCCCTCCGCGGCATCGCCGAGGGGGTGGAGAACAGCAACTTCGCGCTGCAGACCACCGGCGGCAGCTATATCCTGACGCTCTACGAGAAGCGGGTGGACCCGGCGGAGCTGCCCTGGTTCCTGGGCCTGATGCGGCACCTGGCGGCGCAGGGCCTGTCCTGCCCGCTGCCGGTGGCGGGGCGCGACGGCGTCGCGCTGCGCCAGCTGGCCGGGCGGCCGGCGGCGATCTGCACCTTCCTGCCGGGCAACTGGCCGCGGCGGGTGCGGCCGGAGCATTGCGCGCCGCTCGGCGCCGCGCTGGCGACGCTGCATTCCGCCGGCGAGGGTTTCCGGGCCGAGCGCCCGAACGGGCTGGGCCCGCGGTCCTGGACGCCGCTGCTGGAGCGCTGCCGCGACGGCGGCGATGCGGTGCAGCCCGGGCTGATCGCCGAGCTGGACGGGCATCTTTCCGGCATCCTGGCCGACTGGCCGGTCGGCCTGCCGCGCGGCCATATCCATGCCGACCTGTTCCCGGACAACGTCTTCTTCCTGGAGGATGCGCGGGGGTCGCCGCGGGTCTCCGGACTGATCGACTTCTACTTCGCCTGCACCGACACGCTCGCCTATGACCTGGCGATCTGCCTGAACGCCTGGTGCTTCGAGCAGGACTTTTCTTTCAATGTGACCAAGGCCCGCGCGATGATCGGCGCCTACCAGGCGCTGCGCCCGCTATCGGAGGCCGAGATCGAGGCGCTGCCGGTGCTCTGCCGGGGCGCCGCCCTCCGCTTCCTGCTGACCCGGCTGTTCGACTGGACCAACACGCCCCCCGGCGCCATGGTCACCCGCAAGGACCCGCTGGAATATCTGAAGCGGCTGCGCTTCCACGCCGGCGCGAAGGACGCCAGCGCCTATGGCCTCTGACGCCCTGGAACCCGCCCCGGAGGCCGAGGCGCGGGTGGTCGAGATCTGGACCGATGGCGGCTGCAAGCCGAATCCCGGCCCCGGCGGCTGGGCGGCCATCCTGCGCTACGGCAGCGTCGAGAAGGAGCTGTCCGGCTACGACGCGGCGACCACCAACAACCGCATGGAGCTGACGGCGGCGATCTCGGCGCTGGAAAGCCTGAAGCGGCCCTGCGCCGTGGTGCTGCACACCGACAGCGAATATGTCCGCAACGGCATCAGCCGCTGGGTCAACGGCTGGGTGCGCAACAACTGGCGCAACGCGGCCAAGGATCCGGTGAAGAACATGGAACTGTGGCAGCGCCTGCTGGCCGCCGCCAGGCCGCACAAGGTCGACTGGCGCTGGGTGCGCGGCCATGCCGGCGACCCGATGAACGAGCGCGCCGACGTGCTGGCGACGAAGGCCCGGGTCAGCGAGGGGCGGGAGGGCTGAGGCCTCCCGCCGCCGCGGACCGCGGTGGGACGGCTAGACCAGCGCGATCTTCTCGATATCCGCGAAGCGCAGGGTCTCGCCGCCGATGCTGACCGTGCCGCTGAAGCTGGCCGGATTGCCCTGAGCGTCGGTGAAGGTCACCTGCTGCTGCCCCTGACTGTTGCTGCCGACATGCATCTGCAGGTTGGCGTTGCCGTCCAGGGACAGCGCGGATTGCAGCTGCCCCAGGCTCACATTGTCCAGCTGCAGCGTGTCGTTGCCCGGGCCGCCGAAGAAGGTGTCGTTGCCGTCGCCCGGCGCCCAGACGAAGCTGTCGTTGCCGTCGCCGCCGAAGGCCAGGTCGGCCGCCCCGTCGCCGACACCGCCATCGAGCGTGTCGTCGCCTGCGCCGCCCTGCAGCTGGTCCCGGCCCATGCCGCCGTTGAGGACGTCCTTGCCCTCGCCGCCGAAGAGCAGGTCGTCGCCCGCGCCGCCGGCGAGCCGGTCGTCGCCGGCCTCGCCGTACATCTGGTCCTGGCCGGCGCCGCCGGCGGCGGTGTCGTTGCCGGCGCCGGTGAAGATGACGTCATCCTGACCGGTGCCGGTGACGGTGTCGTGGCCGGCGCCGGTCTGGGTGAAGGCACCCCCGGTCACCTTGTTCAGCTGGTCGAGGGGAAGGGGCTTGGCGGACATGTCTGGGTTCCAGGAGGCGGTTCGTTGCGGAACTTAATCGGTGGCGGCGCCGCTTGGCCAGGGCATCCTCGCGAAAGCGCGATCGTTCCCGTCTATCGGCGCGATCGGCGTTGGCCGCTGTCCCGGCGCTGCGCCCTGGCCGGGCGGGACGGAGCGCGGATGGCCGAGGGTTGAAGCGCGCGCGATGCCCGCCGATCTGCTAGGGGGCGCGGCCGGCTGCAGCGAGGCGATGATGACCACCTTTTCTTCCCGTTTCGGCCGCCGCGCCCTGTTGGGCGGGCTGGCCGCGGCCGCCACGTCCCCAGCCCGGGCCGCCGGGACCCGCATCGACGACGCCTTCGGCGGCATCGTGCTGAAGGACGTCCCGCGGCGGGTGGTATCGCTCGGCTACACCACCCACGACACGCTGCTGGCGCTGGGCGTGCTGCCGGTCGCGGTGCGGCAATGGTTCGGCGACGCGCCGGGCGCCATCTGGCCCTGGGCGCAGCCGGCGCTGCAGGCGGTCGCGGCCCAGGGGCCGGCGCCCGTGGTGCTGACCGGCGATGTCTCGGTCGAGCGGGTGGCCGCGCTGCAGCCCGACCTGATCATCGGCATCGCCTCCGGCATCCCGCCCGAGATCCATGCGACGCTGTCCAAGTTTGCCCCCGTGCTGATGGAGGCGCGCGGCCAGACCAGCTTCGGCACGCCCTGGGATTCCGTCGCCCGCCGCATCGGCCTCGCCCTTGGCCGCAGCGCCGAGGCCGAGGCCGCCATCGCCGCCACCCGGAAAAACTTCGCCGAGGCCCAGGCGCGGCATCCCGGCTGGGCCGGGCGGCGCGCCGTCGCCGCCTATGCCTTCGGCGGCGAGACCGGCGCCTTCATCCGCAGCGACACCCGCGGCCGCTTCCTGGCCGAGCTCGGCTTCGTCGAGCCCGAGGCGGTGGCGCGGCGGCCGGTCAGCTACGGCTTCTACGCCCGCCTCTCGCCCGAGGACCTGTCGCCGCTGGACGCCGATCTGCTGCTCTGGGTGATCGCCACCGAGCAGGTGCCCGAGGTCGCGGCCCTGCCGCTGCGCCGTCTGCTGCGGGCGCATCGCGAGGGGCGGGAGGTGGTGACCACCGCGCTGGTCTCGGCAGCGCTGTCCTTCGGCAGCATCCTGTCGCTGCCCTTCGCGCTGGAGGCGCTGGAGCCTGAGCTGGTGGCCGCCCTGGACGGCAATCCGGCGACGGTGGTGCCCTCGGCGCGGGAGACCGGGATCGCGCCCTAGAGCGTGACGGCGCGGGGTGGGATCAGCGACAAGCCTGATACACGCGGTCAGGCCAACGTCCTGGAGCCGATTGGCTTCGTCTCTCCGCAGCCAGTCGGCTCTCGGCGCGCCGCCTCCCGTGCCTGCCGCGCGTCCCGGACTGGCGGCTGGCCGAAGAGGCGGCCGTATTCGCGGGTGAATTGCGGGACGCTCTCATAGCCGACGGCGAAGGCGGCCTGGCTGGCGCCGGCACCCTCCGCCTGCATCAGCCGCCGCGCCTCGATCAGCCGCAGCTGCTTCTGGAACTGCAGCGGCGTCAGCGAGGTCACGGCCCGGAAATGCGCGTGGAAGGCCGACAGGCTCATCCCCGCCGCCGCGGCCAAGCGCGCGGTCGGCAGCGGCTGCGCGTAATCCGAGCGCAGCAGGGCGACGGCGCGGGCGATGCGCTGCGCCGGGCCATCGGGCCAGCCCAGCCGGCGGATCGCGGCACCGTGGCGCCCCGCGAGCAGCCAGTAATGGATCTCGGTCAGCAAGGGCTTCTGCAGCAGCGGCGCGGCCTCCGGGCGGTCGAGCAGGCGCATCAGCCGCAGCGCCGCATCGGCGACCTCCGCCGCGGTGGGGTCGAGGCGGACGGCGGAGCCGGCGGGCTCCGGCACCGGCGGACCCATCCGGACGGCGAGCCCGGCGATCACCGCCGGGTCGAGCTCCAGCACCAGGGAATAATAGGGCGCGACTCGGCTGGCGGCGGTGATCTGGCTGACCGTCGGCACGTCAGCACTGATGAGCAGCAAATCCCCGGCGCTGAAGGAGAAACGCGCCGGCCCCATGCTGACCGCCTTCGATCCCTGCAGCACCAGGCAGACCAGGGGGCGGGCGATGGCATGGACCAGGCCGCTCGGCGCCGCGGCGCGGACCGTGGTCAGGCCGGGGATCGGGGTCGAGGCCAGGCCATGCCGGTCGGCGCAGGCATCGGCATGGCGGCGGACGGCATCCAGCAGCGGGGTCATGCGGCACAGCCTAGCCCGGCCGCGGGGCTGCCGCATCCGATCTGGAGGATCAGGCAAGACCGCCGGAGCATCCGGCAACACGCCAGGGGCGATCCGGCCGATACCGGCGGCACACCCGGCAAGGAGCACGGAGCCATGAGCAAGATCACCCTGATCACCGGCGGCAGCCGCGGCCTGGGCCGCAACACGGCGCTGGCCGTCGCGCGGCGCGGCGGCGACGTCGTCCTGACCTATCGCAGCGGCGCCGCCGAGGCGGCGGCCGTGGTCGCCGAGATCGCCGGCCTCGGCCGCCACGCCGTGGCCCTGCCGCTCGACACCGGTGCTGTTGCGGGCTTCGCCTCCTTCGCCGAGCGCCTGGGCCAGGCCCTGGGCGACCACTGGGGACGCGAGGATTTCGATCACCTGGTGAACAATGCCGGCCATGGCGACCAGGCGATGATCAGCGAGACCACCGAGGCGCAGTTCGACCGCCTGGTCGATGTCCATTTCAAGGGGGTGTTCTTCCTGACCCAGGCGCTGCTGCCGCGGATCGCGGCGGGCGGGCGGATCGTGAACCTGTCCTCCGGCCTGACGCGCCGGCCCTTCCCGGGCTACGCCGCCTATGCCGCGGTGAAGGGCGCGGTGGAGGTGCTGACGCTCTGCATGGCGAAGGAGCTCGGCGCCCGCGGCATCGCGGTGAACACCGTCGCCCCCGGCGCGATCGAGACCGATTTCGGCGGCGGCGCGGTGCGCGACAACCCGGAGATCAACAAGGTCTTCGCCGGGATGACCGCGCTCGGCCGCGCCGGCGTGCCGGACGATATCGGGCCGATGATCGCGGGGCTGCTGGGCGAGGAGAATCGCTGGGTGAACGCGCAGCGGATCGAGGTGTCGGGCGGGCAGGGGATCTGACGAGACCGCCCCAACCTCACTCCGTCGCCTTCACCACCTCCGGCAGCGCCTGCAGCGCCGCCGCCAGCGCCATGCGATCGATCGGCTTCGGCAGGTGGGCGTCGACTCCCGCCGCCAGGGAGGCGGCGCGTTCTGCCGTACCGGCGGCGCTGACGGCGATGATCGACAGCGCCGCGCCGTCGCGTGGCAGGGCGCGCAGGCGGCGGGCGGTCTGGGGGCCGTCGAGGCCGGGCATCTGCAGGTCGAGCAGCACCACCTCGACCTGGGCGCCGGCCTCCAGCAGGGCCAGCGCCGCCTCGCCGCTGTCGGCCAGCAGCACGGTGTGGCCGTCGGCCTCCAGCAGGGCCTGGGCGACCAGGCGGTTCACCGCGACGTCGTCGACCACCAGCACGCGGCGCGGGGTCACCGGCTGGGCGG